>JAMQPH010000519.1 GCA_023717605.1 Pyrinomonadaceae bacterium
ACGTGAGTGGTCTTCAAGCTTGAGCGGGGACAGGGTCCGCCTTCCTGACCTGAGAGGTGACTAAGTTGAAAAGTCGATTTGCAGTTGAGTGGTTTTCAAGCTTGAAGCGGGACAAGGCCCCCTTCCTGAGCTGCAAATTACCGACCCTTGAGCGTGTCACATTCGTGGCGTGAGTTTCGGAGATCTCAACATAACCAGCAGAATGAGCAATACATCAAAGCATTTCATTTTAGGCAGAGGCGCGGTCATCCTGGCGATGTTAATTGCGGTCATCGTTTCGCATCAGGCCGGCCCATTGGGCACCACCGCTCGCGCGCAACAGCAACCCCTGCCGACTGTTTTCATCATCGGCGACTCGACCGTCAAAACCCCCACAGATGGACAGCAGGGCTGGGGTGATCCGATCGCCGATCTATTCGATCAAGCAAGAATCAGAGTTGAGAATCGCGCGCGGGGTGGACGCAGCAGCCGTACGTTTCAGACCGAAGGGTTATGGGACCAGATACTAGCTGAATTGAAACCGGGAGACTTCGTTCTGATGCAGTTCGGACATAACGACGGCGGCGCCATCAACGATACTTCCCGCGCACGTGGGTCGATACGCGGGACCGGCGAGGAGACTGTAGAGATTGACAACCTGATTACTAAGAAACACGAGGTGGTTCACACCTACGGTTGGTACATGCGAAAGTTTGTTAGCGACACAAAAGCGAAAGGCGCAACGGCGATCGTGCTTTCGCTGATTCCGAGAAACATCTGGAAAGACGGAAAGGTCGTGCGAGCTGGAGATACGTACGGAGGTTGGGCCGCGGAAGTGGCGAAGTCTCAAGGTGCTTTCTTCATTGATCTAAACGAGATCGCCGCCAGGCAATATGAGGCGATTGGCCAGGAAAAAGTCACTAAGGAATACTTTCCGACTGACCACACGCACACGAATCCTTCAGGTGCACGGCTCAACGCAGAGTCGGTCGCGTCAGGTTTAAGAGAACTGAAGAACTGTCCC
Source organism: Pyrinomonadaceae bacterium (assembly GCA_023717605.1). Lineage (GTDB taxonomy): Bacteria > Acidobacteriota > Blastocatellia > Pyrinomonadales > Pyrinomonadaceae > PSRF01. The sequence continues at coordinate 1,004 of JAMQPH010000519.1, forward strand.
CTGGCTGCGTACTTGGTGAAACAAAAATTTTAAGGAGAACCCGATGAAAACGGATCGTAGAAAAGGGATTGACCGGCGGAAGTTTATCAAAGCTGGCGGTGCAGGCTTGGCCGGCTTAACGCTGCTGCCTCAACTTTCGACGGTAGCTTCTGCCCAGGGAGCCACCGCCTCGCAACGACGCATCTTTCCGCTGAATCACAAATGGCTCTACAGCGAAAAGAACGTCCCAAACGGCGCCGGCCCTCAGTTCAACGATACCGGGTTCACTAGAGTAACGATTCCCCACACAAACAAGATGCTGCCCTGGCATGGCTTCGACGATAAGGAGTATCAGTTCATTTCGCTTTACCGGCGCCACTTCACAATGCCGGCTGGGTTAACCGAGCGGCGAGTGTTTATCGACTTCGGCGGTGTGATGACCGCGGCGACCGTCACTATTAATGGGCAGAAGCTAGGCGAGTATCGCGGCGGCTACACGCCGTTCTCATTCGAATTGACACCACATCTCAACTGGCGCGGCGACAACGTACTCGCGGTCGAAGTCGACTCGACCGAGCGCAACGATATCCCACCCTTTGGCGGTGAAATCGACTATCTGACTTTCGGGGGCATCTACCGCGACGTTTCGTTGCGTGTAGTGCCTACCACCTTCATTGAAAACGTCTTTGCCCGCCCGCGCGACGTGCTCTCCAACAACCGCAGCGTCAACGTGCGTTGCTATCTCGAAAACAAAAGTGCGGCCAGCGCACAGCGCAAACTGACGGCGGAGTTGCGCGATGGCGCCCGCGTAATCACAACGCAAAGTCTCAACGTCTCGACCGTAACCCCGCACTACGACCTGGTCCTTAATAATTTTGGTGCAATCGATCTTTGGGACGTGAATAACCCAAAACTCTATCAAGTGCGTGTCTCACTATTTGAGAATGATCGTTTGACCGACGAATACGAAACGCGTATCGGCTTTCGTGAGGCGAGCTTCACCCCTGATGGCTTCTTTCTCAACGGCAAACATCTCAAGCTGCGCGGTTTGAATCGACACCAAACCTACCCTTTCGTCGGCCAGGCGATGCCCGCGCGGGTGCAGCGGCGGGATGCCTGGATTCTCCGCAAGGACTTCAAGTGCAACACTGTTCGCACCTCACACTACCCGCAGTCTCCCCACTTTCTAGACGCGTGCGACGAACTCGGTCTACTTGTCTTTGAAGAGATTCCCGGCTGGCAGCACATCGGCGATCAGGGGTGGAAAGACCTGTCAGTGCAATATGTCGAGGCCATGATCCGGCGCGACTGGAATCATCCGTCGATCATTTTGTGGGGAGTTCGGGTGAACGAGTCGCGCGACGATCACGATTTCTATACACGCACAAACCAGGTGGCGCACGCGCTGGACGATTCCCGTCAGACAGGCGGTGTGCGTTACAGGTACGATTCCGAGCAGTTGGAAGACGTGTATACGATGAACGACTTTCAGATTCCGCTCAGGCCGGCCAATCGCACGCTCTACTTCAACACTGAGTTCATCGGCCACATGTACCCGACTAAACGGAACGATAACATCGAACGCATCACCGAACACACGATGCGGCACGCCCGCGTCCACAATCAGCTGGCATCTGACAAGAAGTATGCGGGCGGACTGGGCTGGTGTGCTTTTGACTACAACACACATTCGAACTTCTGCTCCAGTGATCGCATCTGCTATCACGGCGTTGCCGACATCTTTCGCATTCCGAAACCAGCGGCCGGCTTTTACAAATCGCAGTGCGACCCGAAGGAGGAGATCGTTCTCGAGCCCGCCTTCGACTGGTCGCGCGGCGACCGCGACGAGAGTTTCAACGTCGCGATGGTCTGCTCAAATTGTGATCACTTAAAGATTTACATCGGAGACCGTTTAGTGGCGGACGTCGATCCCGACCGCAAGACTTTCTCCAACCTGGCTTATCCGCCGTTTGTCAGCAACATTCGCGAAGGTCTGCGCGGTCCATGGGGCGATTTGAAGATTGAAGGTTACATCGGAGGCAAGCTCGTCATTACCAGAATGATGTCCGGCAGAGGAGCAGACCGCCAGTTGCTGGTTGAGCCGGACGATGGTGAATTGGTCGGAGATGGCATCGACTCAACTCGCATCGTCCTGCGAGTGACGGACGAGTACGGCGCCGTCCGCCCTTTCGCCAACGCTGCCATCGCGCTGAGTGTGGAAGGTCCCGGCGAGATCATTGGTGAAAATCCGTTTGCGCTATTCGGAGGAGTGGGAGCCGTCTGGCTCAAAACCAAAGAAACCGCCGGCCTAGTTCGCTTGACTGCGAAGCATCCGAAACTTGGATCGAAAACCGTGGCAGTGCGGGTGAAAGGTTTCCAACCCGGTAGAGTGTAAGTCAGATTCACTCCTTCAGCCGGGTATCTCTCGCGATCCAGTTTACTTCCCAGGTCTTGCCACCATCATCCGAGAATGCCTGTTCAAAACGGCAAGAATTCGGAGTGATATCCGAGATAACAAACCGAACAAAGATGGCCCGGCCATTTAATGTTTCCTGGCCGAAAAACTCGCCACGCCCATTTTTGAAGCCACCGATCACGGGTTGGGTCAAGGTACCGCTAGCGCTGTTGGCAAAATTAAGACTCCACTGGCGGGCTTGGGGATTGTATAGACGCAGGGAAAGACCTTCGATGTGACCTGCGGGGCCATCGACTTCGAGCTCCACCAGGTTGGCGCGGCCATTCCAAACCTTTCGAACAACGGTAGTACCATCATATTCGACCCAGGTAGTTGAGCCAGTTAAGGGACGCAGGAGGCGCCTTAAGTGAGTTTTCCAAGTACCAATCTCGAAGTCAAAATCGCGTTGCCCACCCTGTTCCTTGGGAGTTTGTGAAACGCTTGTTCTCGTCGCGTCTGAATTCGATTGGGCCTCCTCGCCAGCAACTCCGCAGAACAACCCCGCGACCATCAGTGCTGCAACTGCGACATATCTCCTCATGACCTCGGTCTCCTTGTTTGGTTAGGTCGCCCTCTCTCGTGCATCCTTACGGATCCACTACCAACAAACGAGGTCGTCAGGATCTTCTACACCGACGGCTTCATACTTTTCCAACATCGGCATCAGGGTGTTCTCCAGTTCACCCTTCCAAAGATCCCCGTCATAGAACTTTGCCTTCATCGGCTCGCGCGAAGAGAGATCCGGGAAGCCACGCATGAAAAAGAAGGTATCTGGATCTTCGACGGAAAGAAATGGTCCCAATATTTTCATTCCGATTTCTGCGTGTGCCGGGATAGACTGGAGCGGAATATCTCAGTGATTTGCGCAAGCGATTCAAGGAAATGACAGCTTTCAGGCTGGAAATCGATAGTGGGCCAGAGCAATGGTCACGTTGTCTAAACCCCCGGCGTTTAAAGCGAGGTCAACCAGGGTCTGGCAAGCCGCGCTCGCTGAAGGGGCCTCCAGTAACGTCGAAGCGATTACCTCATCTGAGACCATCCCAGTTAGACCGTCTGTGCAAAGCAGAATCTGATCATCATGGTTTAGGCGCAGCCGTAGAACCTGAGGATCGACCGGTTCGCCCGTGGATCCGATAGCAGCCGTCAACACGTGGCGCATTGCTCGGGTTGCAGTATCTTCGGGATCTGCAATGCCGGCGTCTATCAATGCCTGGGCCAGGGTATCATCTCGAGTTAGTTGATGGAGTCTTTTGCTCCGAAGCATATAAGCCCGGGAATCGCCAATATGTCCAATCAGCAGGTTGCAACCCAGGCTCACCGCTACTGTTAAGGTAGTACCCATGCCCTGCAGTGCACTGTTGTTTTGCGCGCTTTCTCTTAATTCATCATCGATATCGCGAAATCGCTGAGTCATTCGCCGGGTGGAAATCGCGAGATCTTCTTGTTGATTCACCTTCATGAACCAATCAGGAGTGTTGACAACCAGTTCCACAAGTTTACAGAGAGCGGTGCGGCTAGCCACATCGCCGGCTGCCATACCTCCCATGCCATCGGCTACGACCATGCCATAACCGGTTTCTTGAAAAATCGGTTCCAAAGACCCTTCCGGAATGTTTGTGGAGACGGTTTCCAGCGAGCGACCGAACCTCAGCGCGAGGTAGTGGTCTTGGTTATTAGCCCTGACTAGTCCGCGATGCGTCGCTGCCGCAATTTCCACTTCCACTAAAGACGACGACGGATCAGCAGATTCTATTGCTCTGGGCGTCACGAGCTGGAAAATCTCTACGGTCTCATCTTCGCCGTTTGATTTTCCCGGTTTCTCAGTGTGCTTAATCATTCGCGGGGGATGCTTCCATCTGACTTATCACAGGTAGATTCCCGGTCGCTTCAACCAGTATCACAAGTGCGAACACTTGTTAGCTGTACAGGAGCGACCGGGTCGATGGTGTTCTCGAACCCACTTCAAGAACACCGACTTGCCGTATCTTCCCCGTTACTGGATGAGCACGTTTTCCATTTGGCGAACGTGCCCGGGGAAGAACACGGCAACAATTGTTCTAAACACTAACCAACGAGATCTCGTGCGAGTGCCGCTTCTGAGCTCTCGTAATCTATGACTATGCTAATCATTGTCGCCGCGAGGAACTACTGGCAAAAGATACAGGTGGGTTGGTGACGCTCGGTTGTAACCGCTCGCGTCGGGAAACCGTCACGAAATGACAGGCACTGGGTTCATGCTGGAGTGGGTGGGCTGAGTAAAGTCGGGTGCCGGTTGCACGGATGACGGTGATTAAAGCTTTGTTATTCCTAATTTGCTAAACCAACCCGTCGCAGCAGGTCCTGGAAGCGAGGGTCCGAGCGCAAAGGATCCCACTCAGGGCTCACACCAAGAAACTGAAACTGGAGGTCGTGCGCTCCGTAAGCTTTTTCAAGCGACGCAAAAGCCTGATCCCGCTCGCCCAACGCGGCGTACAGGATACCCAGTTCGAGGGGCGAGACATACAACTTGCTCGCCTGCAACTGTTTGAGAATCGCTTGTGCTCGCGTGCGGTTGCCCGCCTTTGCGAAGGCCGCGCCGAGGCGAATCTGAGTGCCCGGAGAATCTTGACCCAGCTTGATAGCTTCCTCGAAGGCGGTGATCGCTTCGGCGTACATTCGCTTTGCGGGATAACAGTATCCGAGGAACCAGTAGGCGCCGGAATAGCTGGGATCCAGTTCGAGCGTGTCCTTCAGGGCCTCAATCGCCTGATCATACTGGCGCGCGTTGCAAAGGATATGACCGAGAGTGACGTTGACATTGAGTGAAAGCGGATCAAGGTCTCTGGCGCGTTTGATCTCAGCAAGGGCCTGCTCGTGCCGGCCCATGTAGCTGAGAAACGCGGCGTAATAGCGGCGCGCCAGGGCCAGGTTCGGATTCAACTCGATGGCTCGCTGGTAGTTCCGCTCAGCATCTTCCCGCGTCTACCAACTCAACGCTTATTGAAAGATTCTCGCCATGCTGCAGCACTTTGCCGGTCAGAATGGCCCCGACGTCTAAGGCACGCGCCACGTCTTGCGGGTCTGCGTTCTTACCTTTGTATTTCGAAGAGGAAGTGTTAGCGATCACCTTCACGCCGGGCAACAGCGAAAGTCGATTGATCAAGCTTTCGCTGATGCCATCGGAAAGATACTCTCTCTCCGGATCGTTGCTCGTGTTGGCGAAGGGCAAGACCGCGAGTGAAGTAATTCCGGGCTTGCCCCGTCCCGAATAACGGGTGTATGCGAAATAAGCGCCGGCGATTGTCAGTGCCACGACCGATGCCAGAATCAACAACGCACCGCGCTGGTGGCGCTTGATTTCGCTCACCAGATACTCAGCGGTTGAGATGGTGTCAATCTGGATGGCTGCGCGATCGGTCGGTATCCTTGCAACCTGCGGCACTTCTGTTGCCACGGGTTCCGGGGTTCCTACCCTTCGCTTTGCCGTGGGCTCAGCTGAGCTCCCTCTCTGCGTCCCGCTCGAGCGCTTAAGCTCACTTTCAAACTCGAGGCGCTGCTTCAAGGTCTTTAAGTCCAGCCCCAGATCTTTAATCGACTGATAACGCTGTTCCGGATCCTTGCGCAACGTCCTGCCTACAATGCGGTCCAGTTTCGGCAGGCACATCAGGCGCGAATGTCGTTAAGGCAGGCGGATCGGTTTGCAAGACTGCCGCAATTACGTCGCTCATCGTTTTACCAGCAAACGGCAACTGCCCCGCCACCATCTGGTACAGCACTACACCCAAACTCCAGATATCGGTGCGCGCATCTACGGCCTGGCCCCTTGTCTGTTCCGGAGACATGTAACGCGCCGTGCCCATTACTGTCCCAGGGATTGTTGCTTGCAGTACCTGGTTCCGCAGTTCCGTATCCAGGCCCGAACTCGCTTGTTCACTAAGCTTCGTCAGACCAAAATCCAGAACCTTCGCAGCATGGTCGCGCCGGAGCATGATGTTGTCAGGCTTGATGTCGCGATGAGTGATTCCTGCCGCGTGCGCCGCAGCCAGTGCCGAAGCGACCTGAATGCCAAGGTTAAGCGCTTCGAGCAGCTTGATGGGTTCGCGCTTCAGACGCTGGCCCAATGATTCACCATCGATGAACTCGGTGACGATGAAATGGTATTCATGCTCAGCCCCGATCTCATAAACAGTGAGGATGTTCGGATGGTTGAGACTTGAGGCCGCATAAGCTTCACGTTTAAAGCGTTGCAGCAGATCTTCGTTGGTGAGGAGGTCGGCGCGCAGGAGTTTGACGGCGACCGGCCGATGCAAATTGAGGTCGTCAGCAAGATACACCTCACCCATACCGCCCGCGCCCAGCAGTGAGCGAATCTCGTAGTGCCCGAGCCTCGTATCTTGCGGAATAGCCATGACCGTCGAAAGCTCGCAAATAGCCGGTCAAGAAAGAAGCGTTAGTAACTAACCAGGAGCGATAGCGACCGGATCCTACATTCAACCTGCAATCGACACTTCGCCCGCAGATAGACCCGTAGGACACTGGAAGGGCAAACGACCCAACGCACGTGGCCCTGCCACGAAAGAGCAACCACCCTAACGCAGCGGTGCCAGCAATCCGTTGGCTAGCACGGCCCGGGGGATTTGACTGACTCCCGCTCGTATTGAGTGGCGGGTTCCATTGGCTACCGCAAATGGTTCTGCGCGTTGAGTGGCTCCTGCCAGCGGGGTTGAGTTGAGTCGTGCTCGGGGAGTCAACGCAAGACACGGAACCATTTGCGGTAGCCAATGGATCTCAGCACTCAGCATGGACGAGCAAACCACCCGTGGTCCTGTTTCGGAAGCTGTTGAATGCGCTACGGCTCCGGTTCTGTAGCTACTTGCCCACGCCGCGTCATGGCCTCAATGAACATCTGTCCTAAACAGGCTTAGCCCTTCACGGCGTCAGGCCGACGCGTCGCAGAAGGTCCTGAAAGCGCGGGTCGGCGCGCAACGGATCGAAATCCGGATTAACGCCCAGATACTGCAAATTAAGGTCGTGCGTTTCATAGGCTTTTTCGAGCGACGAAAAAGCTTGTTCCCGCTCACCCATTGCGGTGTAGAGCATCGCCAACTCACCCGGCGACACACTATCCTTGCTAGGTTGTAAGCGTTTAAGAATCGCCTGTGCCTTCTCACGGTTTCCTGCCCGAGCGTATGCTGCGCCGAGATGAATCTGAGTGCTGGGAGTATCCAGCCCCAACGTGATGGCCTCCTGATAGGCGGCGATGGCATCTGAGTACATTCCTTTTGCTGCATATGTGAAGCCCAGAAACAGGTGCGCGTAAGGATAGTTCGGATGCAGTTCAAGCGTCTTCTTCAATGACTCTATTGCCTGATCGTATTGCCGAGCACCAAAGAAGAGATAACCGACAGTTGCGTTGACTCCGGGCGAGAGAGGATCAAGTTCGCGGGCGCGTTTGATTTCGATAACAGCTTGTTCGTGTTGGCCGCGGATTCTGAGATAAGAGGCATACCAGCGGTGGGCCAGCGCCAGGTTTGGGTTCAACTCGATCGCGCGCTTGTATTGCGCCTCGGCATCCGCCCACTGCCACGCATATGTCTTGAGATTCGCCAGCGCATAATGCGCCTCAGCCAGGCCCTCGTCCAGCTCAAGCGATTTCTGTGCTGCCGCCTGCGCTTTGGGCAGGTATTCCTTCGGGTCGAGAATGCCGCTACTAACAAGACTCCGGTAGATATCGGACAGCTCGGCATAAGCGAGCGCATAAGCAGGGTCAGCTGCGATCGCCTGATTGAAATACTCGGCAGCCTGTTTCCGGTCTTCGATCCTGCCTCTGGCACTATGGAAACGCCCTTTGAGTAGAAGCTCGTAAGCCTCAGGCTTCACCATTCCACTCTTGATGAGTTGTTGCTGCTGTCCCGCAGTCAGCCGCAGCCGCAGTGTCTCAGCAATCTCTCGCGAAATCTCTGCCTGCAGAGCGAGCAGGTCGGTAGCTTTGCGGTTGTACTGTTGGCCCCACAACTGCGTCCGGTCGCGTCCGTCGATCAGTTCGACGCTGATTAAGAGATTGTCACCGCGCTGTAAGATTCTCCCGGTGATTACAGCCGTTACATCAAGCGCCGTGGCCACCTCCTGGGGATCGGCGTCCTTGCTGTTGTACCTGGAAGAAGAACTGTTCGCGATGACCTTCACACCGGGCAGTTGTGAAAGACGGTTAATAAGACTCTCGCTGATGCCGTTTGAGAGATATTCTTTTTCAGGATCGTTGCCGGTGTTCGTGAAGGGCAAGACCGCCATCGAAGTAATGCCCGCCCTTTTGCTTCCGTTCAAATATTGTGAGTAGCCGAAATAGGCCAGAGCAATTGTCGCCCCGATGATCAGGGTGAGAATTAACGACGCGCCGAGCTTGTGCCGCTTCATCGTGCTGACCACTAACTCGCTGCTTGAGGTCGTGCGAATGCGGGTTACTTCGGTATTGGCTTCTATTCCCGCAACCGGCGAGGTCTCAGCGACGGCGAGGTTCATCGCGACTTGCCCAGGTTCACTACTTCTCCCCTTAGGGTTAATACGCTCTAGTTCAGCCTCAAACTCCATCCGCTGCTTCAGTGTTTCGAGATCTAGTCCCAGACCTTTAACCGACTGATAACGTTCTTCAACGTCTGTGCACAGTGTCTTCGTTACAATCCGGTCCAACTCGGCGGGTACGTGACGCCCGTAGGTAGTCAAAGCCGGCGGGTCGGTCGTCAGTATTGCCGCAATCACATCGCTCATCGTATTACCGCCAAAAGGAAAAGCGCCCGCCACCATCCGGTAGAGGACCACACCCAGGCTCCAGATATCAGTGCGCGCATCTACCGGCAGGCCGCGTGCCTGTTCCGGAGACATGTAACGCGCCGTCCCCATCACTACTCCGGGCGTGGTGACCTGCAATACTTTGGTCACCAGCTCATTATCGACGAGCTCCGGCTCGCTCAGTTTGGCCAAACCGAAATCCAGAACTTTAACTAAGCGGTCTTGGCGCAGCATGATGTTGTCCGGCTTGATGTCTCGATGTGTGATACCCGCCGCGTGCGCCGCGGCCAGCGCCGAAGTGATCTGGATGCCTACTTCCAGGGTTTCGTCCAGCTTCATAGGTTTGCGTTTCAGGCGCTGGCCCAGCGATTCTCCATCTATGAACTCGGTAACGATGAAGTGGTGCTCACTTTCATGGCCAATCTCATAAATCGTAAGGATGTTCGGGTGATTCAGACTTGAGGCGGCGTAAGCCTCGCGCTCAAAGCGTTTGAGTCGATCGCCATTTTTGGTGACGTCGGCGAGCAGAAACTTGACGGCTACAGGGCGGTGCAAGCTGAGGTCTTGCGCACGATAGACCTCGCCCATCGCGCCCGCCCCTAAAGGTGAGCCAATCTCATACCGACCCAGCCTGGTGCCATGCGGAATAGACACGGACATTGAAAGTTAGCAGCTAGTTGGCGCCAAAAGCGCAGCCACAGGGTAAATGGTAGGGACTACTAGTCCGAACAACTACTGGCAAAAGATACAGGTTGGCAGTGACCGCGTCCCCGGCGGTCGTGCCAACATCATGCTGGGCTTAACGCATATTTCGCATAGGAACCTGTTAGAAGTGACAGTTACCCGCCAGTTCACTCCCCGATAAACTCAAATCATATTAGCCTGATAGGAGAAATCAGAGTGAAACTTATTAAAGTCTTGATTCTTTGTGTAGCCGCGCTGGGTGCGACTCCCGCCTTAGCGCAGAATACGGCGACCGACACCAACATGCAGATTCTTCTCGACAAAGTCAGGGCCGACAAGAAACTCGTGGTGGCAGCAAATATGGATCTGAATGAAGCTGAGGGAAAAGTGTTCTGGCCGATTTACGATGCCTATCAGAAAGATCTTCAGGCCATCAACGACCGCCTGGGCAAAACGATCCTCACCTATGCGGACGCATACAACAAGAACGCATTAACCGACGACCTGGCGAAGCGGTGGACCAACGAGGCGCTGGCTATTGACCAGGATGAACTCAGACTGCGAACGATCTGCGCATCAAGGCTCAACGGCGTGTTAGTGGCGAAGAAGGTGGCGCGTTACCTCCAGATCGAAAACAAGATTCGCGCTGCGATTCGTTATGAACTGGCGACCGGCATCCCGCTGGTCCCCTGATGAGCAGCAACACCGCGGGCACGCGTAACGAAGACTACCTGCGATCGACGGCAATGTTAATGGGCAATCAAACCAATTAGTCGCGGAGTATTCAACCTTGAAACCCAGACTGCTGTTCATCGTGACCGCCGTGATTGAGGTAGGCATCGGGTTGGCGTTGTTGGTGTCGCCGGCATTGGTGGTATCGATCCTGCTCGGAGCACCCTTCGAGACGCCGGCTGACTCAGTCGTCGGTCGAGTGGCCGGGGCGGCGTTGCTCGCGCTGGGAGCCGCCTGTTGGCTGGCTCGCAATGATGAACATACCTGCGCAGCAACAGGGTTAATAGTGTCCATGTTGCTCTACAACGTTGCCGCTGTCGTGGTGCTCGCTTATGCGAGTGTAGGCTTGCGACTGTTCGGCATCGGCCTTTGGCCTGCGGTTGTACTTCATTCGGTGATGGCGGTTTGGTGCCTCGCGAATGTAGCACCAGGTCGGCAAACGGCGCGCCATCGAGAAGGGGAAGTGACCTAGGCAGTAAGGTTCAGAGGATATACGTCAAGTGCTCGAATTAACTGTTCAGAATTCAGGCGCGGGTTGTGCTTGTAGCGGTCCCTAACACTCTCTTCCGTGTTTCGGACTCCTCCTGTCAAAAATGACAGTTATCAGGGTTTTTTGAACGCGGTTACACTCCTAATTGACACAGAAATTGTAAGCGCGTGGCCATGATCCTGGGGAGTCCATCAAATGTTGTCAGCGTGGCCGTAATGGGACGGATAAAAAATGACCTCGATTCTCTGTAAGGAGGCACAGTTATGAAGAAACGAGAAAAGTTTGTTGCGTTGTGCTCGCCGGGATATTCCTTGGTGCTTGCCAGGAGCAAACGCCACCAGTGAGAACTGGTGAGACCACGAGTGCAGCCGCGACGACGGCGACAAAGTCGGACCCAAAAGTGGTCGAAGAAATCAGGGAGTTACTGGCAAAGCACGACAAGGCACTCAACGATAAAGACCTTGCTGCCGCAGTGGGGACTTTCTCTACCGATGACAAAACCGTCGTGCTCGGCACGGGACAGGGCGAGCGGTTTGTCGGGGCGGATGCCATTAAAGAGGCGTATACGGAGATTTTTAAGGACTACGACAAGGGTACGCTCGTGACTTCGTGTGACTGGAAGACGGGCGGAGCTGACGATACGGGAAAGATGGCATGGCTTGCCGCTACTTGCAATGCCTCGGACTCGATGAAAGCGGTCAAAAGAGAATATGTGCTTAATGTCTCTGCGGCGGTCCAGAAGCAGGCCGACGGATGGCGGTTCATCATGCTCCACATGTCAAATGCTCCGGCCAACGCTCCGCCGCCAGCAGCGAAGAGCTGAACGGCAGTAGGTTAACTGACGCCGGGTACGACTAAGCGAGTTTGATGGGATCGGAGGAAACTTATGAGTGAGCCAGTGAAACCTGAAGACAAGGAACCGATCGTGGATAGCGGTGATGCTCAGGATCTCAGGACGCGGCGAGACTTTCTACGCAGCCTGGGTCGATGGTCGGCAATCATTATTGGTGGCGCGACGCTTGCCAGCATGATAGCTCCACCAGACGCCGCAGGCTGGGTCAATGGAGGCGGTGGTTGGGTCAACGCCAGGGGCGGAGGCGGCGCCGCTTGGGTCAATCGTGCAGGTGGCGGTGGCGCTGCCTGGGTCAACCGGAGCGTTGGTTGGGTAAATCGAGGCGGCGGCAGTTGGGTGAACGGACGAGGGGGATGGGTCAATCGTTATTGATCTAAACACGATTGGCCTTCATCTGATGTGAGTAGCTGTTCGCCTCCCCGTTAGTCGTGCCAGGGAGTTCGGGACCCGGGAACGGAAGATCAGCGAGCGTTGAGTGCGCAGTCTTGCGGCTTGGGTGTTCACGCGTTTGAGCGATCCATTGTCCAAAGAGCGGGAAGTGATGAATTCCGTGACTTACAACATTCCCGCTGGCATGGTTGCGGCATACAGAGGCCGGCAAGTCGTTGTGCGTTCGCATGACCCTGCTGAAATCATCCAACACCTCTCCGATGATGATCTCGACAATGTGCAATACATTCAGTTGCTCTCGCCGTACGTCGCACCCGAGACCCTAATGCTTCTTGCAAACTGGGGACGCGACGTCAGGCTGGACATCGTAATTCGCCATCCGGCTTTGGAATTCCCGCTGCTCTACAACTTCTCAAGGCTTCTCGATAAACATCCGATCAGGGCGTCAATCGCAGTCAAGCCCGGATTCGCCAAAGCGGTGAGACTGGCGCTGGCCCTGAAGTTCGCTGTCAAACTCGAAATCGAACAACCAGAGCCGGCGTTAATCGAAGAGATGGCTGAGGTCCTTGACCTCTACCTTCATCGTCCCAATGTTTCGCAACCCGTTGAGTACTTTCACAGCATATTCCTCTCGCTTTATCAACAGGAGCCGGCCACCCTATGGGTCGTTCAGGAGGAGGACCCCGAATACTTTCGCTTCGTTACCGATGACGGAGTTGAGACAGTGTCGCCGCGCTTCGCCGGCGTTGATCCGAAAAACAAGACCATCGCTCGGTCTGAGGAGAGCCTGGAGGCCCGTCCACTCGAAGTAATTGAATGCGATACTTGTGAATTCCTGAAGTGTTGCGGAGGTTACTTCAAGTGGCCGAACAGGAACTTCAGTTGTGAGGGCGTGAAGACTATTTTCGGGACGCTCAATGGAGCGGCCGTGGAGTTGAGAGCAGATTTAGCTACCTACGCCGCGTTGCACGGAGGAGCCAGCCATGATGAGAAATCATTTGTCGGTGATCTTTCTTCCAACAAATAAATGCAACGTAAATTGTGAGTACTGTTTTGAGGACAAGACAGACGACCGTATGACACACGATCAGCTGTCAGCGGTCATCAATAAGCTCCTCGATTTTATGGAAGAGGGCGACATCGGTGGTTTGACGCTTCACTGGCAAGGCGGCGAGATCATGACGATGCCGGCCGAGTGGTTTGAGACGGCGTACGAGCTTATTAACAAATTGGCATCCGCGCGCGGGCGGTACATCGATCACGGACTGCAAACAAACATGATCGGCTACACGCCACTCTGGAACGATATCATCGCCCGAATGTTCGGTAATAGTGTGGGAACATCCATGGACTATCCGAACCTTTATCGTAAGCTCTTTCGCGGTGGACCAGATGATTACAGCAGAATTTGGACGCGCAACATTCAAGCGGCGCGGGCAGCGGGAATAGGTGTCGGGGTAATCTCAGTTCCCAACCGTGCAACTCTGGAGCTCGGCGCCGAGCCCTTCTATTCATTCTTCGTAGACGAATTGGGGATAACTGATTTTCAGGTCAACACTCCGTTTCCCGGCGGCGAGGGGAATACTACAAAGGAAGCACTGGCACTTGAGAATGAAGCCTTAAGCCGGTTTTTCATAGACCTTACAGACATCTGGGTCGAGCGTGGCTATCACGAAGGTGTGAAGCTCGGTCCGATTGATCAACTCGTCGCGCATTTCTCAGGTGAGCAGAGTCGTCTTCCGTGCATCTGGCAATCGAATTGTGTGGACGAATTCATCTCGATTGATGCGCGCGGATTTGTTGCCCAGTGCGATTGCTGGGTGACCAGCTACCCCGAATACTTCTTTGGCAACATCTTTGAATGGGATAGTCTTTCGGAACTGCTCAAGAGCAGTCCAGCGCGCAAGGAATTCGTCGAACGTCCGCTGGCGATCATCGATCAGGATTGCATCGAGTGTGACTACCTTTCGATGTGCCATGGGGGCTGTCCCGTGCGCACGTACACAATCAAGCATACCCTGCTGGAGAAGGACCCCTACTGCTATCTCTACAAGTCTCTCTTCCGTCACACCGAAGGCGTAGCGGCCCGACTCGCAGGACGAGAATTTCTTCCGGCTGAACTCCGGCGTGCGCGCGTCAATAACGGCAAAGCAAAATCATGCGGTAGCAGTTCGAAGGCCAACGGCGCCCAGGGCCTGGCAGACTTCGCCCCCGATGCCGATGCTGGTCCAAATCGAACGGCGCAGGGTGGCGCCCTAGGGTGAACTGGAGGAAAAATGAGTGAGACAGGTCGCGACAGACTCGCCATTGTGCGAATCAGCGTTTCGATAGGCATCGTACTTGTAGTGTCAGGGATGTTTGCTCTACCCGCGGGAACTCAAATTGACTTTGGGCTCACGCATGCCAATCAAGACCCGGCCCCACCTCCATCCCCGCCCTATGTGAGCCTGGTTCCAGACAACCTCGATTTCGGTGATCAAGTAGTCAGAAGAACAAGCGCCGCAAAAAGAATCACCGTCAAAAACACCGGTGGCCAGCCATTGTACTTCGACAGCGTCGAACTCAGTGGCGACAATCCGACCGCCTTCGCAGTTCTCAAGGACACGTGTACCGGAGCAACTGTGGACCCAAATAAAGCGTGCATAGTAGACGTTACTTTCACGCCCTCGGCTACGGGAGGGCGCAATGCGCGTTTGAAACTCAGCGACAATGCCCTCGATAGTCCGCAGAGGTTGAAACTCAAAGGGAATGGCATCAATTCCAATGACGTGCCTCCGTTTTGAAGTGAGCGCACAATGAAAATGTAACGATGTCTCACGCAAGTGGGCTTGATTGTGATGCAAGCCTGTCAAAAGTGACAATTATCCCGCTCCTCTGTGGAACATAGTTCCAAAGTAAAAGCACGTCTGTTGATTCGCACCATGCGTGTGCGTTCGCTTGCGCTGACGAAGAGTGTGGCAAAGTGAGGTGGAATGACGGTGAATGTATGGAGGCTTGTTTGCCTGGTGGCGTTGGCAGCCGCATTCAGTTCATCCGTCCATGCTCAGCAGGATTCTGACACTGTAAAACAAATCTGGCCGGAAGTTGACATCTATATCCCGCTAAACGAGAAGTTCCGGCTCTTTTTCCTTGCCACGACCACTAAAAATGAAGAGACGAGGGACAATACTGAAGGGCAGGTTGGAGCTCACGTCGACTACCAACTTAACAAGAAGGTCAGTCTGCGAGCCGGCTACCGTTATGCCTTCTCCCTCGGTGGCAGCGACCCCTACAAGGAACATAGGATCATTTTCGAGCAAACGCTACGTCAACCACTGCCACTCCAGGTGCTCTTCAGTGATCGTAACCGCGAGGACTTGCGGTGGGTGAATGGTGAGTTTTCGGCACGGTACCGCAATCGCGTGACGCTCGAGAGGGAGTTTAAGGTTCTGAATCGTCCCGTCACCCCGTATGGGTCCGCGGAAGTTTTCTACGATAGTCGCTTCAACGCGTGGAGTCGGAATCGCTTGACAGTCGGCGCTCAGTTTTCTTTCAAGAGGGGGGCACCGCTGATAAGCCTGATCCATCCAAAAAAACAATTGGTGCTGGACGTTAGCCTGGCGCGCCAGAACGACAGCCGCTCGCAACCGAGTCACGTTAGAGCGTTGGGGATAGCTTTCAGTATCTACTTCTGACCCTATTAGATGAGGAAGAAGCGCCCCTCGTGCTTTATCCGAACATAGCTGTCAAAACTGACAGTTACGTTGCTATTTGTCCTGCTATAGAATCTAGCAAAATCGCACGTCGTCCCAAGATCTTTGCTTCGGCAGCGGTTCTGCTCCGACGTACGGTAACTGATTGACGTCATGCAGATGAGCTGATCGAAAGTGTTGGCGCGGGGTGAGAAAACTGAGGAGCAAACAATGAATTCTAAGTGCAAAATCACTCTCAAAGTCGGCCTCATGAATCCGCTTGTCGCCCTGGTGTCTCGCCTGCCTGGAGCTTTTTTGCTGATAGCGATCTTGCTGATGGGGGTCAAGAGCCTATCCGTTAGCGCGGGCCTTGAACCTGCTTTCCCGCAGGGCATGAATCCCGAGCAAGTGGCTGGCGCGATAAAAGCAAACGCTCAGGCGTTGAAGGGTTTTTCCTACCAGCAGCGCATGCAACTCCAATTGAAGGGCGAGACGAAAAAAGTAACCCTCAATCAGATGAATTATGAC
>JAMQPH010000552.1 GCA_023717605.1 Pyrinomonadaceae bacterium
GGTGGCTGTCGATCCGGAGCATGAGGCGGCCGCCAAAGCGCTCAAGAATTCGGGATATGCCGGCACCATCGCAGTTGCGTCGGAAGCTCCCCGGTCGATTCCCAGCGCTGCAGTTCGTCGGACCCCAGCACCAGCCGAAAAGCCACGCTCGACTTCCAGCGTCGACAAAAACACTTCAGCACGCGTCGGGATCAGCAAACCACCGCGCGCAGGCTCGCGCCCGGTGCCCTCGTACACGATGGATCAGGAAGCATTCGCCCTGTTGAAACGCGGACAGTCAGCTCGCGAAAGGGGTCGTAACGAGGAAGCCGTGGAAACCTATCGGCAGTTGCTTACGCGCATGGGGGGCTATTTTCCGCCTGCAAATCTTGATCTCAGCTACGCACTCATCGCCTTGAAGCGGACCGACGAAGCAATTGAGACCCTGCTACCTGTTGCTTTGAAGGATGGCAGTCAGATTCCTATCAGCTACTATCACCTGGGACGACTTTACGAGTTACGAGGCGAACTAAAGCTGGCTGAGGGCTACTATAGTCGTGCCGCCGAGGCCTTCGGCGAGAGTAATAGTCAGTTCTTCCTGGACATCGGTCGGGTGCAAGAGAAGCGAGGGAATCTGGCAGGCGCTCTGACAAGCCTGGAGCAATACATCAGGGGTATGGAGCGACAGGGCCAAAGGCCCGAATGGTCCGATGAGCGCCTCACCGCTCTCCGACAAAAGTTGGCCGCCTCACCAGCACGGCCAAAACCGTAAGAAGAGTTAACCGCAAAGACGCCAACGGCGCGCACCATAAAAACACGATCGTGGAACAGCGAGGCTAGTCGCCGAACACCCGCAGAGCTCGGCGAGCCGTCCTCAGCATTTCTTCCTCCGTGTTACCCAGGAGCTGTTTTCGCGAGGGCGGGGAATCTGCTTCCGAAACCCAAGCCTTAAATCTCTCAACCAATCTTTCGGCCCGCTGGTCCTCGGAAAGAATGGGCCAGTCGTTCGAAGTTGATAGCTCATCGACCATCCATTTCATCCAAGAAAACTGATGTACGCGCTCGGGGCGCATGTGTGGAAAGAGAATTACGTCGCGGATTGATGGCTGGTTTGTCAGCAACATGACGAACCGATCGATGCCGATGCCTATTCCTGCCGCCGGCGGCATCCCATACGACAGCGCCCTGATGTAGTCTTCATCCATTATCATTGCCTCTTCATCTCCGCGCTCGCGTTGGGTCATCTGATCGTTGAAACGGTCGTACTGTTCTTTAGGATCATTGAGTTCAGAAAAGCCGTTGGCGCATTCCATGCCGGCGATAAAGAGTTCAAACCGCTCAGCGATTGCTGGGTTGGCAGGCGAAGCTTTTGAGAGTGGTGAGACCGCTTTGGGAAAATCAGTGATAAATGTTGGCTGCTTGATATAAGGTTCAGCTAGTGTCTCAAAGAGATAGATAATGCTGGCTGCATATTCTTCCGCATTTGGCTCACGGTTCTGGTTTGACCATTCAGCAACAGCAAGTTGCCAAGATTGAAAATTTACAAGTTCTTCCTTTTCGGCATCAAGCTCATCATAGTCCTCCCATTCCTTCTCGGTGATTTGGTCATCATCTCTCAAAACCGTTGCCGCCTGTTCTCTATAGTTGTCGCGCTGACTAATGAAGCTGAACAGAAGCTGCACTTTTTTGGGTTCATCCAGCCAACTCAAACTGAAATCCTGCATGCGCAGCTTCAAGTCGTCCAGATGGTTGTTCTTAGCGTCATCAATCCAATATTTCTTTATCGCTTGACGCATGCTGAGCCGGTCGAAAGGCTCTGCGAAATCAACGTCGACTGTGTAAGGTGCCCCTATCGGCGCAGGGTAGATCTGTTGGCCAACAGTCTGGCCAATAACATAAGCTGGCGGCTTAGTACCATATTGAACATGGTATTGGCCCAACACCTTAAACACTGTGTCACGGATCATTTTCTCGCAGAAATCCATCATCTGCTTAACGTCTGCATAAGCCCAGTAAAACTCCAGCATCGTGAACTCAGGGTTGTGAGTTCGGTCAATGCCTTCATTGCGGAAGTTGCGATTAAGCTCGTAAACTTTTTCGAACCCGCCAACAAGTAATCTTTTCAAATAAAGTTCCGGAGCGATGCGCGCGTACAGATCAATGTCAAGCGCATTGTGACGAGTTTTAAAAGGCCGAGCCGCAGCGCCGGTAGCTTTTGACGTAAGCATCGGCGTCTCAACCTCGACGTAACCGTGGTCGTCCAGAATCCGGCGCATCTGGCGGATAATCCCGGAACGTCGCTCGAAGACTTCCCGCGGCGATAATTCGCCTTCCTCACGTTCTATCTTAAGACTACCGGCAATCAAATCCGCGTAGCGCTGCCGCTGGCGAATCTCAGGATCCTGAATGCCGTGCATTTTGTCCGGCAGCGGCAGTAGCGCCTTCGCCAGAAACTGCAACTTCTGTACGTGAATCGAAAGCTCGCCGGTTTTCGTAATGAACAAGTAACCTTCGACACCAACGAAGTCGCCATGGTCCAGTAAATTGAAGAGTTCCCAACCATCGACGTCTTCCGCCGACGCGTCGTTTCGCACGCCCATCACTTCGGCTCGCTTCACATAAACTTGCAGACGCTGCACACCGTCGGACAAATGCGCGAAAGCTGCTTTGCCCATCACGCGCGGCGGCGACGCGATGCGGCCTGCGAGGCGAACTGTGATTTTCTTCAGCTCTTGATTGGCAAGCTCAATCGCTTCGGACGCCGGCCGTTCTCCCTCAACCTTCTGGGGCTCATAACCACGGAATTCCTTGACTACAGCGGTGATCGTGTCCTCGCGCCCGCTGTCAACAACCCGGCTGCGCTCGAATTTGTTGGGATAGACGTTTCCCACCAGCACGCGCAACGCCTCAAGGTGTTCATGCCGCGCTTGAGTCTGATCGTTGTCTTCGATGAATGGTATGGACAAAAGTCTCTCCTGAAGCAAAGCGCTGATTATAGATAGCGGGCTCAGCAATTGCCAACACTGTAGAGCGGCGCGAGCGAAGCTGTTGCCACTCAACGCACAGAACCGTTTGCGGTAGCCAATGGATCTAGCACTCATTATCGGCAGGAGCGACTCAACGAACACTCACTGTACCTTTGCGGTAAGCTAATGGTTCCGCAAATGCGTTGAGTGTCTTCTGCTGGGACTGAGTGCTAGATCCATTGGCTACTGCAAATGGTTCTGTGGCTTGAGTGGTCTGGCTCTCGGTCCTGACATTGAGTGACAATTTCAAGAAATTGGCAAACGGCAATCGGCAATCGGCATCACCTCATGCTAGATTGTTAGTCGAATGAGCGGCAAGATACTCAGCCACGAAGATCTGCTTCGGGAGCGCACAACCCTGCGCACTGAAGGTAAAAGCCTGGTTTTCACTAACGGGGTCTTTGACCTGTTGCACGTCGGTCATGTGCGCTATCTCCAGCAGGCGCGCGCTCTCGGTGACGCCCTGGTTGTAGCGATAAACAGTGATCGCAGCGTTCGGGAATTGAAGGGTGACAGCCGGCCGGTAATCGTGGAAGAGGAGCGAGCCGAAATACTCGCCGCGCTGCGGCAGGTGACCTACGTGACTATTTTTGATGACATATCTCCCCGCACCTTGATTGCAAATGTGCTTCCCGATGTACTCGTCAAGGGTGGCGATTACGACGTTAATGAGATTCACGGCCGCGAGGAGGTAGAGGCGGCGGGTGGCAGGGTCGTTTCCCTGCCGTTCATTGAAGGTGCTTCAACCTCAGCCATGATTGAGCGGATGCGGAAGAAGAAATGAGCAGTACTACCCAAACAGCCTCAGGCTTGCGTAATGCGTTGCAGCGAGTGACGGAGACTCAGGAGTTCAAACAGCTCGCTGCTGAAATTGAGCGCGGTGCACCCGTTATTTCGGTCAGTGGGCTGGTAGCAGGCTCTGCTCGCGCGTTGGCCCTGGCGCTCCTGCAGCGGCAAACCGGGAAACTCTTCGCTGTCGTCACCCAATCAAATCGCGATCTCGAGCCATTGGAGCGTGACCTTCGTTTCTGGTACTGCGCGCTGACTGCAAAAACTGACTGCGACAACGAAGTGCTGCTCCTGCCTGCCTCGGAAAGCGACCCCTACGCCGGCTCATCACCTCATGCGGAAACTCTGGAACAGCGTGCACTGACTCTCTGGCGCCTGACTCGCCGCACCCAGGATTTCGTGCTTCTGACTGCTCGCGCATTGGCTCGCAAGACGGTGGCTCCTGCCGAAATTGCTTGCGCGGGAGCGTTGCTTAAACGGGATGAAGATCATTCTCCGGAAGAGCTTGTCGAAAAGCTGTTGGCCTCCGGTTACTTGCGTGAAGATCCGGTCGGAGGCGTCGGTGAATTTTCAATTCGCGGCGGCATTCTGGACGTGTGGTCCCCGGGGCTAGACGCGCCCGTGCGCGTCGAGTTCTTTGGCGATACGGTGGAGTCCATTCGCGAATTCGATCCTGAAACGCAGCTCTCAACTACTCAGTTAACTCAAGTCGAGATCGCTCCGATGCGTGAGCTAACCGTAACCAGCCGCGACTTTTGCAACTGGGCGGAAGCCGCGCGTGAGCGCTGGTCAGAGGCGCGCTATGCTCGGTCGCTTCGCGATCGAACTTCGTTTGCTGATGAAGGCGAAGCGTTTAACGGTTGGGAGTGGTTAATGCCTCTGGTGCGAGAACGCAATGCGACCGTGTTTGACTACCTCAAGGATGCTGTATTGGTAATTGACGAACCATCAGGGATTGAGTCCTATCTCAGCGAAGCTTACCAGTCACTCGCCGATCGTTTCAGTGAGACTGAAGCTGCGGATGATCTGGCGCTAGCTCCTGAAGAACTGTATCTAACCACGGAAGAGTTACGGGCGAGGATTGACCAAAGATCACGCATTGAACTGCGCACGCTGGGCCGGGCTGCCGCGGAACCTGACGAACGCCTGGCGCTGGAGGCGGAGTCCCCAAAAGTTCAGCTGGGTCGCATTCGCACCAAACGTCGCCCGATGTTTCTGTTTCCCGCAGTCGAACAAGTGCCGGAAGTCGAATGGAAAACCCAGTCGGTGATGCGCTACCACGGACGGCTTGCAGATCTTGCCGCTGATACTGCAGGGGGACGCGAGAGCGGGACGACCACCTTGTTTGTGATGCCAAGTCTCGGTGTAGCTGAACGCATCGTCGACATTCTCGGCGAGTACCAGGTTGATGCCCGGCTCCGTCTGGTAGATGAGAACGGAGAGGCCGGGACCGCGGCTGAAACGATCGCAACGGTGGGGCGGCTTAGTACGGGTTTTGAAATGCCCGGCTCGCGTCTGCTGGTTCATGTCGAGGGGGACTTGTTTGACGAGGCAGGTGAGCAAGCACTCGAGCGTCGAGGTGTCTCCGCGGAAGGTAGAAGGTCGAAGACCGAGAGCCGAAAACGAAAGTCAAAGACGGCGGCTTTTCTTTCCGACTTTCGCGATCTGAAAGTTGGCGACTTCGTGGTGCACATCGACCACGGTATCGGACGTTTTGGAGGCTTGCAGATCCTCGATCTGGGCCCTCGCAGCGGCGAGTTCATGCTGCTCTACTACCATGAAGACGCCAAACTCTACGTCCCGGTGGAGCGACTGGACCTCGTACAACGATATTCGAGCGCCGAGGGGCACCAGCCCACACTTGACCGCCTCGGAGGTCTGGGTTGGCAAAAAACGAAAGCCAAAGCGAAGCGCGCTATGCGCGACATGGCTGACGAACTGCTGCGCCTCTACGCGGAGCGGAAACTGGTAAGCGGCCACGCGTTTGCCGCCGACACACCATGGCAACGTGAGTTTGAAGACGGTTTTGAATATGTACTCACTCCGGATCAGGAAACGGCGATTGAAGACGTGAAGCGAGATATGGAAGAGCCGACGCCAATGGACCGTCTCTTGTGCGGCGACGTGGGCTACGGCAAGACTGAAGTGGCCATGCGCGCAGCATTCAAGTCGGTGATGGAAGGAAAGCAAGCGGCCATACTCACACCGACCACAGTGCTGGCTTATCAACACTTCGATACGTTGCGTACCCGCTTCGCGCCGTTCCCGGTAAAGGTCGAGCTGCTATCTCGTTTCCGTTCGTCGAGGGAGCAGAAAGAAATCGTTAAGCGAGTGGAATCGGGGGAGATTGACGTAATCATCGGTACTCACCGGATGCTTTCAAAGGATGTCCGGTTCAAGGAGTTGGGACTGGTGGTGGTAGATGAGGAACAACGGTTTGGCGTCGCGCACAAGGAGAAGCTCAAGCAACTGAAGAAGCGTGTTGACGTACTAACACTCTCGGCGACCCCCATCCCGCGCACATTAAACATGTCTCTAACAGGTCTCAGGGATATGTCGCTGATTGAGACCCCGCCGCGTGACCGGTTGGCAATTCAGACCCAGGTGGTTCAGTTTTCGGAGAATGTCATAAAGTCCGCCCTCGAGCTGGAACTGGGCCGGGGAGGTCAGGTCTTTTTTATTCACAATCGGGTCGAGACAATCGAAACGATTGCGGCACTGGTACAACGCCTGGTGCCGCAGGCTCGAATTGCGGTTGGGCACGGAAAGATGAATGAGAAGGAAATGGAGCGTGTAATGCTCGATTTCATTGAGTTTAAATATGATGTTCTCGTGGCAACCACCATCATTGAGAACGGAATAGACATCCCCCGTGCCAACACAATCATCATAAACCGCGCCGACGCTTACGGTCTTTCTCAGCTTTATCAACTTCGGGGCCGCGTAGGGCGGTCAAATCGCAGGGCTTACGCCTATCTTCTGATTCCAGGCGAACAGGAGCTTTCGCCGATTGCCAGACGTCGTCTGGCTGCCATTCGAGAATTCTCGGATCTGGGAGCCGGGTTTCGTATCGCCGCTCTGGACCTGGAGCTGCGTGGCGCCGGAAATTTCCTGGGCGGTCAGCAGTCGGGTCACATGGACGCACTCGGGTTCGATCTGTACACGCAAATGCTCGAACGCACAGTAGCGGAACTTCGCGGCGAGCAGGTGGATGATGAAACGAGTGTCTCCATCAATCTCGGCGTAAATGTTGCCATTCCCGATGATTATATTCAGGACATGGGCCAGCGGCTCAGAGCCTATAAGAGAGTGTCCTCGGCACGGGACGAAGGAACCATAACTGATATTCGCCGGGAGACTGAAGATCGTTACGGACGACTACCCCCGCCAGTGGGTGAACTCTTCACCTACGCCCGCTTGCGGCGGCTGGCGGAGGAAGTGGGAGTGATTTCAATAGACAAAACAGCCGATGGGGTTGCAATAAAGTTTGGCGAGAAAGCGCGCGTTTCGCCCGAAAAGTTGCGTGTTTTGGTGAGCACAAGCGCGCGCACGACATTCACCCCTAGCGGCGTGTTACGCCTGGACTTAAGCGATGAAGAAGCTGACGACGTGCTTCGGGTGACGCGTGAGGCGTTGCTGGAACTTCGGGTGGAAGACTAGAATGCTAAGGCTGGTCAGTTGTCAGTTGTCAGTAGTCAGTTGGTCTTTGGCCTTTGGCCTTTGATTTTGCTACGGTGATCGTTGGTAAGTGAATCTAAGGTCCGATTTCGTCACAAAACCTAAGACCCAAGACCAACTGACCACTGACAACTGACTACTGACCAATAACAACTTAT
The DNA here is from genome assembly GCA_023717605.1 of Pyrinomonadaceae bacterium. Lineage (GTDB taxonomy): Bacteria > Acidobacteriota > Blastocatellia > Pyrinomonadales > Pyrinomonadaceae > PSRF01. Next base: position 7,631 of record JAMQPH010000552.1, read on the forward strand.
TCAGGAGTAATTTTGTGAAATCCAGATTTATATCACTTACATTTGTGGCGCTGTTCTCTCTTGCTTCGTTGCCGGCATATGCCCAGGAGGGTGAGCTCAAAGTCGTTGATGAAGTCATTGCCCAGGTAAACGAGGACGTAATCACACTCTCGATGGTGAGGCGCGAAAGCAAAGAGCGCGTGGAAGCGCTTAAGCAGGGCGGCATGCCTGAACAACAGGCCAAGGATGAAGTTACGAAGCACCAGTCTGAACTGATCGCCACGCTCATCAACGAGCAGCTTCTGATGCAAAAGGGCAAGGAGCTCGATCTGTCTAGCGAGGTCGAAGCGGAAGTCAACCGCCGCATGCTGGAGGTCGCGAAAGAGCAGGGAATTACGACCATCGAAAAACTGGACGAAGCGATGAGAGAGAGCGGGCTGGATCCTGTGGCCACACGTCAGAGTCTGCGAACTGAGATCATGAAGCAGGCGGTGATTCAACAGGAAGTAGACCGAAGGATCTTTTTCGGTCTGCCGCTGGACGAAGTGAAGAAGTACTTTGAGGCCAACCGTGCCAAATTCACTAAACCGGAGAGTGTCGTTCTCTCGGAGATATTTCTCAGCTATGCCGGTAAGAATGAAGCCGATGTTAAGGCCAGGGCGATGGAGCTGGTTACGCAGTTACGAGCCGGCGCCGACTTCGCGGCACTCGCGGCAGCCAACTCAGAACGCGAGATGAACGGGGTGCGCGTGGCGCCACAGAACAAGGGCAAGGTGGGCCGTTTTGAAATGCCCAGTCTTCGCGAGGAGATCGCCAAGCAAATTAAGGATGTGAAAGTCGGCGGTGTCAGCGATCCGCTCAGGATTAATGATGGTTATCAAATCCTCCGCGTCGATGAGCGAATTGACGCGAGCAGTGCGCCAGTCTTCAATGAGAATCAGGTGCGCGAGGCGATGACTATCGAGCGGTCACCTAAGGAACGTGAGACGTATCTCCGCAATTTGCTTAACGACTCCTACGTCAAAATTTCCGAAAGTTACCGTGACGCTGTAGAGCCACTGCTGAAACTAGATACCAAAGCCGCGGCCAAAGCTGATGAATCCACGTCCGGAAAGAGCTCCGAAAAAAACAAAGCCAAGAAGCCCTGAGCATTTTCCATTTATCATTTCTCATTTTTCATTTTGCCATTTGCTGACATTCAGGCCTCTCCATGGCCATTCGTTGCCAACCTTGGCTGAGGCCAATAGCGTCCTGTTTCATGTCAAACTTGAATCAACCGATTTCCAGCGATGACAAAATGAGAAATGGAAAATGGGTTTTATCACGCGAATGATTGAGACGCCTTCCCCTCACATTGGCTCATGCGCCTGGACATCTTTCTCAAAGCTAGTCGCCTCTGCCAGCGCCGCACGGTGGCGCAGAAGTTGTGCGAGGCTGGACTCGTTCTCATCAACGCAAAACCAGCTAAGTCTAGCCACACGGTGAAGCCGGGGGATGAAATAATGATCCGGCGTCGGGATCGAGTGGTCAAAGTGCGTGTTCTTTCGTTGCCCTCAGCTCGCCAAACCTCTCGCAAGGATGCCGGCGATCTTTTTGAACTCTTGAGTGAAGAGTCTTTAGCAGTACCCTTCAATTCAAACCAGGATCCACTTGAGCTATGATCTGAGTCGCCTTTGAGGAAACGATGAAGGATCTAACCCCCATTGCAACTTGTCTCTTGATGGTCCTGGTTATCAACTTGGCTTGCCACCAGAGAACGGTGGGGAAAGAACCTCAGGCGCCGCGCAGCCCAAGCAAAGAGGCAGACAAACCAGTGCCGGAAAAGGAGAATCTAAAGCTGCCGCTCAAAGATCCGCGCATTGTAGTTTTCAAGAGCAAGCGTCAGTTGGAACTTTACTCCAATGGCGCTGTGGTGCGGACGTATCGTGTGGGCCTGGGTCTGAACCCGGTAGATGACAAGCAGCGGGAGGGAGATCGCGCAACGCCTGAAGGTGAATTCTACATTTTTACCAAGAATCCGAAGAGCTCTTACTATCTGTCGCTGGGAATCAGTTATCCGAATCTTGAAGACGCTGAGCGGGGTCTGCGCACAGGGCTAATCACACGCACTCAGCACGATCAGATTGTAAGCGCGATCAAAAGAAAAGCCGGTCCACCTCAGTACACAGCGCTGGGGGGTCTCATCTACATACACGGTAACGGAGCAAGTAGCGATTGGACATGGGGTTGCGTCGCGTTAGAGAATGAGGATATCAAGGAGCTGTATCATTCGGTTGACATAGGGACTCCGGTTACGATTGAGCCGTGATGTTAGAGATCAAATCGTTCAAAATTAGGAACATTGAAATCAATCCGCCGCTCATCCTTTCGCCGATGGCTGGTGTGACAGACGTGTCTTTTCGCCGCCTACTTAAACGATGCGGTGGTGTCGGGCTGACAGTATCGGAGTTCATCTCAGTCGAGGGCTTAACTCGCAGCAATCCCAAATCCAAGCGCCAGATGCGTTTCTATGCAGAGGAGCGGCCTTTTGCAGCGCAGATCTTTGGTGGCCAGCCTGAGCGAATGCGTATGGCGGCGGAGATGGCGGAAGAGGTTGGGGCAGACATTCTCGACATTCACTGCGGTTGTCCGGCCCCGAAAGTAGTGAAACACGGCGGCGGCTCCGGACTCTTAAAGGATCATGAACGGCTGGAGACAATCCTCAAGGAGATTAAGAAGTCGATCACGATTCCATTGACGATCAAGATTCGCGCCGGCTTTTACGATCACACAAT
>JAMQPH010000561.1 GCA_023717605.1 Pyrinomonadaceae bacterium
CGCGATATTCCCTGGCGCTGCATTGGCGTTAACCGTGCTGGGGTTTGTTCTGATGGGCGACGCAATACGAGACCACCTGGACCCCCGGACTCGTCGAAGGGGAGTGCGTCGGTTGGCCGGGTGATGGGCATTCCGGAATAGCAGGACATTGGGAGAGAATGGTTGTCTGAGGTGTTGCTCAATTGCCGTGAGTTCCACGAGGGCTGGCTGAAGCAGGAGCACAAGGACTGCAAGTATTGAAACCTACGTAGTGAAAATCCCATACACAACGCACATTCCGTGGGCTTCGCGTGCCACCGAGGAGTGCACTAATGGCATTGCTCGAAGTTCAAAACCTTACCGTTGAGTTTGACCTTGGTGTTGAAAGTCTGAGGGCGGTTAATGACGTCTCGTTCGCGATAGATGCTGGTGAAGCCCTAGGCCTTGTAGGGGAATCAGGATCGGGCAAGACGGTGACTGCATTGTCAATTATGCGCTTGCTCGACCGATCTGCCAAGATTGTTCAAGGTCACATCTGGTTCGACGGCCAGGATCTTGCGGCCGAGAGTGAGTCTGCCATGCAGTCCATTCGTGGGCGGAGGATTGGCATGGTGTTCCAAGAGCCGATGACGAGCCTCAACCCTGGTTTCACCGTCGGTGAGCAAGTAGCAGAAGTGTATCGCTATCACCTTCAGTTAAGTTCTGTAGAAGCAAGGCGTAGGACAATCGAAATGTTCGAGCGCGTCAAGTTGCCCGGCGCAAGGGAAATGTTTAGGAAATATCCCCACGAATTCAGCGGAGGGATGCGCCAGCGCGTAACGATTGCCGCTGCGCTGGCCTGTGGCCCGTCACTGCTGATAGCTGACGAACCCACAACGGCCGTCGACGTTACTATTCAGGCCCAAATCCTATCCCTGCTCAGGGAACTTCAACGAGATTTGAACCTGGCCCTTCTGTTTATCTCTCATGATCTGGCTGTCGTGTCGGAGCTTTGCACGCGAGCGGCCGTTCTTTACGGGGCCCAACTAGTGGAAGTGGGGAGTACGGACGCGATTTTTACGGCTCCCAATCACCCCTACACGGCTGGGCTGATTCGGTCTATCCCCCAACGTGGTCAACCGTTGCAAGGAATTCCCGGTACTATCTTCGACCTTCGAACACCGCCACCCGGTTGCCGCTTCCATCCGCGTTGTATCTACGCCCGGCCTCGGTGTAGCTGGGATGCCCCCCCGCTGACAAAGTCGTCGACGAATTCCCAGGCGGAGAAAGCGCATGTTTATTCGTGCCACTATCCATTGGGGTTGAGGGTAGAGTGACCGACGTGAGGTCTGAAAAACGCAGAGCGGGTGTTTTTGACGCGCCGGAAAGCGCCATGCCTCTCCTGAGCGTTCGGGACTTGGTCAAGTACTTTGACGTGAGCGGTGGGGCAGTTCGGCGTCTCTTGTACGGTCCGCGGACGATAAAGGCGGTCGACGGCGTTTCGTTTGATGTCGCCAAAGGCGAGACCATCGGCCTAGTAGGAGAAAGCGGATCAGGCAAGTCCACTACTGCCAGGCTCATTGCGAGGTTGCTACCGGTCAAGTCCGGGCAGGTCTTGCTCTCCGGACGCGACGTCCTGAAGGCCTCAACCAGCGAAATGAAGGCTCTTCGTAAGGACATCCAGTTCATTTTTCAGGACCCGTTCTCTTCTCTGAATCCTCGCATGCGGACCGAGGTGACTATCGGCAGGGCCCTGACGATCCATTTCGGCCTTCGCGGTGAAGCGCGGCGAGAACGTGTTGTCCAATTGCTTGAACAGGTAGGGTTGTCTTCGCAATATCTGGAACGCTACCCCCATGAATTCAGTGGAGGCCAACGGCAGCGACTCGCGATTGCTAGAGCCCTGGCCACGGAGCCTTCGCTGATTCTTGCTGACGAGCCCGTCTCGTCGTTGGACGTTTCGATTCAGGCGCAAGTTCTTGCGCTCCTGCACGATCTCCGGAGCAGACTGCAGCTCACTATGGTTTTTATAACTCATGATCTCAACGTTGCCGAATTCGTGTCTGATCGCATAGCAGTGATGTACGGCGGCAAGATCATGGAAGAAGGCTCTGCGGATGTTGTGATGCAGCGCCCCCTACACCCCTACACACAGGCGCTTTTCGAGACCCGCCCCCGGATTGGCCGCGCCGGTCAACTGCGACCGCTCGAAGGTGAGCCTGCAGTACCATTAAACCCTGGCCCAGGATGTCGTTTCGCATCCCGTTGTCCTCGCCGCGTCGCGGCGTGCACTGAGCAACCTATCCCACTGGTTGCGAAGGGGAATGATCATAGTGTCGCGTGCATTAGAGCGTAGGACCTAAGTGACCCGCACTTGGGTTTGATCACGTGAATGCAAACGATTCTTCGGTGTAGGTTCGATGCCGACGCAAGCAGCCTCGACAGAAGCTTTTTGGGCATCAGCCTTTATTGCGACTTTTCCTTGTCCTGCCATTTGTCTTGAGACTGGCCGACAAAGAACTGGGATGTCAACGTACGTCAGGAGGAGAGGGCCTCGGGCATATCGAAGTTGTAGAGCTGCGAGACGTTCTTCCACAGGACCTTGGACAGGTCGTCCTGCGAGAGATGCTCCAGATGGTGGGCGATGGTCTCCCGGGAGTGGGGCCAAGTGGACTCGGGGTGGGGGTAATCATTCGCCCACATGCAGTTGTCGATGCCCCACCAGGGCAAATTATGCGGCCCCACGGCGGTCTTCGCAGACAGCTCTCGGGAAAAGGTGACGAAGATCTGGCGCGCGAAATACTCGCTGGGCCGCATCTTGATGGGCAACGGATTCATATCCCTGAAGCGGGGCGACTCGTAGTAGATATCCCATTGCTCCAGCACAAAGGGGATCCAGCCGATGCCGTGCTCCACGAGCACGAACTTGAGGCGAGGAAACCGCTCCAGGACGCCGGAGAAGATCAAGTCCAGCAGCGCGTCCATCACGCTCGAGAGTTTATGGTTCACGCTTGCTCGATACGCCTCGAGGCCCTTCCGGTTCCGGGCCTTGCTGTAGTCGTGGCCGGTCTGGATATGCAAGCTCACAGGCATGCCCGCATCCTGCACTGCTTCCCAGAGGGAATCATAGTGGTCCAAGCTAAAGGGTAGGTCGGGATGCGGTGCCTGCCAGACCTGCACTCCGCGCAGCTTGAGATGCCGGCACCGTTCTAACTCCTGGATGGCATGGCCGATATTGTAAGTGGGTATCATCGCCACACCCAAGAGACGCTCCGGGGACACCTTGCAGTAGTCACTCAACCAGTCATTGTAAACACGAAAGCTTGCTTCCTGAAGCTCAGCATCGTCGAGGGCGAAGAGCCGGCCCCCGAAGGTGGGGTAGAGGACCTCCGTGCTGACCCCGTCCTCTTTCATTTCGTTGGTACGCTGCTGCGGGTCCTGCCCGCCAGGGAGGTAGGGTCCGCCGCCGGTCATGGGCGGGACCTTCTCCCGCATCGCCGGCGGGAGCTGGGTTGCCCAGAGGTCCCTGGGCTCAATGACGTGAGAATCGGCGGAGAAGAGAAACTCCTTTGCGGCCTTGGTGCTAGGCCGGCTTGCTTGCATCGTGTGACCTCGGCCCGATGCCTTTAGCGATTTCATAGTAGTTAGTAACCGCAATTACCGCTCGGCGCAAGAAGGCTCGTGTAAAATGCTAGGACAATCCGTGCCGCATTCCAGGCGAGACGCCCTCAAGTCTCGGTAGACGCGTTAAGCAGGCGCAGTTAACAAGATTTATTTCTTCATTTTGGTGACATTTTTCTTTCGGATTACGATTCAAACTAATAGCATTTTCGCGTTTAGAAAAACCACAGGGGTCAAGGGAATCGCCTTGGCAAGCGAGTTTTCGACAAAACAATTGGCACTTGTTCCCTCGGCGAGAAGCCCAGCGCCAAGACATTCCGGGTAAAGCGATGACCGATCTTAGCCCCGACGTGAAACGCAAGATTTTATTCGACAATTCCAAAGAACTTTATGGTCTCGAAGATTTCCCAGTCTGTGCACTGAGTATACTCCGGGAGTTTCCAGGACCGGCTTGGCATATATCGGTTTGATGTAGCGTAGGTTGCCGCCAGCCAAGGCGCGCACCTCCTTTGATTTCGATTTCGGAATCCGCTTAACGGTCTAGAGGTGCCACACGCGCAATACTGGGCCGTAATCGGAGATGAAAGGCGCAGATCATTGGAACACGAACGAAGACCGGCGATCTTCGTTTAGAAGCCGTCGTCTGTCACCCTGACATGACCGGCAATGCCTTTCACTGGAATCCTGTGAAGGGAAGAACCGGTCACAGAGCAGGCATATTCGCATCATGCATTTCCCACGGCTAACAGATCGTGCTGCCCATATGAGATACTGACGGGGTGTGAGACCGAATTGGACCTGAATGTGATGAAAAAATTGCAGGGTGTTACCACTGGCGACATCGAGGCCGCTACTGGTCGCTTCGATGAGATCGCTCACGTCGCCCTTGTGAACCTTTGGCGCTGTCGCTCGGCGGCCGCGCTTCAGACTGTTCCCAGCCGATCTTGCAAGGCGCTTGATCGTTTGACCTGAGAGAGCGTGGCCGAGCACGTGCCTCATCAGCAAGCGAATTTCCGGGTTCGAGAAATTGTAACGCGCTAATGCGTGTTCGGAAGGGTTAATGGTGGGGCGGGGGGGATCACACTTAACCCGTAAGTGATCGAGTACACGAAGCATTCTCAGTTCAAAATATCCTTGCTGCCCCCAAAGTTGCCCCCACGAACTTCTCCTTGTTCACCCCATAGCGGACACATTATAGCGATTTCCATATGCGCTGCTGCTCAAAAACAAAGCGCAGCGATGGATTGCAATTCGAATTTCTGTTATAGTAAATCTACAATAAATGAAGGGTGTGTGATTTGGCCTTTGAGGTTCCGATACTGCGGCCGGTGTTGTGGATGGGAAACGCAAAAAGAAACCTCCGGGCATTTCCCGTGGAAGCGCAAAAACTTATCGGGGACGAATTACAGCTGCTTCAATTCGGCGGGATGCCCGCGGATGCAAAGCCGTTCAAAGGCGTCGGCAGCGGGGTTTTTGAGATTGCGTTGCGGTATGACAGAGTGCATTTCGCACGGTTGTGGCGATCCAACTGGGAAAGAAGCTTTACGTGTTGCACGCGTTTCAGAAAAAGTCGAAGCGAGGAATTGAAGCCCCAAAACAAGATGTCGATTTGATCGTGCAACGGTACAAAGAGGCGAAAGAACTTGCGAAACATGAAACATAAGAAGATCAGATTTGAAGAGGGCAGCGGAAACGTATTCGCCGACCTG
>JAMQPH010000599.1 GCA_023717605.1 Pyrinomonadaceae bacterium
TGACATTGCCGAGCGGATCTGTCTGGGTCAGCACCCTTCGTGCACTGTCATACGTAAAGGATGTTGTATTGCCGAGCGGATCGCGGCTCGTCAACTGATTACCCACTGCATCATAGGTAAACGTCGAACGGTTGCCTAAAGCATCCGTACTCCCAGTCACATTGCCGGCAATGTCGTACTCCAGCACGGTGGTGTTGCCGAGACGATCGCGGAGAATCTCTTGCCGTGTGTTGAGATCATGCGTGTACTCCAGCCGTTTTCCAGCTGCGTCGATCTGGGCAATCAGCCGGCCATTGGCGTCATATTCATTACGCACTGCCTGGCGATTCAGCGGATCGGTTATCTGTAAAAGATCATGACCGCGATTGTAGGTAAAGCGCGTCACGTTACTGACCTGGTCGGTATGGCTGATCAAGTCGCCATTCTGATCGTAGACGTAAAATTGACTATTACCCCGTGGATCGGTTAACTGCGTGATTCGCCCGTCGCTGTCGCGCTGGAAGAGCGCGGACTTTCCTGCCGAGTGAATAATGCCATTGGCACCAAAGGTTAACGTGTTTCCATTAGTCTCTTTGACGCTCTGCACGCCATTCGTTCGATGAACCACAAACTCGGTTCCATCGAGAGACGTGTATCGGTAAAGTTGCGGATTGTAGGTATTCAGGGTTCCGAACTCCGCCAGCTCGTCCAGGGCTCCGGCATTCAAGATGATGAGACTGTTGTCGGCAAGTGCTTCGAGCTTGCCGACAGTCCCTGCTCGCGGCGTGAACCCAACTACGTTCGTGAAATCCAGTGCGCCCAAACCCGACGTCGGCGAGACTTGCATGTCAAATTCTTCCACTCTGCCGTTGGGCAGAGTAACACTAACCTTGTGAGCGTCCGTCGGAGTCAACGTGATGACAGCCCCTGCTTGGCTTCGCACCCACCCGGTCCCCTGCACGCGGTTGGTCCGAATGCGCATGGTCTGCACATCCAACCGCCAACCGACGCCAAAGTCTCCCTTGCGCTTATCGCGGCTATCGTAAACGCGATTGACGATGATCGGCAGCCCCGACATCGGCACATTCAGATCGGTAAAGGTCAAGCTAAAATTACCAACCTTCATGTCCCGCGCCACCTGGACGTTGACGCTCGCTTGCTGCGTGTTGCCGCCGCGGTCGAAGACGGTCAGGCGCAGCGTGTACTGATCGTTGATCAACATGGTGGGATCGAACTTGCCCAGGATACCGTTCGAAACCTGAGTAGTCGACTCGTTCAGAACGGTAAATGTCGTTTCGCCCGCCGGCGCATATTCCAGCCGGTACTTGAGGAAATTGGCGTCAGTGGCGTTTCCGACGACATCCACCGGACTGGTGACTTCAGCATTGTTGGTTGGCGCGGTGATCGCCGCATTCGGAAGTGTCCCGTCACCTACGCGCGCCCGCACGGTGAGGGTTGTGCTGCCGGTGATGCCGTTGGCGCTCGCCTGAATCGTCGCGCTGCCATCCGCCAATCCTTTGGCGAGGCCAACCGGCGATATCGTCGCGACCGTTGGCGCGCTGCTCGACCATCCGACAATGCCCGTCAAATTCTGGCTCGTGCCGTCGTTGTAAACGCCGGTCGCAGTAAAAGCCTGTTCTTCACCCACAAG
>JAMQPH010000621.1 GCA_023717605.1 Pyrinomonadaceae bacterium
GCACCCAAACAAGACCTTCAGTGTTATACAATTCCCGCACGCAGGCATGATCAAGAAAGGCTTTGATGGAGAAACGCGCTGGGTTCAAACCCCCTCAGCCACTCTAAACGACGAAAGTTCAAGCGCTATGGCGGACGTAGAAAAAGATGCCGACATCTACGGTGCGGGCAGGATCAAGAATCTCTATGAAAGTGTGCGTTTTGAAGGAAAGGCGCGACTGAACGGGCGTGACGTGAATGTAATTGAGGGCAAACCGGTCAAAGGGCCGGCTGAGAAGCTGCTCTTCGACGCACAAACCGGATTGCTTCTGCGCTGGGACATGGTGCGCCGCGATCCAAAGCGAGGAAACGTTTTTGTTAAAGTCACCCTCGACGATTACCGGGAGGTCGATGGGGTAAAGGTACCTTTCAACGTCCGTTTCGCCTTCGAGTCTTTTGAGCTGAGGCTGCCAGTTGACGAGCTCCAACATAACGTCCCGTTGGAAGATGCTATGTTCAAGAAACCTGCAACTCCATAGTGAGCCATCCGAACAAACCAGGTTTAGCGAGGAAGAGTGGGGCGGTTCTGGATCTCATTCCTCTGCTGGCGAACTCGCCATCACTGCTCGCAATCACCAACAGCAGTTCAAGATCAAATCAGAAAAACGTCAATACTGAGGCTCTGACTGTGCCGCCACAATAAAGCGCAGCACAGTGGTAACAGACAATGAAGGGCGCGGACTGGGTAATCCCATCCGCGCCTTCATCACATTCGTCAACCTCGAACGAAGCCGGGCTCGACCCAAAAACTTACGATCCTGCCGAGACTGCACCTGGCTGGCGTTGTTCCATCGAAACATAATCCCGACTTCGCTGACCCAAATAAACCTGCCGCGGTCGAGCGATCTTTTGATCTGGATCCTGCAGCAACTCGACCCACTGCGCCAACCAACCAGATGTCCGCGGAATCGCGAACAACACCGGAAACATGTCCAGGGGGAAACGCATCGCCTGGTAGATAATCCCGGAATAGAAGTCGACGTGGGGATACAATTTGCGCTTCACGAAATACTCATCTTCCAGGGCAATGCGCTCCAGCTCCAGTGCAATATCCAGCATTGGATCCTTGCCAGTCACTTCAAAAACTTCGTAGGCCACCTGCTTGATAATCCGCGCCCGCGGATCGTAATTCTTATAGACGCGATGACCAAAGCCCATCAAACGACACTCGCCGGCCTTCACGCGCTTCACGTATTCCGGCACCTTATCCAGCGAGCCAATCTCTTTCAGCATTCGCAGCACCCTCTCGTTAGCCCCGCCGTGCAGTGGTCCATAGAGCGCCGCGGCAGCTCCCCCCAGAGCCGAAAACGGATCGGTGTGGGCGCTGCCAATGCTGCGCATAGCGTTGGTGCTGCAGTTTTGTTCGTGGTCGGCATGAAGAATGAAGAGCACACTCAGCGCGCGTTCCAGCACGGGGTTGGGCTGATACTTCAGCTCCGTGGTCTTGAACATCATGTTTAGGAAGTTGCCCTCGTAACCCAGATCGTTATCAGGATACGCATACTGCATGCCGATGCGGTGCCGAAAAGCGAAGGCGGCGATCGTGGGAACCTTGGCGATGAGTCGAAAGATCTGCTTTTGGCGAAGCTCTTCATTGAAAATGTCTTTAGCGTCGGGATAGAAGGTCGACAGAGCGCCGAGCGTAGCTTCAAACATGCCCATGGGATGAGCGTTGTAGTGGAAGCCATCCATGACCTTCTTGATGTTTTCGTTGATGAAGGTGTGATAGGTGATGTTGCGCTTCCAGTCATTCAATTGCGTCTCAGTCGGCAGCTCGCCATTCAGCAGTAGGTAAGCGACTTCGAGGTAGGTGCTCTTTTCGGCAAGTTGATCAATGGGATAACCGCGATATTCCAGTATGCCCTTGTCACCATCGATGAACGTGATACGGCTCTTGCATGAAGCTGTGTTCATAAACGCCGGATCGTATGTCATCAGGCCAAAGTCGTCTTCTGAGGCTTTGATCTGGCGGAGATCCATCGCCTTAATCGTGCCGTTTTCAATCGGAAGGTCATACTGCTTTCCAGTGCGATTATCGATAATGCTCAAGGTGTTGGAACCCATCATCATGTCTCCTAACCAGCAGCTTTTTCCCGGAATTGGAAGAGCAGAGTAACGCCGACTCGTACAACTAATCAATCAGAGCCGGACAGCGAGCTACGAAACCACAGGCCCGGTGGCGCTTTGATTCGGCACTCACAGCGAATACACTAATCAATACCGGTTATGAAATTAGAATCCAGGTTGGCTACGGCTCTGCCGTTCGAGATTGTCGAGTGTCTGAAGCGCGCACTGGCGGAAGACATTGGACCGGGCGATGTTACTACGAACAGTATTGTGCCTGCCGAAGCCATCCTGCGAGGGAGGATCGTGTCAAAAGACACCGGCGTAGTTGCCGGGCTCGACCTGGCGCAGGCTGTCTTTCTTCTGCTCGAGGACCAGATCAACTTCGTGGCTGGTGTGGCCGAGGGAGCGCAAGTTACCAACGGCACTGTATTGGCAAATATCTCCGGCTCGGCCCGGGCATTGTTAACGGGCGAACGAACGACGCTTAACTTTCTCGGGCGCATGTCAGGAATTGCGACACTTACGCGCCAGTTTGTTGATCGGGTATCCGGCACCTCAGCCAGAATTCTGGATACTCGTAAGACGGCTCCCGGTCTCAGGACAATTGACAAGCTTGCGGTGAGGCGTGGTGGTGGTGAAAACCATCGAATGGGATTGTTCGATATGGTATTGATCAAGGACAATCATATCGACTTTGCCGGATCTATAGCAGCGGCTGTTGAGCGGGTGCGTGGGTCCCGAACCAATCTCGTGATCGAAGTTGAAGCGCGCACGTTAGAACATGTGAAGGAGGCTTTGGATCTGGGAGTTGAGCGCATCATGCTCGACAACATGGCCCTGGAAGTCGTGCGTGAAGCGGTTGCGTTGAACGCCGGACGTGCTAAGTTGGAAGCTTCCGGAAATGTAACGCTCGAGAATGTCCGCCAGATTGCCGAAACCGGCGTAGACTATATTTCAGTGGGGTCATTGACGCATTCTGCCAGGGTGTTTGACGTGAGCTTGAAGTGGACTGGGTGACCAACGCGCCCTGACAACTTAGCGGTGATGAACGGGAAACCATTGACTGTAATTAATCAACTAAACAGACATGATAGCTACACTCGGTAAAGAAACTTCCGCGGAACAGATTTACGATCAGCTTAAAGTGATGCTCGCTGATGTGGTGCCGGACTTTGAGCTGCGGATGAAGTCGGAGATTGCAGCCCGGATCAATCAGGTGAAGGCCGAGAAGAACGCCGTGATCCTGGGTCATAACTACATGGAGCCGGCGCTCTTCTACTCGATTCCCGATTTCGTTGGCGACTCCCTGGACCTGGCGCGGCGTGCGGCGCAAACCGACAAGGACATCATCGTCTTCTGTGGCGTCAAATTCATGGCCGAAACTGCGAAACTTCTTAACCCCACCAAAACGGTTCTGATTCCGTCTGAGAAAGCCGGCTGTTCGCTGGCCGCCAGCATAACCGGTGAAGATGTACGCGAGCTACGACGGCGGTTCCCAGGAGTCCCGGTCGTCACGTATGTGAACACTTACGCGGATGTGAAAGCTGAATCAGATATTTGTTGCACCTCCTCGAATGCGGTGGCGGTGGTCGAGTCGCTAAATACGGACACGGTGATTTTCCTGCCTGACGAGTACCTGGCAAAGAATGTGGCCCGCGAAACCGGCCGCCAAATCGTCTTTCCAACCTCTGATCCGCGTAAGGCTGCCGAGGGAGAACTTGACTACCAGATGATCGGGTGGCCGGGCCGCTGTGAAGTGCATGACAAATTCACAGTGGAGGACATAGCCAACGTTAGGAAGCAGTTTCCAGACGTCGTGATACTGGCCCACCCTGAGTGCAGTCCGGAAGTAGTGGCCGCTTCCGACTATTCAGGCAGCACGAACGCGATGATCCGGTATGTCGAAGAAACCAAGGCGCCACGTTATCTCTTGTTAACCGAATGTTCCATGGGAGAGAACGTCGCGGCCGCGAATCCCGACAAAGAGATGCTTCGCTTGTGCAGCGTAAGATGTCCACACATGAACCAGATCACTTTGGAAGACACTCTGGAGTCGCTGGAAAAGATTCAATACGTTATCGAGATTCCGGAAGAAATTCGCGTTCGAGCCGCTCGAGCCGTGGAAAGAATGATTGAGATCGGGTGATATTGTACGGGCGTCCCTCTGTGGGCGCCCCACGCGAACGTAAAGAGGTGTGCACATTAGCGGGGCGGCCTTCGCGGATGCCCCTGATTAACGCTACGTGGGGCGCCCACGGAGGGACGCCCCTACAACTCATCCGAACGCGAACGCCATTGACATAGATCAACTCGCGCGAAGGAAACGCTTGGCAGAAACTGAAGTCCTGATCATCGGCTGCGGTATCGCCGGAGCAACCGCAGCTTTGCGACTGGCGCGAAATCCCAGGCGCCAAATCACCGTCATTACGCGCGCCACTGATCCTCACGAATCAAATACACAATATGCGCAGGGTGGAATTATTGGTCGCGGTGTGGATGACGATCCCGAAATCCTCTTAGCCGACATCCTGGCAGCCGGCGCCGGAGTGAGTTCACCGTTTGCAGCCCGCGTACTCGCCGAGGAAGGGCCACCACTGCTCCACGAGGTCCTGGAGGAAGCTGCGGGCGTTAAGTTTGACAGCGACTCGAACGGGCAGCCGCTGTGGGGTAATGAGGCTGCTCACTCACGTCGCCGCATTCTGCACGTGGGCGATGGCACCGGAGCGGCCATCATGAAGGGTTTGATTACTGCCCTGCGCAGTTGTCCCAACATCACGATCGAAGCAAACGTCACCGCCGTTGATCTGATCACCTTCCCGCATCACTCTCGCGATCCACTCGACAATTATCGGCCTATCGCCTGCCACGGCGCTTACATGTTTAACCGTCCGGAGCACACGGTCCATCGCCACCTCGCTGCGGCTACGGTGTTGGCGACCGGCGGCCTGGGTCGCATTTATCGCAACACTACCAACCCGCCGGGAGCCCGCGGTGACGGGTTAGCGATGGCCCACCGCGCCGGCGCCAGGATCGTAAACGCCGAATACGTCCAGTTTCATCCCACGGCACTGGCGGCGCCGGGTGCCGAAGGTTTATTGATCAGTGAAGCTGTTCGAGGCGAAGGCGGAATACTGTTGACCCCGGATGGGCGTCAGTTCATGGCCGAGTACTCGCCCGAATGGAAGGATCTCGCTCCGCGCGACGTAGTGGCTCGGGCCATACATCACGAGATGGAGACGCACGACTACTCCTATGTGCTGCTCGACATCAAATCGCGAATGCCTGCCGAGGCAATTCGCAATCGCTTTCCCAACATCTACGCTCAGTGCCTAAAGGCCGGAATAGACATCACACAGGAACTGATCCCCGTTGTACCGGCCGCACATTACTTCTGCGGCGGCGTCCTGGTGGACGAATGGGGGCGCTCGAGCATCGATAACCTCTATGCAGTTGGAGAAATCAGTTGCACGGGAGTGCACGGAGCCAATCGGTTGGCCTCAACGTCGCTGCTTGAGGGATTGGTATGGGGAAACCGTGCGGCCCGACAAGTCGAAGAAACCCTAAACCAGGTGCCGGCTACGAAACAACCTGAGTTCGAGGACGTGCCTCCGTGGGATGAGAGTGGATTGTTTGCCGAGCCCGATCCGGCGTTGATTCAAGGCGACATGCAGACGATCCAAAACATCATGTGGCACTACGTAGGTTTGGTCCGTAACGCGGAACGTCTCTCGCGAGCGATCAGAGAGCTTCGCCATCTATGGAACGAGATCGAGACGTTTTATCGAACCACCAAGCTGGCTGATGGATTGATCGGATTAAGAAATGCGATTGAAGTTGCCCTGCTGATCGCGCACGCCGCTCAACACAATCGCCAGAGTCGTGGTTGCCATTACCGGCAGGACTCGGTCTCAGTCGAAGGCGACCGGTTGATTTGAGAGTCACCGAAGAAAGATGTCAACGTAGTCGGTAGTCTCATCACACGGGCTCTGCATTTCCTGAAGCCGCCAGTACCTTCGCTTACCGGTAATCTTAAAAGTCATTGTCCCGTCACGGCGGCAAGGATTCCCATTGTTCTTGTAGCTAACCCTGGTAATGATCGTCCCCTCAAAAGTGAATTGTTTATCCTCGATCTGGGAGGCGAAACCGTCGATCTCAAGGTAGTCTCCATCTTTTTGCTGACGTCCTTTGATCAACAGCTTTCCCTGACGCTCGACAACTGTTAAATCGGCGAAGTCTTTCCATCGGTTCCAGCTAATCCAATGAAGTTGAAATTTATGCTTGCCGAGGAGTTGGCTGCGCCCACTTGCGCTAGCAACCTGCGTCTTTGCCAACGCGTTTGAGTTTGAGTTCGAGTTCTGAGGGCGGACCGATAGCGAACCAAGAGTGAGAGTACCTAGAAGAATTACAACATGCATACAGTTGTTTGTTGTTTTCGTTTTTTTCATTATTAACTATACCCAAGGACGCCGCGGAGTCGCGAGATCGCTCCTCTCAAAACCCGGATCATGCGCGGCGCGATGTAAATCGAAAGCGCCAGAAATGTAACCAGGAAAATGATGGCGACTACGGGCAGGAAGACCGATAGCAGAATGGTGCTAAACGCGACAACATCCTCGGTGAGGCTAACCACTATGTTGGAGACGGGCTCCGGGCTCAGGTTGATCGCCGCGCGGGCGGTCGCTTTTGCTCCATGAGCACTCAGTGCCAGACCACCTCCAAGCAGCAAGGCGACAACCTGGACGCTGCGGTCGAAATCGCCAAAGGCAGTCGCCGCCAGCACCGCGCCGGCCGGGATTCTGATGAAAGTGTGTATCGCATCCCAGGTGCTGTCGACGTAAGGAATCTTGTCGGCGAAAAACTCAATGAGGTAGAGAACGGTGGCCAGGCCGATGATCCACCAACTGGTGAGGACGTCGAGTTCCCCCGGCAAACGCAAATTAGAGAAGCGGCCGAGCAAGCCGAGCGTGGCCACCGCGGCGTACAAATTGACTCCCGAGACCCAACCCGCTCCCATCGCGATCGCCAGTGTGCCAATCAAGTTCATTCCTTTTCCCTCCAGCGACCCAATACGATTTCGGTCATCCGTATGTTCATCGACTGAGTACCTCCCCAACTTCGATGCTCCTTTTCTGGAGCGACTTGATTGCGTCCTATTCTATTTCATCTGCCTCTCAGCAGTTAGGGCGAAAAATCCAGACGATCTACGAAATACCGCGAAGTATCACTAACAAGACTCTCCTGTTGGTTCGTGTGGTTTCGTGGATCGTGTCTTTCCACCAAGCTGGTAGAAGCCGGGGAGCTGGGCTAGAATCGCCGCACTACTTCGGGCAGTTTCTATTCACGATCTGCGATTTCCTTCCATGGGAGACTCCCAAATGAACCTAAAGAAACTGGTGCTTACCATTATCGTGGTCTTCGTTGTTGCCAACCTGGCAGGTTTTTTCATTCACGCGGTGTTGCTGAGGCCAGACTACATGGCAGTCCAGGAACACTATCGACCCGAGGGTCAGGAGATGATGCTCTGGATTTGCCTGGCATATCTCTCATTTGCCGTCGGTTCAGTGATCGTCTATGCAAAAGGAGTGGAAACCAAACCCTGGCTGGGCCAGGGTCTCAGGTTCGGCATTTTGATGTGGCTAATTCTGGCAGTTCCTTCGTTCTTTATTGCTTACGCCGTGCAGCCTGTTCCTACCATGCTGATGGTCAAGCAGGTCTTGTTTGAGGGTGTCGATAAGATCTTGCTGGGCGTGATCACTGCCGCGCTGTATCGGCCGTAGTGTTGAACCGACTTGAGTCTGTGGTAACCCTTCGAACAGACTGAAGTCTATTCCACTTCATTTCACACTCAGTAGTTCGACCTCAAAGATCAACGTCGAGTTGGGAGGAATTCCAGGCCGGCCTTGCGCACCGTAACCAAGCGATGGCGGAACTATCAATTTCCGCTTGCCGCCAACCTTCATCGTTTTAAGACCCTCATCCCATCCCTTAATCATGGGCTGAACGACGTATTTGAACTCCATCGGTTGACCCCTGTCGAATGAGCTGTCAAATTTCGTTCCGTTTTCAAGGGTACCTGTGTAGTTAACCGAAACTTGTTGCCCGGGCTGTGGGGTCGCTCCGGTGCCTTCGACCAGGTCGACATACTTCAGCCCCGATCCGGTCGCAACCTCAGCACCTATTGCGGGTCCGCGATGCGTCAGCACATAAGCTACTGCCGAGATAGCGAGGACGACAACTACCACAATCGCTATCACTCTCACATTCTTCTGTTTGCTCTTTCCCGAAGAACTCGGAGTTGATGTCGGGTATCTGCCCTTCGGTCGTTTCTTGGCCTTACCAGACTTTCGATGTCGGCTCTGAGGCAAAGTCTATGTCTCCCTGAAGTGTGATTTGGTACTGCAGTCTTATATCCTGTTTTGTGAGTTGGTTCAATCGGGCACTCACGTCCGGATCGTCCCCGCGAGAACTGATGCTCCCAGCCCTATTGTATGAAGATTCCCTTCGGCGTCCGGTATTTCTTGTCCCAATCGACATACGGTACATCGGTAGCCCCGATCACATACTGTACGACCTTCCATTTGCTGTTGACCTGGCGAAGCAAGGCCACGATTCCATCGTCGAACGCTCCTGAATCCACCGCGTCCTGGTACACGGTGTT
The DNA here is from genome assembly GCA_023717605.1 of Pyrinomonadaceae bacterium. Classification (GTDB taxonomy): domain Bacteria; phylum Acidobacteriota; class Blastocatellia; order Pyrinomonadales; family Pyrinomonadaceae; genus PSRF01. The sequence goes on from JAMQPH010000621.1 coordinate 8,764, forward strand.
GGTGTAGTCAATCGCGCTTCCGTCTGAATTTTGGGGCCGGCCGGTTAAGAATGCCCAGTTGTTCTGCACTTTCAAATGGTCGATCTTGAAAATCACCGGCTGCTTGAGTTGTTTCTCGACCGGAACGCGCAAGGCATCGACAATTGCTTTGCGCTCAACAGAGCCTTTCTCAGGAACATGAGGTACGGCAGCAGTCCCGGTTTTAAGGGACCCACCACCCTGCGCAATAGCTGACGAGGCGCACAACATCAGCGCAAAAAGTAACTTTATGCAAGTCATCAAGTTGAGTCTCCTATCTCGTGGAGGGGCAGACTACCATTGGCGTTAGTCGGTGCACAAGATGGGGTTATGGTGATTTACAGGACAGAGGGTGAACCCGGATCATTTTCCATTTCTCATTTTCCATTTCTCATTTCTCATTTGCTGTTGGTGGGCTTCTTGTTCGTGTCCGTTCGTGTGATTTCGTGGATCGTTCGGGTTTTCTCGGCCGAGCACACGATCCACCCAATAACGCGAAGCACCACGAATTGAGATTCAGAAAAATGACCAAATGAAAAATGTCAAATGACGAATGGAAAATGATCCGGCCTTTGCAGCTTTGAAGTTTGCGCGTTATCTTTCCGTCGCTAACCTAATACGCAACAGACCATGACACTTGTAGCCGTCATTCCAACACCGAATGCTCCTGTTGAACTTCGCGAAGTTCCCTCGCCGGCGCTCGAACCCAACTCAGCTCTTCTCGACGTCGAACTCTCAGAAGTCTGCGGTACTGACGTGTACTTACAACAAGGAAGGCTGCAGGGAGTTCCCTATCCCCTGATTCCCGGCCATGTCTCGATCGGCCGCCTGGGCAAGATCAGGGGAGAGTTGCGTGACGTCGAGGGTCGACTCTTTCACGAGGGTGATCGCGTGACCTTTCTCGATGTACATCGCACTTGCAACGCTTGCTGGTACTGTCTGGTCGCCAAAGCCACGACGCGCTGCCCGCACCGGAAAGTCTATGGGATTACCTATGGACTTGATGACGGGCTTTGCGGTGGGTGGGCAGAGCAGATCTATATCAAACCGGGCACGCTCTGCATTCGTGTCGACGCCGAGCCGGAGACATTCATGGCCGGAGGCTGCGCATTACCAACTGCGCTGCATGCCGTCGAGAGGGCTGAAGTGAGACTGGGAGACACGGTACTCGTGCTCGGCTCCGGTCCAGTCGGACTGAGCGCAATCATTCTTGCTCTGATGGGTGGCGCTTTACGTGTCCTGTGCATTGGCGCACCCGAGCATCGTCTAAACGCAGCTCTGGGAATCGGAGCCGCTGCGGTGCTCAACTTCGAGACTCATGACGACGAGGAGAAACTCGCGTGGGTACGAGGGCAAACCAACGGCCCGGGAGCTGACGTTACGATTGAAGCTACAGGGGCGCCGGTGGCCGTGGTCCAGGCGATGCGCTTAACCCGCGAAGCAGGTCGGGTTGTGATTGTTGGGCAATACACGGATCATGGCGGAGTGCCATCGGAAGCTGCCTTTAACCCCCACCTGGACCTTAACAAGAAGCACCTCGATGTCCGCGGCTGTTGGGGTTCGGACTTCTCCCACTTCTACCGTGGAGTTCAAATCATCTCTGAGCCCTTGCGCGCCGCACCATGGTCGCAGATGAAACTCAGTCGTTACGATCTTGTAAATGCCAACGATGCGCTTGCCGATGTGGCGACAGGACGCGTGCTCAAGGCGTTGATTGATCCGCAAGCGCATTGATTCAGACATCAGTGCGATTACAAATCGAAGTTCGGCAGTAACTGGAGGACTGAAATGAGTAGTACAGCCAAAGAGAAATCATCCATCCGCAAACAAGTTTCAGATCAGGAATGGCAAGCTCGGGTAGACCTGGCTGCGGCTTATCGTCTGGTAGCGCACTACGGCTGGGATGACCTGATCTTTACCCATATCTCCGCGCGCGTGCCCGGACCCGAGCACAATTTTCTGGTTAATCCCTACGGAATGATGTTCGAGGAGATTGACGCATCGAGTCTGGTGAAGGTGGATCTCGACGGCACGATCGTGAGCGAAACTCCCTACAGCATCAACCCGGCCGGTTTTACGATTCACAGCGCCGTTCATGCTGCCCGCGAGGATGCGCTCTGCGTGATGCATCTCCACACCGACTACGGGATCGCCGTATCCGCGCAGAAGGACGGACTGTTGCCCATTTCACAACAGTCGCTCTTCCCTCTCGCGTCACTTGCATATCACGATTACGAAGGCCTGGCCCTCAACGATGCTGAGAAACCTCGCCTCGTAAATGATCTCGGCACTAAGAACAACCTGATACTGAGAAACCACGGGCTGCTGACTATCGGCACAAGTGTCGCTGAAGCGTTTCTCTCAATGTATATTCTCGAGCGCGCTTGCAAAATTCAGATTCTCGCGCAGTCAGGCAAGGCGGATCTGGTCCTGGTCCCTGATCAGATTGTTGGTGGTGTGGCATCTCAAATGAGTGCGGTTACAGTAGGACAAGGAGCAGCGCTTACCTGGCCAGGACTGCTGCGAAAGCTCGATCGGCTCGATCCTTCTTATCAGGAGTAGTAGGGGCGTCCCTCCGTGGGCGCCCCATCGTGGCATTGGCGCGATTTAGGGCGCCACAACCATGACACGATGGGGCGCCCATGGAGGGACGCCCCTACAAAGGATTCGTTATGAAGAAGACCAACTCAGGGTTCAAGGTCAAAACTCACTTTGAAGACAAGGATCAGGTTGTCCGTGAGATCTACGACCGTCTGTTGAGCAAAGTCGAGCAGTTTGGAGCCGTAATCGAAGACCCCAAGAAGACTTCTATTCATCTCGTCAATCGCACGGCCTTTGCAGGAGTCGCCACTCGGAAGACCGCTATCAACTTAACGATCAAGGGCGACCACAAGCTCTCCAGTTCTCGGATTAGTAAAACTGAACAGGCGTCAGCGAATCGATTTCATCATGAAGTTAAACTGACGTCGCCGAAAGATGTTGATGCCGAGCTGGTTGGATGGCTTAAGGCTGCTTATGGCCTCAGCGAGTAAAATTGCGCGCACTGATTTGCGTATGCACCCGGTTTACATTAAAGGCCAATTCATCCCAGGCCAGGGCCATTTAGTCACAAACTTCTTCGCTTCACTGGTTTCGTGTAATATAGGCGTACTGCAATATCTCCATAAGCATCAAAGTCACCGCGGTGGTGTGTTGCGCTTTCCAACCCTCAACCTTAGGAGTTAAAGACGATGACAATTCATTCAGCGTTTGTTTTCCCCAATGCTCGACTTCGCACCCACTCGGAAAAGATCCCTTTTCGCTTCGCCGCACTTCCGGGAGTGTTGTTTTCCCTACTCCTCTTCACCGCCGCCGTTTTCGCCCAGGCACCGGCAATTCCGGGTGTTACAACTCTGAAGTTGAAATCGGAGGTGCTCGGCGAAGAGAGAACAATCTTAGTGCGCACTCCGGCCGGCTACGAAGCAGGCAACCAACGCTATCCAGTGCTCTATATGACGGACGGCGACGCTCATATTGGTCACACCGACTCTACGGTCCAGTTTCTCGCAAGAAACGGACGAATGTCGGAGTTGATCGTGGTCGGCATCACCAACACTGATCGCACGAGAGATCTGAGTTCCACACACGTCAAGACAACCAACCCTGACGGAAAACTTCAATTTCCAACCAGCGGCGGGGGCGACAAGTTTCTTAAGTTCATCGAAACTGAACTAATTCCCGACATTGAAAAGCGTTACCGCGTAGTGCCCTATCGCATCCTGGCCGGGCATTCTCTCGGCGGTCTGTTCGCGGTTCACGCCCTGCTCTCACGGCCTGAGTTGTTTAACTCTTACATCGCTGTGAGCCCGGCATTGCAATGGGACAATCAAGCAGAGGTGAAGCGCGCCGAGGACTTTTTCAAAACCCGAAAGGAGTTGGACCGGACCCTTTATATTTCCATCGGACTTGAACCGGGACCGATTGAGGACGCCTTTCACCAGTTCAAACAGGTGCTCGCTAAGAACCAGGTAAAGGGCTTTGAATGGGAAGCGCAAGAGATGACCGACGAGGATCATGGATCGGTGGTTTTGCGTAGCCACTACTTTGGTTTGCGCAAGGTCTATAACGGTTGGCAGATGCCGCGAGATCCGGATACCGGGGCAGTGGCCGGCGGTCTAAAAGGCGTCGAGGATCACTATAAGGGGCTTTCAACGAAGTTTGGTTTCACGATTCCGGTTCCTGAGAACCTCATGAATCAGGTGGGTTATCAACTCCTCTTTGGCGAGAAGCCCGACGAAGCGATTGCCGCGTTTAAGGTCAATGTCGAGCGTTATCCCGCGTCGGCTAACGTTTATGACAGCCTGGCAGAAGCGTATGAGAGAGGCGGTCGTCTTGATCTGGCGGCGCCGCTCTATGAGAAAGCAAGCACCCTCGGCCAGCAGAATAAGGATCCTAATCTGGGAATCTACCAGGCGAATTATGAAAGAGTAAGTTCGAAACTGAAACTGGCTGGCACGGAAAAGAAACCTTAAGTTCGAAAGAATGGGTCAAAGGGGAAACGGGTAAAAGGGGAAAAGGGAGGACTGAGGAAACATCCTCCGGTCTTCCCTTCTACCTTTTTTCCCTTTACCCTCTTACCCTTTTCCCCCCAGGCTTTTCCGGCTCTGGTCTGTCGGTGAGTAGTGGCAAGGGATTGATAGCGCCAGTGGTTGTGTAAACGCCAAAGTGAAGATGTGGCGGCGTGCCCTGAGCGTTACCGGTGGTTCCCACATAACCAAGGACCGTTTTGGGAGTGACGTAATCGCCCTCAGCAATACCGGGAGCATATGAGTCAAAGTGGGCGTAGTAATAAACCCGCCCGCCGGCGCCTATGACGGAAACAGTCTGACCTCCGAGTCCGTTTTGCCCAATGTTGTAGATATATCCTCGCGTAGCTGAGTAGGTCGGGGTCCCGCGAGGCGCAAAAATGTCCTGGCCTTCATGCAGCCGATTCGCGCCGCGAGGCACATGCCACGTGTTTGATATCTGATTCTTCGGGACCTGAAGAGGCATGACAATCTTCCGGGGTGGATCTTGCGTATAGAGTCGCGCGACTCTGATGTACAGCACGAATTTGTTTGCAATCCTCTCGACCCCTACGACGCCAACCGTCAGGGTTAACACCGCTAGCAAAGTGACCAGCGCGATGGTGTATGGCTTTCTCATTCTCAGTCTCTGAAGCGGGCGAAAATACTCACGTTGCGCGCTCATGATTTCGTTGAACCTCGGCCTGAAAGGACTAACGAAATCCGGTACATTTCGGTTCCTTTCAAGGTTATCACCTGTGTCAGAACCGGATCATTTTCCATTTCTCATTTGACATTTCTCAGTTGTCATTTTCTGAGAATGAACTTTTTCGTTGAGTGATTTCTGTCGGGGATTTTCTGTTGTGAAGATTCGAAGCAGAACACTACTCAGTCCATAGATGACAAATGAAAAATGTCAAATGAGAAATGGAAAATGATCCGGTCCTGACAATCATGAATGCAGTGCGCGACGCTTGATCACGCCACCCTCGGCATCGGCCAAGGGCTGGACGACAATGAACGCGGCTTCATCCAGGTCTCTGGCAACTGTCTTAACCCTGCCAATCTCCAGACGAGTCACCACGCAAAACAGAATGTCTTGTTCAGTATTGCTGAGACCACCAAGACCTTTGTAGACGGTTACGCCACGCCGGAGGTATCGGATAATCTCTTGTCTAATCTCCTCGCTTTTTTCGGAGATGATAATCACGGCCGTGTATTCCTCAATTCCGTGGATCAAGAAATCGACTGTCTTTGACGCCGCAAAGTAGGTAAGCATTGAGTACAGCGCGGGCTCAATTCCGAGGAAGAAGGCGGCAGCAGAAAAAATGAGGACATTGAGCAGGAGGATCACGTCCCCAACTTTTAAGAGATTGCTGCTGCTCTTGCTAATCAGCAGGGCCGCGACTTCGGTACCATCCAAAACCGCACCTCCGCGAATGGCTAGACCTATTCCAGCACCGATAAAGAAGCCGCCGAAAACGGCGGTCAGCAGTTTGTCGGGAGTGACGTCAGGATATTTTACGAAGGCGAGACAGAGTGAGAGTCCACCAATCGCCAGTGCGCTCTTGATAGCAAAACTCTTGCCTATCTGGCGATATCCGAGAGCGATGAAAGGAAGATTGATAACCAGAATCAGAATCGCCAGAGGCCAGCCGAGCACATTCGACAGCAGCATCGATACACCAGTCACACCTCCATCAATGAACCGGCTCGAGAGCAGGAAACCCTTCAACCCGAGCCCGGCGGAGAGGATTCCCAGCACTATCAGGGTCGTATGCAGTACATGTCGGAAGAAGTTTTTCATTACGAGAATCGTAAATGGTGAATCGTGAATTGTAAATTGGGGCGTTGGTCAGTGGTCAGTTGGTCTTTTGGCCTTTGGCCTTTGGCCTTTGATCTTTGGTCTGGCGACTGTCATCCATGGCAAGTGAATCAGGGTACTTTGGCAAAAGATCCAAAGACCGAAGACCAAAGGCCAAAGACCATTGAAGACTGACTACTGACAACTGACTACAGTAGAATGACGTCATGAAAAAACCGATTCTATTTCTGGTCGTCGCAATGTTGCTGATCCAGGTGGCAATAGCTGCAAGTGCAAAAACCAAATCAATTGCTGTGACCGGTTGAGTCAGTGACGAGGGCTGCGGTGCTCTGCATACCAAACCCGGTGGCGAGGATTGCGTCCTAAAGTGTCTCAGGGGCGGAGCGCACGTGGGCCATCCCGAATGGAAACCGCAGCGAATGGTTTTCGTCACGGATGAAGGTCAGAAGATCTGGGTGGTGGTTAATCCCAAAGCGCTGAAAGGCCTCGAAGGCAAGCACGTCACGGTCACTGGTGAGCTGAATGCAGCTTCGAAGAAGATCCGAGTCATCACCGCAACTGAAGTGAAAACCGGCGCGTCGATCCCAGGGTTCCACCAACGCTTCCGGTCTGGAACTAGCTAACGTTTTTCAGCCTAATTAATTGGTAGCGCGCGCAGATGCTCAACGATACTGTCACCATTTCAGCGGAGAGTCCGCGTGACAAGGAGTGCCTGGAATCTCAGATCTCAGAAATTGAGATCTCAGATCTGAGATCGTGATAAGTCTCTAATCGTCTCTCACTCGTAACGCAACGCCTCGATTGGATCCAACGCCGCGGCTTTGCGCGCCGGGTAGTAGCCAAAAAATACTCCCACCGCCACCGAGAAGATTACTGAACCAACAATCGCCAGAGTGGAAATGAGCGTGGGCCAGCCAAGAAATTTGGGTATCGCCAGCGAGAGAATGACTCCCAAAACTATGCCGAAGAAGCCACCGGTCAAACTAAGCACGATCGACTCGATAAGAAACTGGCTACGCACGGCCGATGACCGCGCCCCGATGGCCATCCGAATGCCGATCTCCCGTGTTCGCTCAGTCACCGAAACGAGCATGATGTTCATGATTCCAATGCCGCCCACGAGCAACGAAACGCCGGCAATGCAGGCCAGCAGAATCGTCATGGTGTTGTTGGTTTCGTTGGCTGCCTCGGCTATGTCCGTCATGTTGCGAACAGTGAAATCGTTGGGCTCGTTTGCCGTAAGCTTATGACGCTGGCGCAAGAGATCGGTGATCTGCTGTTGCGCCGTGTATGTAGCATCCTGTGAAACAGCTGAGACATAGGCTACTTGCAAACGGGGACTCCCCAGGACTTTCTTCTGCACCGTCGTGTAAGGAGAGAACGCGATGTCATCCTGGTCGCGTCCCTGTTGGTCCTGACCCTTCCGCGTCATCACGCCTATAACCCTGAATGGTAAGTTTGCTACTCGCAATGTCTGCCCGACGGGATCCATTCCGGGGAAGAGGTTGTCGGCGATGGTTTGCCCAACCACGATTACGCGCGCGGCCGTGCGCACGTCTCCCTGACCAAAGAACTCTCCGTTTTGGACTGTCCACTTTCGTACGCCGGGATACTCCTCACTTACTCCCTGAACCTGCGTATTCCAGTTCATGTTGCCGGAAACCAGTTGTGATCTGGCGTTCACTGCCGGTGTGAGCATCGCCACGCTCGGTACCTCGCGACGAATCGCTTCGAGGTCTTCAACGGTCAGCGTGTTGGTCCCGCTGTCGCCAGTACCGCTGCGAACGCCGCCCACGTTTTGGGCGCCCGCACTGACAAAGAGCAGATTGGTGCCAATACTCTCGATCTGCGCCTGCACCGAAGCCTGCGCCCCCTGCCCAATGCTGACCATCGCAATCACGGCAGAAACGCCGATGATGATTCCCAACATGGTCAGAGCTGCACGCATCTTATTGCGCACTAAAGCGCGAAACGCGACACGAATGATCATTACCAGGTTCATAATTCTTTGCGGCGCTGCCGCTCCTCAGTGCGAAAGCTCTTACTCTTCGTCGTCATCGTCGTCGTCAAGCACAGCCGGCATGTTCCGCAATTCTTCGGCAGCATTCCGCGGCTCTTCAATCTGATAATCCTTCTTGATCTTGCCGTCTTTGAAAACAACGACACGTTGCGCGTACTGCGCAATGTCCGGTTCGTGGGTCACGAGCACCAGCGTGATGCCTCGTTCGCTATTGAGTCGCTGAAAAATCTCCATTACCTCGACAGAAGTGCGCGAGTCGAGATTGCCCGTGGGCTCGTCGGCCAGAATCAGCGCCGGATCGTTGACGAGCGAGCGTGCAACCGCGACACGCTGCTGTTGTCCCCCGGACAGTTGATTGGGATGATTCTGCTCGCGCCCGGCCAGTCCGACCGCAGCCAGCGCTTCCAACGCGCGCCGGTGCCGTTCCGCACTATCAAGTCCGGCGTATAGCATCGGCAATTCAACGTTCTCCAGCGCTGAAGTTCGTGAAAGCAGATTGAATCCCTGAAACACGAACCCGATTTTCTCGCAGCGAATGTCGGCACGCTCGTCTTTTGACATTTCGGAAACGTCCTGGCCGTCAAGGATGTACGAGCCACGCGTGGGCCGATCGAGACAACCGATGATGTTCATGGTGGTGGATTTCCCTGAACCAGACGCACCCATGATGGCCACGAATTCACCTTGACGGATCGTCAGCGAGACTCCGCGCAGAGCGTGAACGTCCACATCGCCCATCGTGTAGGTCTTATGAATATGATTCAGCTGTATCACCGGGGGAGCTTCCGGCTGCTGTGCAAGAACCGCGGAATTAACGGCTAACTCTTGGGGCTCGATTGCGAACGTTGTTGACATGTTTCCTTTCCCTCACTTACTGAACCAGCCGCGGATTAACGCGGATAAGACGGATCTGAAAAAGCATAAAAACGGTCAAACGGTTCCTTCTTAATACTCTTATCCGCGTCACTCCGCGTTTATCCGCGGCTAATTACCTTCTACCGCCTCCACCCGTTCGGGGCGCACCGCCAAAGCCCGGCGCCGCGGTCTGGGTGTTTTGCGAACTAGTGCCACCACTGATCGTTTGGCCAGTGATCACCATCTCGCCTTCCTGTAGATTGCCTTCGACCACTTCCGTGGACGCACCGTCTGATAGACCCACCTTTATCCGTCGAGATTGCGGTTTTCCATCTTGTCCCAGAACCCAGATCAAGCGCGTCTGGCCTTCCAACACTGGTGCACTCGCTGGAGCAAAGCGCCGCTCCCCACTTCCCTGCTGACCATCGCCCTGTGCGGCTGGACTTGCGCCCGCGGCAGCCCCCGCGTTCTCACCTTGCTGCCGACGGCGACCTTGCCCCGAGCCTTGGCCTGAGGCTTGTCCTGATTCTCCGGCTGACGAATTGCTCCCACTGTTCCGGCTGCGCCGCCCGGAAGCGTCCTGGGGCACAAAACGAAGCGCTGAATTTGGAACCTTGAGCACGTTATTGCGCTCATCAATGGTGACGATGAGATTGGCCGTCATCCCGGGTTTCAGTTTCTGTTCCGGATTGTTGACATCGATCACGACGTTATATGTGACCACGTTTTGCACGTTCACCGGGTTGAGTCGCATCTCTCGAATCTTCCCGTCAAAGTCCTTGCCGGGAAAAGCATCAACTGAAAACTTGACTGACTTTGCTTGCTCGACCAGACCGATATCCGCCTGATCGATGTTTGCAATTACCTGCATCTGGGTCAGGTCGTTCGCGATTGTGAAAAGGGTCGGAGCGGACAGACTCGCGGCCACTGTCTGGCCCACGTTCACGTCGCGCGAAACCACAACGCCGTCGATCGGCGAAGTTATTGTCGTGTGAGCAAGATTCACTTCTGCCATACGCAGCGCCGCCTCTGCCTGTTGCACTTGTGCCTTTGCCTGCTCAACCTGGGCCTGCGACTGTTGCACCTGCGCCTGCGACTGCTGCACCTGCGCCTGCGACTGCGCGATTCCGGCACTGGACGAAGACTGTTCACTCAAGACTGCCTGGTTTAGCTGGGCCACGGCCTGGTTGTAGCGCGCTTCAGCGGTCTTGTAGGTTGTCATAGCTACGTCGACCTCTCGTTTGGCGATCACACCGCTGGCCATCAGTGATTGCTGCTGGGTGAGAAAGCTCTGCGCATCGTCCAGTTGTGCCTTGAGCACCGCAACGTTGGCCTGGGCACTTGTGACACCTGACTGGTTATTCTGAACTGTCGATTTTGCGGCCAGCGCTCTTGCCTGCGCATCGCTAACGCCGGCGCGCGATCCGGCAACAGTCGAGATAGACTGCTGAAGACTGGCACGGGCCTGCTGAAGGTTTGCCCTGGATTGATCCACTTGCGCTTTGGCAACGCCAGGATCGAGTTGGGCAATCACCTGACCCTTTTTGACGACCGAGTTGAAATCGGCGTAGAGGGCGGAGAGCGTCCCCGACGCCTGGCTACCGACTTGCACCGTTGTCACTGCCTGGAGTGTTCCTGTGGCGGTGACTGTGTTGCGGAGGTTGCCTCTTTCTACCTTTGCCGTCATGTATTGGGTAGCCGCCGTCTGGTTTCCCCAAAAATAGAACGCAGCCAAACCGAGGACGGCCGCCCCCGCGCCACCCAGCAACAAACGCTTCCTTTTGGCTAGTAAAGCTCTCCAACTTCGGCTCAGCCAGTTGATAGTTCTGCCTGTGTCTATCGGAGCTACAAGCGTGCGGTCTTTAAAGGTTTGAGTCGACATTTTTGTTCCTATGGTTTTGAAATCAACGAGCCCGATCAGCTAGACACTGCAATCAGCGTGTTGGTTACACTTAATCAGTGGTTTTTGGCATAGTTTGACTGTCAAAAACGGCTTGAATGATCAGATCGGCGCTTTCCCTAACAATTGTGCGATGTTTGGTGACAGCCCGTTGGCGCCCCGAGTTGCATTGATGATGGGATCTCAATAGAAGTGAGTGGCGGCAAACGACGGGCGGCCACAGAGTGCCGCCCCTACAAGGTTTGCGCGTATGAAATATTATTGGCGCTTATGAAAGCCTTTGAGATGGCCTACCGATGTGAATGTGGGCACCGGTGGAGACACCGGGAATTGCTCCTCGAAACGCCAAAAACGGAATTCCCTGAGTCTGCAGGAAAGAGATCAGCGTTCTTCCCTCGACGCTGTCCGGATGGAGGCCTACGTCTACCGAATTTCGGTGATCCCAGCCCAGCCCGTTATGCGTGGCAGACTGTCCGACCGCGCTGGTCGGCAGCGAGCGTCCAAAAGTCGAGCTGAAGAAATTCTGAATTCCACCCAGATTAGCGATAGACCAATTCGCGGCGCCGTTGTAGCGAAGAACGGTTGGCCTCACCAAACTGCGCGCCTTGTTGACCAATCCTGCCTGCGCCACCATTTGAGTCTTCCGAATGTCTTCCGATTGAATCTCAGCAATCATGTGTTCGGCATCGCCAATCTTTTTTCGGGTCGCCTCGAGCGTTGCCTGTAGAGCTGCCACTGAGTCTTCGGCCGCCGCGAGTTCATTTCGCGCGACCAGCCCGTCGGCCACCAGCTGGCGCAGTTGCTCCAGTTTTTGTTTGGCCTTCTTTATCTCGTCTTCCTGTAACTTAAGCAAATCTTCACTATTGGATTTGTACTCCCGCGTTGCCTTGAGCAAGTCTGCACTGGTGGCTGCAGTTTCGTTAATGGAAAGCTGCGGATTGGTTTGCGCGTTCGCTGTGGCCACGCCGCAAAGCAGCAGCGCTACGATCCACAAATAATTCCATCTCTTCATCCGCTCTCTTGTTCGCCTTTCGGTGTCTATGCAGACAGCGTCCCCATTTCACGTAGACACCCGTCCGCGGCGATTGGTTACAAAGAATAAGGACGCAGGAGCAGTAGGCAGACGGCAGGAGTAAAGGAGGGAGCATTTTCCATTTATCATTTGACAAATGAATAAATGGAAAATGCTCCCTCCTGTACTACCGCCGGCTGCCTCCTGCCGTCTGCCTCCTGCTCCTGCCGTCTTTGTAACCGTTCACCTCACCCTGGTGTCTTACCAGTCGGGAGGCTAATAACGGCCCTCCATACACATTCAAGATAACCAGGAGTAAAGGAAATGAAAAAATTAGGAAAGCTTAAGACGCTGACTATCGCCTCCCTGTCGGCCGTTGCACTAGCTGCCCCGATTGCCCTCGCGCAGTCGACCGGCAGTACTCAGGACAATCAAGTGACCAGCGGCGAGGGCCGTGGTGGACATCATGAAATGGGTAGGGGCTGGGGTCGTGGAGATCGTGGCGGTCATTTTGGCCGTGGCGGAATGTTCCGCGGCATCGAGCTGACCGAGGACCAGAAAACTCGCATGAAGCAGATCAGTGACAGCTTCCGCCAACGCACTCAATCACTGCACGAGCAACTGCGGGCTAAGCGCCAGGAGTTGCATCAGGCTAGCGAGGGCGGTACGTTCAATGAAGCGTTGGCCACACAGAAGCTGACGGAAACGGCCGGCTTGCAGGCGAAATTAATGGGCGAGCGGTTTAAAATGCGTCAGGAAATGGAGTCAGTGTTGACTGCCGAACAGAAAACACAGATTGAACAGAAGCGAGCTGAGTTCAAAGCCAAAAGGGCGGAACGCGGCAAACGCAATGTTCAGTAACGACCATTAACCCTTAAGATGGGATGGCGGATTCGAGATTTCCCGGGGTCCGCCATTCCAAACAAGGTCGAACCGGGGAGCGCTTCCTGTCGAATAGTTATGAACAGGCCCCAGACCTGGAGTTGGCGCGCAGGGCGCGTGAAGGCGATGAGTCTGCCTTCGAAGAGATCATGAGACGCTACAGTCCGCGCGTCTTTCGGTTTGCCAGCCGGTTCTTTCGGCAACGGAGTCTGGTCGAGGAAGCGGCGCAGGAGGTTTTCTTGAAGGCGTTTACCGAACTCGGCAGTTACGAAGGTCGCGGTTCGATGGAAGGCTGGCTGACCCGCATCACGACTAATACTTGTCTTAATCTGCTGCGAAGTTCGAAGCGCCGACCTGAATTGACAGTTTCTGATCTGACAGAAGATGAGAGCACTTGGTTGGATAACAATCTGGCCGATGCTGCCGTGGAACGTCACGAGTCGAGCCAGCGCAGTTCGGCTGCCGCTGATCTGGCGGGACGGGTGTTGCAGACTCTGTCTCCTGACGATCAGTTGGTGCTGACACTGATCGATGGTGATGACGCATCGGTCAAAGAAGTGGTAGAGATGACAGGGTGGTCAGCGTCGAAAGTGAAGGTGCAGGCTTTCCGGGCTCGGCGTCGGATGCGCGAGGCGGTTGAAAAATTGCTCGCACCGAAGGCCAGGACCGGTAGGAAGAGTTTGGAAGCGCGAGGAATCAAATGAAAGACAAACACATTATCAATCTTCTTGAAAGTGGTCCGCTGGCAGAGCTCAGCGAAAGTGATTTGTCTGAGATTCGTGCTCACGCGGCCGAGTGTGCCGGTTGCCATCAGGCATTTGAAGCTGCACAGATCGCGGCCCTCTTATTGAAAGAACGGATAGCCGAGACATTCGAGCCATCACCTTTCTTTCACACCAGAGTCATGGCCACTCTTCGAGAGCGCCAGGCAGCAAACGAGCAGTGGGCCTGGAGCCGAATGTGGCGGGCCGCCGGAGCGCTGGCCTCTTCGATGGTGGCAACAGTTGCGGCCCTGGCGGTGTTGACCTTTGTCATACCCGGCCAGACCACGATCACGTCCGAGACTACCGCGCTCAGTGCTTATTCCGCGGAAGAGGTGATCCTCAACCACAGCGAATTTGATGATCAGGCTTCCGACGGCCAGGTGCTGACAACACTCTACGAAGCAGAAGACGATCGGTGAGGTAAACCATGGATTCAGCAAATAAAAGCAGGTGGCAGGTGAGGGCGGCGGCGGTAGTAATATTCGTGCTCGGCTTCGCAGCGGGTTCGTTGGCCTTGAACGTTTACAAGCGATGGGCCAGACCTGGTGAATCCAGGCAGAACCGCTTCGAGCGCATGCTTGACACGCTTCAGCTCAACGCAGACCAGAAAACGCAGGTGCATCAGATTCTAGGCGATACGCGAGCGCAGTTGCAGGCGGTCAGGAAAGAGTCCGAACCGCGGGTTGCCGAGATTCGGCGCCTGGCTGATGAACGCTTACAGAAGGTACTCACGCCCGAGCAATGGAAACAGTTTCAACAGGAACGAGACGCGATGCGCAGTCGCGGACGACGCGGCGGACCGCGGGAGTAGGGTGGGAAGTTTTAAGCTCTGAGTGGGACCGGCCTTCCGCACAAATCAGATTATTTTCTTTTGTCATTCGTCAGTTCTCATTTTTTCATCGGAAGCCAGCACTGCTTGACGATTCTAGTTTCAGTGATTTGCAGGTCAGGAAAGGTGCTTTAGATTAACGCCTTTCAATTCCAGCAGCAATCACTCATCCACAGAACCATTTGCGGTAGCCAATGGATCGTGGCACTCACCCCAGCTGGAGGCACACGGTAATTCGGTAGGCTATAGGAATTCGACAGTGTTGTGGCTCAAAGTGAGGTCGAAGCATTTGTTGCTTCTCATGGATGAGACGTAGATGTCGGCGAGACGTTGTAAGTCGCGACTGTCAAGTCGTCAAAAGTATGTTGAGTCCGAGGATGTGCAGTTGAGTGACTCAAGCTGGGTTTTGTGCCGCGATCCATTGGCTACGGCAAATGGTTCTGTGGATGAGTGATTGCTGCTGGAATTGAAAGGCGTTAATCTAAAGCACCTTTCCTGACCTGCAAATCAGCGAGGCCTGTCAATCGCTCAACTGCGCTTCCGATGACAAATGAGAACTGACAAATGACAAACGGAAAATGACCTGATTTGTACCGCGCGAGGGTTCCCCATCTACCGAATCTCCAGTTCCGCCATCACCGGAAGGTGATCTGAAGCCGGCGTTCGAACCACCCAGGCCTTCTTTGCACGCACACCGGCATCCGTCCGGTAAAAAATGTAATCGATTCTCTTCGATGGCTTGTCTGCCGAATAGCTGAAGCCATCCTGTTTCGCGCGACTCCCAACCCAGGCGTCTGAAAACTTTGTCAGCATGAGTTTGTAAGTGCTGCCGGCCGGTTCGTCATTGAAATCACCAACCACAATCAATGGGTTCTTAACGTCCTCCAGGAACCTGAGCAGCTGTTCGGTTTCAAACAACCGCTCGTCGTCGCGCTGATAGTCTAGATGCGTGGTTGCGAAGTTGATCGTACGACCGCCGACATCAACTTCCACTCGAAGCAGGCCTCGTCGTTCAGCCTCACGCCGGTTTCCGTATTTTCGATGGTCAATCTTCTGAATGAGAAATTTCGAGAGAATCGCTACGCCATACTGCCCTTCCTGATAGTCGAGATTGTGGCCAAACGCATAGTCCATGCGAGTCATCTTGGCCAGCTCAGCGATCTCGTCGATGCCCTCTGTCCGTCGCACACCGCGGTCCACCTCCTGCAAACCAACCAGATCCGGGCGCTCCCGAATGATGACATCCGCGATCCGTTGCAAGTCCAGTCTCTTGTCCACACCCACGCCCACATGAATATTAAAAGTCATCACACGCAGCGTTTTCTTGGGCGCAGGTGGGCTTGAAGACGATGGCGCTGCCGGCGTGATCAACAATCCCAACAGCGCCAGTGTGCATATAACTAATGCGTGACGTCGGTTCATATTAGCGAGGCTGGCTATACCG
>JAMQPH010000622.1 GCA_023717605.1 Pyrinomonadaceae bacterium
TCGCATCCGTGCATTTGCAATATGAGTACAGTTCCACGTTAAAAGGTACTCGATTCCATTCACTGCGGCAATCGCAATGTGGAGTGCGTCGACCTCAGCTTTCTTGGGAATCGCGCCAACGCTCAATCAGGATGCGCGAAAGATCAATCGCATCTACTGTTGGTCCAAGCACCGGTAGCGCCGCCAGTAACGCAAGGCGGCGCCGAGCGCGAGCCGGATCACCAGCTGCCGCTTCCTGCAAGACGAGCGGTGAAACGTACAGCTCGAATTCAGACCGGCGAGTCCGCCACCACTTCCGGGTCAGCTGTTGGTGCGCACGCTGAACCAGATCCTTGCTCGGCCTGGCAGTCAGCTCCACTGCCTTGTTCAAGTAAGCCGCTGCGCGGCAGTTCGTAATCCTACCTGAAATTTCTATCCCACCACCATCGTTCTCAGATAAATAGCTCTCCTGCAGTCAAACTATTTAACGAAAGGAGAGCTGTCATGATGAACGATTGGTATCAGCGTATGGTCGACAACTTACAACTCAATGGGAAAGGGGAACGCACGCAGCAGGCCTACACCCGCTCGGTGCGCATGCTTTCGCAGTTCTATGGCAAAACCCCCGATCTGGTTTCAGAGCAGGAACTCCAGGAGTATTTCCTGCAACGCAAAAACGTCAATCACTGGTCCCCCAAAACCATGCGCATCTGTTATTGCGGAATTCGTTTCTTCTACGAGAAAGTCCTCGATCGCAATTGGCGCATCCTTGGACTCCTTAGAGCCCAAAATGAACGACGTCTTCCCGCCGTCTTAAGCGTTGAAGAAGTCCGAAGCCTTCTTTCCCACATCAAAACTTTCCACAACTATGCCTACCTCTCCACCGTCTACTCCTGCGGCCTCAGACTCCACGAAGGACTCCATCTCGAAGTCTCCGATATCGATAGCTCCCGCATGATGATCCATGTCCACCGCGACAAGGGCGCCAAGGATCGCTACGTCCCTCTGCCCCAATCCACTCTTAAGTTGCTGCGCCGCTATTGGCTCACCCACCGCCATCGACATCTTCTGTTCCCGGCCCTTGGCCGAAGCGGCAAGGGTGCCAAGGAGTCTCAAACTCCCATGGCCAAGAGCAGTGTCCAAGGCGCCTTTCGTCGCGCCAAGTTTGATGCCGCAATTGGTAAAAAAGGAGTCGCCATTCATACGCTGCGCAGTGCTTCGACATAGTAACCACCTGTTCAATTTCCTTTATTTTATCGGCAACTCTTGTTGTCCGGCGACAGTTGGCGGAAGTTTCTTTCCCTTATGCACTCCTTGAATCGCCGCTTTTACAGCCGCTGATTCCAGGGCTTTCTCTTCGATGACCCA
This sequence comes from Pyrinomonadaceae bacterium, assembly GCA_023717605.1. GTDB lineage: Bacteria > Acidobacteriota > Blastocatellia > Pyrinomonadales > Pyrinomonadaceae > PSRF01. The sequence continues at coordinate 1,348 of JAMQPH010000622.1, forward strand.
CGGTGCGTATTCAACTACCTGCCGAGCCGCTAGGACGCCGCGGCGAATCAGTCCCTTGACCACCGTGTGGCTCACTTCTAACCTTCGCGCCGCTTCCTCCAACGTTACCCGTCCTTGACGCCCTTTAAATCCATCAATTCGGTGCGTATGGCGAAAATGCACCACCCGTGAGACCCGCCAACCGTTGCCCTGCCCTGTGGTAAACCCGAGACGGTTTAAAACACTAGCGATGGTCTTATCCTCGCATACTTTGGCCAACTCGCGCACTAACTCTATAACCTCCCCGCTGGCCATCCGCCGATGCATCCCCGGCTTGTTGCGCGCCACGCGCAATTCCGTATGCACTCCTCCAGCCCAATGGATCTGCAAGCGGTGCTCGGCCGGCTCTGCTACACTGTCGACCACAATCTCCTCGATCACCGTGCGCAAGATCCGCTTCTTTAACTCCACCGCCGCTTGCGCTTCATCCCATAATCTTCTCAAATCCTTTCCCAGCTCCAACAACCGTCGCCTTTGTTCGTCGCTGAGCGGTAAGGCTTCTTCTCTTAGCTCTTGCAACCGGCTCTCCAGTTCGGCCACCTGGGCCAAAGCCCCGTTCCAGCGCCCTTCCAGCTCAGCCGCCACTAAGCGGTTCTCGGGTTCCACCGCGTCAAACTGTCGCTGCGCTCGCTTGGCTTCATAGCGTGCCCGCTCCAACGCCAGTTCCACAAAACGCCTTCTCTCTTGATCCTCCAACGCGGCCTGCTCACTGGCTTTGAGCGCCGCTTCAATTCCAACCGGCTCAATCGCTTGGAGCACTTCCTCCACCACCGCCCCATCGGTGCGTAAACTTCCCACCGATAAACACGGGCTCGATCCGCGAAGCTCTCTTGCCCCACAGCAGCCATAACGGGCCGCTTTACCGCGACGGCCACTGTAAATCACCTGCATCTTTCGCCCACAGCGCCCACAGCGCAACAGTCCCGACAACAACGCCGCGCCGTTTTTCGCCGCTCCTCTTCCTGCTCCGTCCCTCCGGGCTAAGTTCTCTGCCATAAGCTCTCGGTTCTTCAGATACTGATCCCAGCCAATGTAACCGCTGTGATGATCGAGAATCAACACGTCCCATTGCTCGATGGATTTGTTACGCCGGCTGGGGCTCTTGTGCGCCCGGCCCTCCACCACAACCATTTTGGTGCCCGTTCGACCGAAGGCAAAGGCGCCCCCATAGCAGGGATTGGTGAGAATCTGGCGCACTCGGCTCAGCGTTGCCAACTGCCACACAACCTCGCGGCTCGCGCTGCCGGGCTTGGCTTGCGGCAGAAGAATCTGCTCCTCGCGAAACCAGAGCATCGTCTGGCGCGCGCTACCCAGCTGGCGAAACTTCTCAAACACCGCCTCAATCGCCTGCGCCACTTGCCGATCGGGACTCTTCTCGATCTGCCCCTCTTCGGTGCGCACAAAGCCTACCGCCACCTGCCACAGCGCACAGCCGCGCTGGACCTTCTGCAAATACGCCTGGTGCGCCCTCTGCCGCATCAAACCCAGCTCATACTCGCTCATCGTGCCTTTGAGTCCCAACAGCAATCGGTCATTGAGCAACTTCGGATCATAAATGCCGTCGTCGTCAATCAACACCGTGTCGGTCAGGGCACACAGATCCACCAAGTGATGCCAGTCCCTATTATTGCGAGCCAATCGTGAGGCCTCCAGAGCCACCACCGCTCCAGCCACTCCCTGACACACCGCCGCCAATAATCGGCCAAACCCAGGTCGTTCTTGCACTCCGCTGCCCGAACGACCCAAGTCCTCGTCGATCACTACCACTTCATGAAAACCCAACTGGCGAGCTCGTTCGGCCAATCCATATTGGCGCTTTTGACCCTCAAGGTGAAACCGCACCTGCTGAGAACTTGATTGCCGAATGTAAATGTAGGCCCCTCGCTTGAGATGCTCGACACTAATCTTCTCGCTCATGTTTCCTCCCAGCGTCATAGCGAGCTAAGAGCACCGCTCGCAGTAACTCAACGATCAATTCGCCACAGCGAACTCGACTGGCTTGGGGAAGTTTCTCCCACAGCCCCTCTTTCACAAAGGGCAGCCTTTGCTGACGATAGGATCTTTTCTGTTCTGAGCGCATCGATTCCTCCTCTTCGAGGTGATGGCCCAGATTCTGAATTGATCGCTGGAGAAGGCAAGCGGTGCGCATCGATCAATTGCGCCAGTTCCAGTAGTGCCCTAAGCGCAATCGAGGGATGATCCCGTTGTGGAAGTTGATCGCAAAAAACTGGATCGAACATCCAAGCAGGAACGGCGATCTGGTGTCCTTCGGGAAGCTTGACTACAAAACTTTCCTCCTCGAAGCGGCGCAGGGCGCGCACTACTTCGACTTCCGTTCTATAAAACGGGTGATGTCGGTAATGAATCTTCTGGAGAGAGAGTTTGTGAGTAGTATGATGATACGCTGCACAGCTTGTGCGCCACCGCCTTGAGCGCCACAAT
>JAMQPH010000652.1 GCA_023717605.1 Pyrinomonadaceae bacterium
AACTACGCGATCTTCGCTAAGCTTGTCGTCACAGCGAAGGAGATTGAGGAGTCGTCTGTTACGCGCAAGGAGTTCGTTACCTGCCGACTCGACGCCGGGAACGATTTCGACCGTTCAAACGCCCTGCTCGAAGTGCAAGATGATCGCCCGATTTTGGCATTCACTAATGACGAGGTTGTGTTGACGCTCGAAGTCGTGCATCGCTTTGCGGAGCCAGGGGAGGCGGTGTTGAGGTGCTCCAAGGGGGCGTTCTCTGGAAGCGCAGATATGGAATTCACGAATCTCAAAATGATCGCCGTCGAGTCCGGCCAGATCTCGAACGTTTTCCTCGGCGGAAATTGACTCAGGTCAACCTGGCGTCATTATCCCCGAGTTGATCAAGTAGTTTTAGAGTTCAAGCTTTAGGTTGCGTCTTTGCAACGCGCAAACTAAAGGTTGAACTCTCAACTACCTGTACGCATCGTCGGGTGATTTGGAGGAAACAGCAATGAACAAACGATTGAAGCTTTGCGCGAACGCCTGGCTGTGGCTGCTGCTGGTTAACTTCACTGGCGCACAAGCGCAAACGCCGAACGTGAGTACGGCTCCGTCGGCCAACAGACCTGTGAAGGGCAGCGGTACTGCCGGGCAACTCCCGAAATGGACCAGTTCCGACACGATTGGTGATTCAATCGTTGTCGAATCTAACGGCAACATCGGTATCGGCACGGCGACACCTGGCTCGAAGCTGACAGTAGCGGGGCGTATTGAGGCTTTCACCACTGGCTTCATTCCTGCCGTTCTGGGCCAGAGTCCTGCCGGCGCAGGCGTGCGCGGCAACAGCGATTCAGGCTTCGGAGTCTTCGGCTCAAGCACGACGGGCAACGGCGCGCAAGGGTTGAGCAATAGCGGCAACGGGCTCTTCGGTTTCAGTCTCACTGGCAACGGCGTGCGCGGCGACACAAGCAACGCGAGCACTGCAGGTGTCTTGGGCTTTAATAACGCAAGCGGCGGTACCGGCGTCCTGGGCCAGGCTTTCTTTGGCACGGGCGTGCGCGGCATCAGCAGCTCGAGCTTCGGGGTCTTTGGCAGCAGCGACACTTTTACCGCCGTCGAGGCGCGGAGCAATACAGGCTTCGGCGTGTTTGGTAGTAGTAACACCAACACCGGCGTCCACGGTCAGAGCAACACTGGTACCGGCGTCTTCGGCAGCACCGGCGCGGGACAGGGCTTCGGCGTGCGGGGCTTCAACTCTACTGGTGGAACCGCCGTACTGGGCGAGGCACCCAACGGGACGGGCGTGGTCGGAGCTAGCAATAGCGATCTCGGGAGTGGGGTGTTGGGCCTCAACAGCGGCGGCGGGGATGCCATCCGCGGCCAGAGCCAGGGAGGCGTGAGCGTGTTTGGCCTCAGTGACACGGGCTTCGGAGTGCTCGGCCTCAGCGATAGCGGCACGGGAGTCTTCGGTGTGGGTAACGGCGGTCCTGCCGGCGCTTTTAACGGCGACGTGAACGTTTCCGGCACGCTGACAAAGGGCGGCGGCTCCTTCAAGATCGATCACCCGCTCGATCCCGCCAACAAGACACTCTCGCACTCGTTCGTCGAGTCACCCGACATGATGAACATCTACAATGGCAACATCACGACCGACGACAACGGCGAATCCACAGTCTTACTTCCGGATTACTTCGCCGCGCTGAACAAGGATTTTCGCTACCAGTTGACGGTCATCGGCCAATTCGCGCAGGCTATCGTCGCCAGCGAAATATCCGACAATCGCTTTCAGATCAAAACCGACAAGCCCACTGTGAAGGTCTCGTGGCAGGTGACGGGAATTCGTCAAGATGCCTGGGCCAACAAGCATCGCATCCCGGTCGATGAGCAAAAGCCTGACCGCGAGCGCGGCTATTACATCCACCCTGAGCTTTACGAGCAGCCGGACGAAAAAAACGTCGAATGGGCGCGCCGACCACGGCTGATGAAACACGTGGAGGAAATGAAACGTACGAAGCTGCCTTAGCGATTGATAGCCGGCAGGAAACGAGCGCGCACCGCGCTCACTGCTCTTATTCTCACCGGGCTTTAGCCCGGTGAGCCAGCGCGCGACAGATCAATGGAAAGTGGGATAGAAACTGAGCGCACTAACACCTTAGGAAGAGAGTTTCCGTTTCCACTCTTTCGATAGTGGAGCGGGTGCCTAGTTCTTCCATAGCTGTGTTTCCCAGAGCCTCCCGATGATCCCGGACGGTCGGATTTCCCGAATCCGGTTCGAGGCCGCGGCGTACACCATGCGCCTTCCGACGGGCGGAGGCCAGCTTAAGTCAATGGTCGACATACACTTGCTCTACCCGAAGTTGATGCACAGCCTAGCGAGTCCTTGGGATTACAGGTCATTGCCGGCGCAGCGTCCGGCCTCTGTGCCCACCAACCCGCACCACGTGCCCAGAGGTCCTTTGCTCCAGAAGCGTTACCTTCCTTCATCGCTCCTACGACCTCATGTGCCAGTCCTAAAGCCTCTCACCAACTTCGCTTTTACACTCGCTGGCCAGTCTTTGCAGCTTGGACCACCCGCTGCTGGTCTTCAGGACCTTCCCGACGTTACTACCTGCGAATCTTTCCCCGGATGCTTGGACCTTTACTCCGGCAGCCTCTGGGGTGCACTTACCCGTTTCTTCCCCCAGAGCATCGGCCTTCCCCAAAACGGTACCGGGTCGGCTCTCAGCATAAGACCGCACAACGACTTCAGTGCGGGACCGTTATTTCGGAGCTGCAGTCATTCCTTAATGTTCAGGCCTCCAGGTTTGCTTGCCACCCAGGTCGTTCCCACCGCTGCCATTAACAGGCATGGCGGCCGTGACTTTTACTTCCGAGCACCGTATGAATTGTTACCTCTTCACACGTCGGATATGCTAGCCGTCCGATTCCGGGCAATTGACGGCAGGGGACTTTCACCCCATAAGACTCGCGGCGTTGTCGGCCGCATCCACCGTTTCAACGGTTTCTCAGTTGGGCTGGTCATGCAACTTCGTTCTGCTCAACGGCACTGGCTTGAGAGAAAGAGCAAACCGTTAAAACGGTCGCCATTAAACTTTCCTGACGCTCATCACCGGGCTGAAGCCCGGCGAGAATGAGAGGTTCATGACGCTCATCACCGGGGCTGAAGCCCGGTGGGAATGAGAGATGAATTTTTTAGACTGTTGAGGCAAAGCTGCGCGTCGCTGATGCCTGGCGTTAGGCCGCAAGTTTGGTTGAGAGTCTGCGTGAAGGAGGAGTAAATGATCATCTGGAGTAGGCTCGGCTTCCTGGTCGCGGCAATCACATTTCTCCTACTGCTTATCGCAGAATACGTCACCGAGTCGCTGTTCCGGGATGAGTCTTACTACCAGGCCCACGGGTGGCCCAAGCTGTTGGCGTTCTTTCTCGCGGGGGCATTGATCTGGCCTTTGGGGATGTATCTCAACAGGAAGCAGGGGAAGGTCATGATTGAGAAGGAAACGGGGAAAGAAGTCCTCCAGCCAGCCCACACTTTCTTCTTCATTAGGATGGAGTACTGGGGCCCGATCCTTTTTGTCCTTGGCATCATCTTTCTATTTGTCTGAGAGTCAAACTCTCGCGCTCCGTAAGGAGGAGAAACAGTGAGACGAATCCTCTTAATTACCACGTTAGTTACTGCCGTTGGCCTTCTCGCTTCCACTCAAACGTCCAGAAAGACTCCGGCTCAAACCTCACAGGAAATTTCCCCGGCAAAATCGAAAGGGTACGTGCTTCAACCTGATGAAGGAGAAAAGCTGGCCGATCCTAGAGGAGGCATCATCAAGGTGTCACCGCAGGCAGGATCGCAGCGACTCTCGATGGTTGTTCAGCCACTGACAGCCGGCAACAGGATCGGGGTCCATATGCACGAGCGCGACGAAGAAGTTTTCTTCGTCCACAAAGGCAAAGGGACGGTCATCCTCGACGATAAGCGCACACCTGTTGAAGAAGGCAGCGTTGTTTACATCCCGCCGGGAACTTGGCACGGCTTTGACGCGAATGATGACATGCAGCTGGTGTGGCTAATCTCACCTCCCCATTTCGTAGAGTTGTACCGTCTATTCTTCAAGCCGGGATTCGAGACAACGAAAGAGGAAGAAGAAAGACTGAAAGCGAAATATGGTTACCGAGCGAAGGCATCTCTGTGAAGCACTTTCTTAGATTTTTGTTTGCTGAGCAACGTTTGCGCGCGCTAGAGTCAGTATCACATCCCGTTAGGCTCGGTGAAAGCGAGGCGTAGTGTCATGAGGTCAGTACCACAACGCGGTAGCGTGTGGCTCGCTACGCCCAAGAGTCGAGTTCTTAACGGAGCCACACGCTACCGCGTTGTGGTACTGACCTCATGACACATCGGTTGAGATGAAAACACGGATGAATACGACAGAGGAGAGATCATGACGGTTCGGTGGACCCACGTCACCATAACGGTAAGCAACATCGAGCGCTCGATTAGCTTCTACACCTCTTTCTGTGGCCTCTCAGTGCTGAGGGATCGCCGTCGGGAAGGAGGGGGAACAGTTTGGCTTGGGCCCGATACCGCCCCGGGGAAGAACCCTACGTTCCTGCTGGTCATCGGGGAGGGAGAAGTCACTTCACGCCTAGATCATCTCGGGTTCCAATGTGACGCGAAGGAGCAGATTGATCAGATTGCCGAAAGAGGGAGACAGCTGGGGATACTTGTCGAGCCACCCACAGAGGCGGGCGGCAGCGTTGGTTATTTCACAATGCTAAGCGACCCGGATGGTCACGTGGTCGAGTTCACACACGGACAGCCGATTGAGGGGCTTCATTAACACAGACTCTGTTGGAGAGTTCTGATTCATTCGTGTCAGTTGAGGAGGTGATTCTAATGAACAGGCAGAGTAGTTCAAGTCAAAGACCTTTATGTTAATGATCGTTGCAGTTTCTCTGAGTCTGATCATTTTGTCACATTCAATGAGATCTTCACAAAGAAAATCACCGGAGGGAGTAAGCTTTGTTCGCATCGATCATCCCCTGAGTCCTGCTGAAAAATACCTCTCTCACAATTCGCTCGAAAGCGATGAGATGGCCAACTTGTATAGTGGCAACGTTACGCTGGATGACAGCGGAAGAGCGTTAGTAATTCTTCCCAGTTGGTTCCAGGCTCTGAACAAAGACTTCCGCTATCAACTGACCTGTGTCGGTGGTTACTCGCCTGTATACATTGCGAAGGAAATTACAGAACAATCGTTTTGAAATCGCGGGCGGCAAGTCTGGTATGAAGGTTTCATGGCAAGTCACCGGCATTCGACAGGATGTATACGCGTTGGCACATCCGCTCCAAGTCGAACAAGACAAGCCTGCGAACGAGCGCGGTTATTATCTGAATCCGGTCGAGCTCGGCTATCCGGAATCGCGCGGCATTGCAATGCAAGCCAGCAGCCTAGAGCGAAACACACATCCCGTATTACCAAAGGCTAGAAACAGGTAGAACCATTTTGCGTTCTATCTTCCAAATGAGTTAGCCAAAAAGGGGGATTCTCATGAACGATGTTAGGAAGAGACTGCAATTGCCAGCTATCGGTTTGATCGTCGTCGGCGCGCTCAACGCCCTGTCAGCGTTTTTACTACTTCTTGGGCGCCTGAATTCAATAGTCAAGGGACGAGATCCGGTGATTACCGATGAGGACCGGAGGCTAGGCTATATGTTTGCAATCATCTTCTTTCCCATCGTTAGTCTGATCTCATTGGCTGCCTCGCCCATAATTATTTTCGGTGGAGTTCAGATGCTCCGCGTGCGCAGATACTCTATCGTGCTGTGGGCAGCAATACTTGCCCTGATCCCGCTAACCTCCGTTTGTTGCATTCCGGGAATTCCGCTCGGGATTTGGGCGCTTATTGTCCTTCGCCATCCCGAAGTGAGGGCCGCCTTCGAAAGTTAGTTTACGAAGGACGATCCACGAAATCACACCAACCAACACTAATTTCGTGACATTAGTGTTAGTGTTGTTTCGTGGATCGTTTGCCCCGAGTCTCGCTACGAGCAACAAGGATTCTAGCGGCTCCCGTCGTACGCAGATAAAATGTGAGCGTCTAATTAATACTTGACTTAATACTTGATCCAACCCCGACTGATTCTGTGTCCTTGGGTGGCTCATGCTGGCGGTGAGTGCTGAAATTCATAACACGCAACAGTGACCGTCACTGCTCGTCTCCACCTTTCAATGTCGTGCTGAAGTGGACGGCGGACTTGAAGCGATGACACTCACGACAGGCACACGACTGGGCCGTTACGAAATCCGCTCTCAGCTCGGCGCGGGCGGGATGGGTGAAGTGTATTTGGCTACCGATACCGAGTTGGACCGAACAGTAGCCCTTAAGATCCTGCCCACTCAACTTGCTTCCGATCAACAACGCATGCACCGTCTGCTCTTTCGCGCGGCCTCCCTCAACAGATGTGGTGCTGATCAGAGATTTTCGATGATGGTCAGGTAGCAAGGAAAGCAGTGTCCCTGGCTGCCGGTACAAAACTCGGGCGCTATGAAATCCGTTCACAACTCGGTGCGGGCGGCATGGGTGAAGTGTATTTGGTCCAGGATACGCAACTGGAGCGAACCATCGCACTCAAGATTCTGCCTACCGAGGTCGCCAACGATCGCCAGCGGATGCATCGATTTGTGCAAGAGGCTAAAGCCGCGGCAGCATTAAACCATCCGAACATTGCTCACATTTACGAAATAGGAGAGAGCAACGGCACTAGCTTCATTGCTATGGAGTACATTGACGGCGAGACGCTGCGCCAACACATGGCGCAGACTCAGCCTGATCTCGGCGAGACACTCGATATCAGTATTCAAATAGCTTCTGCCCTTGCCGCCGCACATGAGGCTGGGATTGTTCATCGTGACATCAAACCCGACAACATCATGCTTCGGCGTGATGGCTTGGTGAAGGTGCTGGACTTCGGTCTCGTTAAGCTCACAGAGCCACAATCGGCCACTGATACTGAAGCACCGACGAAGGCTCTGGTGCACACGGACGCCGGCACAGTGATGGGTACGGCGAATTACATGTCGCCGGAGCAGGCACGAGGGCAGAAGCTGGACGCACGCACAGACATCTGGAGTCTTGGCGTGATGCTCTACGAGCTGACTACAGGCCGTTCCCCATTTTCGGGCTCGACTGCAACCGACATTATTGCTTCCATCGTGAAGACAGAGCCAATACCAGTGAAGCGATTTTCACCAGAGTTGCCCTCCAAATTGGAAGAGATTGTGGCCAAGGCACTGGAGAAAGACAGAGAAGAGCGATATCAAACTGTCAAAGACCTGCTGGTCGATTTGCGCCGATTGAGAAAACGGCTTGAATTCGAAGCCGAACTGGAGCGGTCGAAACCTCCTGACGATCTCGCCGGACAAGGCGTTGCGATCAGACGCGGTGATTCGCCAATTCAGACGTCAGGCAACGCAACGAGAACAAGCGGCTTAACCTCGGCACAACCGATGTCGAGCGCAGAATATGTTGCCAGTGAGATCAAGCGCCATAAGACCGCTGCGGCGCTCGTCTTACTAACTCTCGTCGTTGCCGTCTCAGTCATCTTTTACTTTGCTTACTTCTCAGGTGTAAGGAACGCCGCAATCGACTCGATAGCGGTGTTGCCTTTTACTAACCAGAGCGGAGACGAGAATGCTGACTACCTCAGTGATGGTATTCCCGAGACGATCATTTACAGCCTCTCGCAACTGCCTAATTTGAAAGTAACGGCGCGCAACTCGGCGTTTCGCTACAAGGGAAAAGATATAGACGCTCAGACGGTAGGTCACGAATTGGGAGTACAAGCCGTGCTGACTGGCAGATTAGTTCAGCGCGGCGAGAATCTGGTGGTTAGCGCTGAGGTCGTAGATACCCAAAGCAACCGTCTGTTATGGGGTGGGCAGTATAACCGCAAGCTCTCAGACATTCTGGTGGTGCAAGAAGATATTGCAAAAGAAATATCTGAAAAGCTGCGCTTGAGGCTGACAGGTGAAGAACGAAGGCAATTGACGACGGGTGCCACGGGAAATCCTGAGGCTTATCAGCTTTATCTCAAGGGCCGATACTTTTGGAATAAGAGAACGGGAGACGACATTAATAAAAGTATTGAGTATTTCAATCAGGCGATAGAGAAAGATCCAAACTACGCCCTGGCATACGCTGGGCTTGCTGATTCGTACGTCATCCTGCCTGGTTACACTTCTACACCTGGAAAGGAAGCCTATCCCAAGGCGAGAGTGGCAGCGACAAAGGCACTGGAAATAAACGAAAAGCTTGCCGAATCCTATACCGCACGAGCTTACATTAGTGACTCTTTGATTGGGATTTTGCGAATGCCGAGAGAGATTTTAAACGCAGTATAGAGCTCAACCCGAACTATCCAACCGCTCGTCAGTGGTATGGTGAATATCTGACAGCGATGGGCCGACACGCCGAAGCCATAGACGAGCTGAAGAAGGCCCAGAAACTCGATCCCCTCTCTCTGATAATAAATACAGAGTTGGGGAATGCCTTCTCCTTTGCGGGTCAAGACGACCAGGCGTTAGAACAACTTCGGAGGACCCTCGATATGGATTCCAGGTTTGCTCCGGCACACCGTGGCCTGGGCTGGGCCTACACGCGGAAGGGAATGTATGCGGAAGCCATCGCAGAGTTTCAAAAGGCGATCAGCCTCGAGAAGGATAATACATTTTCGTTAATGAGTCTGGGATATGCCTACGGTGTATCCGGTAAGAGAGAGGACGCGCAGAGGATACTCGATCAATTGATTGAGCTGTCGAAGAGGTTCTATGTTCCACCTACTTACATAGCAGCGGTCTACGTGGGCCTGGGAGATAAGGACCAGGCATTTCAGTGGCTGGAAAAGGCGTACAGCGAGCGAGACGATTTGCTCTATCTTAAAGTGGCTCCGCCATGGGTCCGTCTCAGCTCAGACCCCCGTTTCGCAACCCTTGTGCGGAGAGTCGGCTTGCCGCAGTGAGATGCCGACAAACAGCGAAACCTAAACCTGAAACCGAAACTCTGATCGACCGCAATCGGCCGCCTTACCGCATGCACTCAACTGTCCGAGTTAGGCGGCCCAAATCCTGTCAAACTTCCGCACCTCCGGCCAGTACCGCGGCGGTATTAGTAAAGTGTGGACGACGGATTGAAGATTACACTGCTCAACGATTCCGTACATTCGGACAAAGCACGAGAGCAATTTGTTCGGGCTGAGGTGAAGTAGACGCCGCACCTGATGAGGTACGAGCAACGCTTGTATCTCCAGCAGCAAGCCATAACGCCAAAGGCCCAGGTGCCGGCGGTACTGCCGGTAAAGATTTGAAGTATGCCGGCTATAAGCGAGATCGCGGTCGAGGTGGCGACGCCGGTCGAGTCGCCATTCGGCATAGGTCTGCGGCAGCTCTGGAATGCGTAGCCCGTCGCCAATCCGCCGGAACGCTGCGTAGAGATCACGTTGTTGAGAGCCCGAGAGCGGTCCGTAAAGCAAATCGTAAGCACGCTCCGAGTAGTCAACGAGCATGTATAGCACGTCTCGGTAAGCCCAATCTGGGATGGTTTGCCCGCGCTGGCGCTCGACCGAGCCGTGTTTCGCGTTTATTCGATCCAGCGTCCTGCGCGCCGTGTCTTCATCTACGAATACGATCTCCTGGGCGTAACGGACTGTGGAAAAAAGTCGCCCGATCGGGTCACCGGGAAGTTTACCGGTGAAGAAGAGCCAGTCGACGGCCCGGTTGAGCGCAAACTCCGCTGCCGAGCCTGCAAAGATAAGTAGTATGAGGTCGGGGCTGCCCCAGATGGTACGTACGATTGAACGATGGTCGATGAAATTAGGCATCGTAAGCTGTTTTCCGCGCAAGTAGTTTTGCTCTCGATGTAAAATGTAACGCAGCTAGACTAGTCAAAGCGAGCTTAGTTCAATGGATCGACCGGAGCGCGCGGCTGCCAATTCCTTAACGTTCGACCATATCCGCATGTGTGGGTGAAACAAACAAGCGCTTTCAGCCAACCGGAGTTTGGGAAAAAAGGAAATGAGAGCATGCCTGAAAAAACTAAGGAGATAATCAAGGCCGCTAAGAGGAGTGATATTGCCAAAGTCAAGGAACTGCTTAAGGAACTGCTTGCGGTAGATCCCGGGCTGGTCCAGAGAATTCTTCTCCACACCAATCTGGGAGGCGACGTCTCAAGACGCGCCACTTTCGTTAAAGAAGAAGCAGCCGACCAGGTCGAGGAGCGGAGGGGCGCTACCAAAGATGGCGAAGCGAGACGCGGTGGGCCTCGGCACCGAGGCAGGCGAAAGAGCCATAGTTGGGCCGTGTCGGAGGAAAGCCGTCCAACAAGTCGCTCAGACTGATCGCCTGCCGGCAATCCTGTCATCTATTGGCAGTTGCGTGTGGCAGGCGGACTGGAACGCGAGGCGGGTAAGGTGTTGGATAGAGAGCAACAGATGAGTCAGGCACGTCGGGAAATCATCTCTTCGCAAGACCTTTGGTCACGAAGATCTTTTGTTAAAGCTGGCGTCTGCAGTGGTGGCATCCTCCTCATGAACTCCAACCTCAGCGAAAAGCTCATCGCCGCTCAACCACACTTGTTCGGCATGGAACAAAGTACTAACCAAACTAAGCTGAGCCTACGCGAGGCTGGCAACCTCGTCCGGAGCAAAGTAATCTCGCCGGTCGAGTTGACGCGTGCGTGCCTGGAGCGGATCGAGCGGCTAAACCCGGCCCTCAACGCGTTCATCACGGTGACCGCCGAGCAGGCAATGACGCAGGCACGTGCAGCTGAAGCGGAGGTGCGACGCGGGAGGTGGCGCGGGCCGCTCCACGGCATCCCCATCGGACTCAAGGACAACATCGATACTTCAGGCGTAAGGACTACACTCGCCAGCGCGATCTTTAAAGACCGCGTTCCCACCGCGGACGCCGAAGTCGTCCGGCGGCTGAAGGCGGCGGGCGCTGTGTTACTCGGCAAGCAGAACTTGCATGAGGTTGCCTTCGGTACCACCACGGCCGTCAGTTACTTCGGCCCCGTCCATAATCCGTGGCAACTTGATCGAATTGCCGGCGGCTCTTCCGGCGGATCGGCTGCGGCCGTCGCCGCCGGCCTCTGTTTCGGAGCAGTTGGCACGGACGCAGGCGGATCGATACGCGTGCCCTCGGCTTGTTGTGGAATCGTCGGCCTCAAGCCGACCTATGGGCTGGTGGGCATGCGAGGCGGCGGCGAGGCAGGCTGGTGGTCGATGAACCACCTCGGACCGATGTGCCGCAGCGTGGCGGACGCCGCGCTCCTGCTCTCGGCCATCGCCGGCTACGATCCGAGCGACAGCGCCAGCGTAGACGCGCCGATACCCGATTACACCGCGGCGCTGCGGGCCAAAGTCTCAGCGTTACGGCTAGGGATACCCCGCGCGGTCTTCTACGATAAGCTCGACGCGGAGATTGAAGCGGCAATAAGTAAAGCTCTGGGAGTGCTTCGGCGCCTGACGGCCGGCCTTCGAGAAGTCAGCCTGCCCCCTATCCCAGACATGCTTGCGCCGAACATCGTCTTCGCCGAGAATTACGCTTTCCACGCGCCCTACTTAGCCAAGACCCCACAGCTTTATCACGCCGCCATTCGCCGGAATCTGGAGCAGGGCTCGAAAGTGACTACGCCGGCCTACATCCAGTCGCGCCGTGAACTTGACGGGGCGCGCCGGGCCATCGGGGCTGCATTTTCAAACGTGGACCTTCTGGTCACGCCCACGACGTCGGTGCCGCCGCCCACCATCGAAGAGGCCGTGCGTCTCGGGATTGAGCTGGAGATGATCCGCAACACGACGCCTTTTAATGTCTACGGTCTGCCGACTATCTCGATTCCGTGCGGATTCATGAGTTCTGGGCTGCCTATGGGTATGCAGATCAGTGGGCCGCGCTTCAGCGAGGCGAAGGTGCTGGCGCTCGCGCACGCTTACGAGCAAGCAACAGACTGGCACACCAGGCGGCCTCAAGCTGTCTAGCCTCTCAACACACAGCTGCTCGGATTTTCTCGCAGACCTTATGAGATAGAGCATGAACCGCCGAGACTTTTTGAAACAAGCTGTTGTCGTTGGGGCGACGCTCTCCACCTCCTCACTGAACGCTTTCGCTTTCGGTCCAAGGAGCTTGGAACGAAGGGGCGCTACTAAAAAGGTAATTATCATCGGGGCAGGACTAGCCGGGCTGTCGGCGGCCTACGAGTTAACTCAGGCGGGTCACGACGTCACTGTAATTGAAGCTCGCACGCGGCCAGGCGGTCGCGTCCATACCTTACGCGATCCGTTTCCCGACGGGCTGTACGCGGAAGCAGGCGCCGCCCGGATTCCAAATCACCACCACTTCACGCTCAAATACGTCGAACTTTTCGGCCTTACGCTCGATCCGTTCGAGCCGACCAGTTTGCCGTCCGTTTACCACGTGCGTGGGAAAAGGATTCGGGTGACACCGGGACAGAGGGTGGAGTGGCCGTATGATCTAACGGCGGAGGAGAGGACGCTCGGGATCAATGGCATGCGGCAGAAATACATCTGGTCTATATTGGGGGAAGTTGGGGACGTGACTGATCCGAATTGGCCACCGCCTGACGTGTTAAGAAAATATGATCAGATGAACCGCTCTGATTTCTGGCGCAGCCGGGGAGCGTCGCCTGAGGCCGTCGCCCTGTTGAGCGTGGGAGGGATTGACGACCGGGTCGAGACCTGGTCAACCCTGTTCATGCTGCGCAACCAGGCCCTCAACCGGAAGCTCAACCGGTATTACAAGATCAGGGGCGGAAATGACCTCCTCCCGAAAGCCTTCGCCGTCCGGCTGTCTGAGAAGATTCACTACGCCGCGCCAGTCGTCAGAATCGAGCAGAGTGCGCAGGCTGTCAAAGCTGTCTTCCTGCGCGCCGGTGCGTATCACACGCTTGCGGGCGACTACCTGATCTGCGCTGTCCCCTTCACTGTCCAGAAGAATATCGAGGTCGCCCCGGCCTTCTCGGTCGAGAAGCAACGGGCCATCGAGCAGTTGCCGTATCTGTCGGCCTCGAAGATCTTCTTGCAGTCGAAAAGGAGGTTCTGGGCCGCCGAGGGGCAGAGCGGCTTTGCCAAAACCGACCTACCCATCAGCCAGGTGTGGGACGTAACCTACAAGCAGCCGAGCAAGCGGGGCATCTTACAGGCCTTCCCGATCAGCCTGCACTCACGGCGGGTGACGGGGATGACGGAACAGGAGCGCATCAACTTCGCGCTCGACCAAGTGGAGATGATCTATCCCAGCATGCGTGAGCACTTCGAGGGCGGTGTGACGAAATGCTGGGATGAGGACGAGTGGGCGCGCGGGGTTGGCGCCTATTATAAGCCTGGGCAATTCAGCTCATTGCTGCCGCACGTCGCGCGGCCCGAAGGCAGAATTCACTTCGCGGGTGAGCACACTTCAGTGTGGATTGACGCCTGGATGCAAGGGGCACTCGAATCGGGCAACCGCGTCGCGCGCGAAGTGAATTCGGCGTTATGAAGAGTTCCGTCACACGTAGTGATTAGTCTAATAGCCGCACAAAGACCCGGCTGCAGACACACATGACCTGTCGGGAACCCACAGCCTCTGAACCGCGAAACGTACAACCTAGTAGTAACCAAGTTCCTTACGAGTTTCTTTCACCGCCCACTTGAACACTTATTTTACTCATCAGGTAGATCCGCTTGCGGACACCCGCCGGTGTTGAATAGCCGTCTCCAATATCATTCACTTGCCAGAGCAGTTTTGGTCCCTCGGCTGGCCATTGCTTAAGGAGTCCGCGCTCCTGCGATATTCCGGTACGTTCCGGACCTCGCCATTGAGACCAGTCGGAAGTCGAAGCTGCCATGTTGGCAGGACTAACGGACACTGCTGAGGAGCACAAACAAAGGGCTGCAATGGTGGATAGTTATCGTGAAGTCATTGTCTTCTCCTTCTGATTATTACTTTGCCGGGCCAGTGTTCGGCGGCGCAGCCTGGCGAAGGCTCTCTATCTGTTTGAGTATTGCTGCAATGGTGGCCTCCGTCGCTATCCTTCCTTTCTCGCGCGTCGCCAGAGTCGGGTCTCCCCACGATCCCGTTGGCGAATAGATTCCTTCGCCGCGAGCTGCAATTTGCGGGTCGCGTGTAAACCGTACTCTGGGGCTGCCTGCAGGGAGAGGCTGGTAATCCTTGACGGCTTTGCGCATATCCACCGAGGCGGGATCCATGTAAAGCATTCTCGACGTTTCATTCTCGTCTGCGTGCCTGCCCCCTCCTGTTTAAGCAGCGGTTTGATGGTGCGCTCATCAACTCTTGGGTCCAGATAATGAAGCAGTATGCCTTCCGCCGCCAGCGTCTCCGCCGCTGGTTTCAACGCCAGTGTCGCAATCACAGTGCTGATCACGTAAAAGCGGCGCGGGCCGAAGCGCGCAAGGCTGCGGCAGATGTCCACGATCAAATCGCGCACAGTTTCCAGTCGCAGCGAATTCGAGCCGGGATATTCGAGGAATGCCGGAACGTAGTAATAATCCAGGACTGGATTTCCTTTAAAAACTTCAACAAAAGCGGCTAGAGAAGTCACGCTTAGGCTGCATAAAGTGAATAAGTCGCAGGCGAAGTCTGCCAAAAGCTTACCAAGGCAGGCCGATCGATGTTTAGATTGATTCTTTTACAAGTGCTAATGCGAATGGACGGGTGGATTTGTCTTCAACCACTCCGCCCGTAGTAGAAAACTTCCGTCGGTAACAACGCGTTCGCCAGCGGTTAAGCCTTCAAGTACCGGATATTGACCGTTGACCTCTGGTCCGAGTTTCAGCGGCCGCATTGCGTAAGTATTCGCTTTCGCCGTTTCCACAAACACAACTTGCTGACTGTTGATGTTCTGTACGGCGCTCTTGGGTATGACAAGCGCAGTGGACTCAGTTCCACCCAGTGCGGCAAACGCTACATTAACAAACATGCCGATCTTCAAAGCCTGGCCGGGGTTCGCTAATTCAATTCGTGCTTGAGCTGTCCGAGTAGCTGGATCAAGAGTCGGATCGATGTAAGAGACGCGCCCACGGAAGCCACGTCCGGGATATGCGTCGCTCGTTATGCTTGCACCGCTGCCGACGACCACTTTCCCAAGGTCCTTCTCGTAAACCTGGCCCATCACCCAGACGCTCGAAAGGTCAGCGATACGAAGAATTTCCTTATCGGCCGCGATCACTTCCCCAGGATTTGCTGCTCGGCTTATGACAGTACCGGAGACCGGCGCAGGCAGCGTTACTTCGGAATTGACCTGAGACGGCGATCTCAGTCCGGCGATTCGTTGGCTGCTGAGACCGAGAAGAAGAAGCCGTTGACGCTGCGAGGCGACCTCTGATTCGGCGGTCCGCAGCTTGGTCGTGGCCTGTTCCATCTCCTCCCTACTCGCAGCGCCAATTTCCAGCAATCGCAAGGTGCGGGCGTGGTGTTTGTGATGCTCATCTAATTCTGCCAAAGCATTGAGATACCGCGACTGGGCCATAGCGAGTTCGTCACTGAAAACTACGGCCATAGTCTGACCCTGACGAACATTCTGTCCCAACTCAGCATTAACCCGGCGAACGATGCCGCCTACAAGTGAAATGACTGGAGTGGTTCGATAAGCGTTTGCTTGAACAACACCAGTCGTGACTTGCCCCGGCACGGCGCCGCCAGCAAGCAACGCCTCGCCAACCGGTTCGGTCTTAATGCCGGCGCGCGTTGCCGCTTCCGGGTCGACGGATATGGTCGCTCGCTCAGTTGAAGGTGTAGTTGAACCTGGCTGTTCAGCACCGATGTTGCGGGGCGCAGGCACTGGACGTCCGGCACCGCTTGAGCGTGATCGCCACAACACCCACACGAGGATTAGAACTCCAGTGATGGCTATAACTGCGACGATTGCGACAATCCCTGTTCGGTTTGTTCTCCGACCGGTGGAGTGCTTATTGACCTTTTCCGAGTCGGATTCCAAAGTTACACCTGAGTCAGGCGTCGCTGGCGTAACGTCTTCGGGTTTTTCTTCTAAGGAGTCGCTCATCTCGTAATCAATTTGGCGGAAGCGGTCGAGCGTTCAATTTCAACGCGCGCCTGATAAGTATTGACCAGCGCCTCAATGTAGCCGGTCTGCGTTTCAATAAAACGTCTCTGCTCAGCAATGACATCGAGCAGAGTCTTAGAGCCGAGCTCATAGGTTTGCCGCACTACATCGAGATTAGCGTTCGCCTGACCCTGAACGCCCACACGATAAATCTCGGCAGCTCGCGCGGCACTTTGGTAACGCGCGAAAGCTGAGGCCACCTCTCGCTGCACAGTGAGTTCGGCAAACTCACGGCGCTGGGTTGCAGCGGCCTTCTCAGCCACAGCGGCTGCAATCGCGCCCTCATTGCGATTCCGCACCGGCAAATCAAGAGTCAGGCCGACTGCAACAGAATGAAATCTGCCCTGAATTGGAACCAACTCGCCGTTGGAATTGAAACCTCGTTGAGGAAAGCCAAAATTCATCAGCTCATATTTGCCGGTCAGACTCGCATCGAGTCGTCCTTCGCTGCGCGCTTGCGCGATGCGCGCTTCTGCCAACGTTTCGAACGCACGCACTGCTTGCAGGTCCGGCCGCTCGCGCAAAGCGACTTCTGTCGCAATAGCCATTGAAGGCAACGGTTCGATCAAGTGATCCAGATCTCCACGTAACCGCAACGGTTCGACCGGGCGCATACCAATGAGATTGCGCAGCTCAAGCATGGCGACTTCGACCTTTCCCTCGTTGCTTTCTCTCATTGAACGAATGCGATTGACTTCCACCAAAACCATGTTCTGCTCAAGCGGTGCCGTGCGGCCTTCAGTAACACGAGCAGCTACCAGACGGTATCCCTCGTCTGTGGTCAAAAGGAGATCTTCGGTAAACCCTAACTTAAGCAACTCACCCAGAGCTTCACCAAACTTTGCCCGGACTTCAGCGGCGAGAAGGCGTTCGCGGTCCTTTAATAAACGTTCCTTCATCTCCAATTCACGTTGCGCTACTAAAACGCGTGCGGACCGACGGCCGCCCAGTTCCAGTGGCAGCATCGCTCCCACGATCGTGTCGTTGTCCGAACCGTTTATCTGCTGCTTTCGTTCGATATCGAGTTGCGGATTGCGCCGAAGAGACGCCTGCTGAACAAGCTCACGCGCCGCCTCGATCTCGCTGCGGGCAGCAGCCAGCTCGCCGTTATGAGCCAGAGCGTATGAGACTTCCTCATCAGCCGACAGTCCGGCGTTTGGATCAAAGTATCGAGACAGAGATGATTTCGGTTTCTGTTGGGTCAGCATTGCAGACGTTCCCTGCGCCAACGCTGGCTCTGGACCGGGCAGCCCCTGAACCATTAGCACCCAAAAAGCAATTAGTAACTTCTTAATCATCACAAACCTCACTTTATTCCCTTTCTTAGGCAACTTAGGTCTGGCCTTCAGTCGGAGTTTCCCCGGCGATCCGGTTGATGAGCATCTTCCGACTTCGTTTTAACTCTTGCAGTTTCTCGTCTCTCTTGAGCCGCCGTGCGTGTAACGAATAAAAGATCGCGGGCGTAACGATCAGGACGTGCAGAAGACTTGAAACCATGCCTCCCAACACTGGGGTCGCGAGTGGCTTCATGACCTCGGAACCGGCGCTGCTGCTCCACATGATCGGGAGCAAACCAGCTACGACCGTGGAAACCGTCATCACCTTGGGACGAAGCCGGAGCAAGGCACCCTCTGTCACTGCCTCCTTCAAAGTCTGGCGCGTTAGGGTTCCCATTTCTTGTTTCTTTCGGTCTACCGCTTCATTGAGATAGATGACCATCACGACGCCTGTTTGCACCGCCGTACCGAACAACGCGATGAATCCAACCCAGACCGCGACCGAAAAGTTGTATCCAAGCAACCAAAGCAGATACACGCCGCCTGTAAGCGCAAAAGGCACGGCCATCAAAACGTGGGCTGCTTCGAGAACGGAGTGATACGTGATGTATAGCAATCCGAAAATAACAACCAGAACGATCGGGATCACAATCATCAGGGTCTGCCGTGCACGTTGTTGGTTTTCGTACTGGCCGCTCCACGAAACGTAGTAGCCAGTGGGAAGTTGCACCTGGCGCGCGATCGCCTCCTTGGCTTGATCGACAAAGCCGCCGACATCGCGGCCGCGCACGTTCAACAGCACCGTGCCGCGCAACAATCCATTCTCGCTGGAGATCATCGTCGGACCGTCGACTGTGCGAATCTCTGCTAACTGAGCGAGTGGGATCGGTGCTCCGGTTGACGACGAAATCGGGATCTGGCCCAGGGCCTCCGGCCCACCACGAAATTGCGGCGCGTATCGCACGCGCACGGGGAATCGTCTGCGCCCCTCAATTGTCACGGTTAAGTTTGTTTCACCAATCCCCTTCTCAATGGCATCCTGAATCATGCCGACATCTATTCCGTATCGCGCCGCCGCCGTCCGGTTGATCTTTATGTCCACATAAGGAGCGCCACTGATTTGCTCCGGATAGACATCAACGGCGCCCGGCACGGTCTTCACCACTTCTGCAATTCGACGTGAGGCATCTTCCAGAGCGTTAAGATCGTTACCGAAGATCTTGATTCCCACCTGCGAACGAATCCCGGTGGTCAGCATGTCGATGCGGTTGATGATCGGCTGCGTCCAGATGTTCGTTACACCCGGCATTCGCAACTTCTCGTCCATCTCCGCGATCAACTTCTCGCGCGTCATACCAGGTCGCCACTCCTCAGGCGGCTTCAGATGAACGATGGTTTCATTCATATTCACCGGCGCGGGGTCGGTGGAGGTCTCGGCCCTACCAGATTTGCCGACTGCCCATTCCACTTCAGGAAAACTCTTCAAGATCGCATCCTGCTTGCTGGTTATCTTGAGGGCTTCGTCGATCGATATCGCCGGATCAGTAACAGGCATGTACATCACATCGCCTTCGTTCAGCGGCGGCATGAACTCCTTGCCAATCCCTGTCGCCAGTACCAAAGCGCCGGCGAACAGAAGTCCAGCGACGGAAATTGTGATGGCGCGATGGCTCAAAGCAAATCCAAGCGCGGGCCGATAGAGCGTCTGTAGGAACCGCATCACGGGGTTGGATTGTTCGGAATGAAACTTACCGCCCAGAAGAAACGTGCAGAGAACCGGGACCAGGGTGACGGCAATTATCGTCGCGGCGGCCATGGCGAAGGTCTTGGTAAAAGCCAGCGGATGAAAAAGCTTCCCTTCCTGACCGGTCAAAGCAAATACCGGAATGAAGGCCAGAATGATTATTGCCATCGAGAAGAAGACTGGCCGCCCAACTAGCTTTGTGGATTCCAATACGGTCTGCCATACAAGAGGCCTATCCTTCGGATCGACGTTGTTCTTCTCCAAGAAACGAAAGGCATTTTCTGTAACGACGATTCCTGCATCCACCAAGACCCCGATTGCAATCGCTATCCCCGCCAGAGACATTAGATTTGAGCTGATGCCCATGTATTTCATGAAGAGGAATGAGATCAGGACCGCGAGTGGTAACGGAATGGTGACGATGAGGATAGAGCGAAAGTGGAATAGGAAAATGATGTGGGCCAACGTGACGAGCAGCAATTCTTCAATTAGCGCTCGCTTTAAGGTGCTCGTAGCCCGATTGATGAGCTGGGTGCGATCATAGAAAGGAACCAGTCGCGCACCCTGCGGTAATCCAGACTGCAGCTCAGCGATCTTTTGCTTTATAGCGTCGATCACTTCGAGGGTGTTGACACCGTAGCGCGCAATTACGACGCCGCCCACCGCTTCCTTGCCGTTCTTGTCGAGGGTACCCGTGCGAAAAGCATTTCCGAGTTTCACCTCAGCCACGTTGCGCACATAGATCGGCACACCGTTAGCAGCGCCTAACACGATGTTCTCTACGTCCGCCACCGACTCTACAAGACCAACACCGCGCACTACCGCCCACGCTCCGGCTTGCTCGACCACATTGCCGCCGACGTTGTTGTTCGAGCGTTGAACGGCTTCGACAACCGTTGATAACGGAATCGCGTAGGCCCGCAGCTTGTTTGGGTCAACGTCAACCTGATATTGCTGAACGTAACCGCCCACCGATGCAACTTCCGCGACTCCGGGCACCGAATTCAGCTGGTAGCGAACAAACCAGTCCTGCAACGTGCGCAGGTCGCGGAGATTCATCTGATCGCTTTCAATCGTATACCAGAAGATTTGACCCACTCCCGTCGCATCTGGACCAAGTGTTGGAACCACACCTTCGGGTAGTTGCTTGGTGACCAGATTCAGCCGCTCCAGCACACGGGTGCGAGCCCAATAGAGGTCAACTTTGTCCTCAAAGATGACGTTGATCATCGAGAAGCTGAACGCCGAACTCGCCCGCACCACCCGCACACCAGCCAGCCCCTGAAGGTTTGTAACCAGCGGATAGGTCACCTGGTCTTCGACCTCTTGAGGCGAACGTCCAGGCCAATCGGTAAACACGATTACCTGGTTGTCAGAGAGATCAGGAATGGCGTCAATCGGCGTATGCACCAGCGCCCAATAACCCAAAGTGGCAAGCCCGAGATAGAGCACCACCACAAGGCCCCGGTTGCGTAAGCAGATTTCGATGAGACGATGAATCATGACATTGCGATTAGAGAGCGTAGCTTTAAGTCGTCGCTTCAATCGCGGCTACGCGAATTGTTTTTTCTGTAATCCGGCCGGTGATCTTGACCTTCTGACCCGCAAACTCCCGAGCCTTTTCCTGTCCTGTCTGATCAAGTTGGTAAACAAACCTTGTGGTCGCGATCCGCGAGCACGAACTTCCCATTCTTTACACACATCAGCGTGCAGTCCTTCTCATTCATCCCAGCCATGTGTTGCAGACCGCAGGAACTATCGCTGATGTAGCCAATGACGGTTTTTGCAGCCGCTGTCTTGGCCTTTGTTTTCTGAGGAAGTCCCGTTGTAGCCAAGGCCGAAGCCGTGTTCAGAGAAAGCGCTACCAGGATTCCGAGGTTTATCAAAAGTGTCTTCATTTCTTACTCCATTTGTTAAGAGGGTTATCCCCTCAATTGCTATTCGATTACTGGGCCATTACGGGAAATGACGCCTGCCCACGCCCCTTTGGCCCGTCGTAAGTGATCTGGGCCTGCCATTCCCCAGCCATCTGGATGTTGGCTTTACCGCGGTAAACACCTGGCGTGTCAGTTGTCGTAAATGTTGCCGGATCATTCATCGCCTGCATCATTCCCATCTGCGGCATATGAAACGTCAAAGCTACCGCGCCTACGTCGACGGGCGTCCCTGACGAATCTGTAAACGTCAGAGTGAACTCGGTGTTGCCGTGCTTCAGCACACCATCAGCCGTTGCGAGCGCAACGGTTAGATTATTTCCCGCTTGCGCACTCTTAATGGCTTTTCCCGTTTCCGTTGTTTTAGAGCCACAGGCCATGCTTAAGATCGCTAGTCCTATAAGACTTAATGCGATTGCGAATTTGATCATCGTTCTAACCTCCACAAGCTTAATGACAGACCACAATAGGACTCTGCGCAGAAGTACGTTTACGCAGACGACTGTGCGAACCCCAAAGACAGCAACGCGCTCCTGCTCTATTAGCTGAAAGAGCGAGCGACCGAACTGTTCGCGAGACAGTCCAATACGTCTCTACTCATCGCTTAACAGCGGCAAGAAGGCACACTACTGCTTTCAGGTGTTAGATCAGGAGTGCGAGGTTACGAATGTAGGCGGGATTTGAACTTTCTGGCGGGCTATGCGCCCAACTGGAAACAAGAAGTGGAATAGGAGTAGGCACCGAAGGCCGGACAACCGCCGGATGCAAGGCGACGACGAGAAGCCTTGAACTCCTCGGCAATTGCACGCGAGCTAGACCGCTTGTTCCTGATTGCGGACAGTTTACAGCGCAGCAGACTCGAGCGGAGGCTACATCTTCCTGGTCCCCATGACCCTGGGCGGTTTTGCAGCAATCCATGCCGCTCATGCCGTGCATGCACTTCTCTTCATTGGAGTGCAGCGGCATACCGGAAAGCACACTCGCACCGAGCGTCAGAATGAGGAACAGTGATGTGGTCCACTTCGCCATTGCCAACTAACTCTAGTTAACCGATCAGAACGTTGTCAAGACAACTGGTGCGCTCTCAGGGACTAATCTCGTCTTTTCTGTTCTTCGCTTCTTGATCTCT
>JAMQPH010000656.1 GCA_023717605.1 Pyrinomonadaceae bacterium
TAAGTCGAGCCCAGAAGACTCTGCTCTTCTCCGGCAACAGCCATAAAAACAATGGTTGCATCAAACTTGTACCTGGCCATTACGCGCGTCATCTCCAAAACTACTGCCGTGCCGGACGCGTCGTCATTCGCCCCTGGGGCATCGCATTTCCCGTCGGTCGCGCTACCGCACATCGAATCGTAATGCCCACTAACAACGTAAATCCGATTCTCGGATGCCGGTTGCGTACCTCTTAACGTGGCGACCACATTTGTAATCACTGTCGGCGTGGGAACCCGCGCGGCCTTCTGTTGCTCATAAGCCTGCTTCTCGACGGTCATGCGCCCGCCCGAGTTTTCCGCTGCCTTCAAGAACTCACTATAAAGCCAATCGCGAGCGGCGCCGATTCCGCGGTTAGGATCGTCTTGTGTCGAGAGCGTGTTGCGCGTGCCAAATGAAACCAGCTTACGAATGATGCGCTCTATGTTACGCGCGTCGATCTCTTGGACAATCCGAGCGATGTCTTGATTACGGGCGACGCGACTGTTGAACGCAGCTCCGGTTCCAGATCTAGCCGGCGTCCTCTCCTGTGCCGCCAACTGCAACCCAGGCAGGAAGACACTGCACACCAAACAGCAAAACGAAAGAGCTCCTCTGAGCAGACAAGCGTATGAGGCAGGTATGTTCATCTGCGCAGATTTTCCTCGATGGAATTTTTACTGCGGGCCACGTTCAGATGGTTCACGATACGCGTCGGAGAAAGTGCGCGTTGTGTGTTCGGTCACACTCGGAACGGGATCAAAACGCGGTGGCAACTGTTGCGGCGTAGATCTTTCAAATGCGGGCTTGATGGCCTGCTGGGGAGCCGCCACTTGCCGCTGCACGCCTATCATTTTCGACCAGAAGCGGATCAGCATCGCTGAACAGCCAAACAGAGTCGCCATGCTGAAGAGAACCATCCAGGTGATTGCAAACGGATGAACGTCGAGCCTCGCCAGTCCCGTAGCCCCACCAAAAATGATTCCGAGCCCGATGGTGATGGTCAACCCGATGACGATGGTAGGGACGGTTAGACTGACCGGCACGGTCACCGTCGTCGGTAAACTACTCGGTGGCAGCGCAAGGTTTGCGCCGCACCGATTGCAATACTTCACCTCAACGGTGATCTCGCTGCCGCAGGTGGGACAGTACATAGTGCCTCCGATCAAATCGCGACGATTCCGGGAAAGAGTTCGCCAGTCGTTCGAAACGTTGGTGCTAATGTACCACCCTGAGATCAGGATAGGAATAAACAGCAGAGACGGAACTTAGCGGATCCGGTAGGCTCTACCCTTCCAGACGACAACCACTTCACCAGGAAGTTGTGACGCAATGGCGCGAATTCCGGCCTCGTCCGCGACGAGAGCGCGAAATTGTTCTGAGTCCCGGGCCACGGTGGTTGTCGCCATCGATGGTTGGTAACCAGTGTCAATCCAAACGCCTCCTTGTCGCCGAAACCGTCGGCCGGAAACGGTTCGAGTTTCAGCTTCATCGTCTTTTGCTTTCCTTCCAGCGGCGCTTGCAAGTGTTGCGTCGGGCGTGCGCATCCTTTCCTCGCTTTGAACAGCTGGTGAACGCTTTTCGGCCCCGACTGCAACCTGATTCTGGCTGTCGTTTCTTCGCGCACGAGCACCTTCTTGCTCTCGCGCCGGTTCGTCTGCGTTTTTGTCAGCCTCTTTCTTCTGACGAGCGAGAACTTCCGTTCGTGACTCTTCACCGGTTGTTTGAGGTTTCGGTGGAGGAGGCGCCGCCGGCTCAGGAGCATATGAAGGCTGCGCTACAGCGCCGGCCGCTTTTCCAGCGGAGGCATCCCTATCAGCCGCGACACTCACAGAATCTGTGGTTGTGGGTTTGGTCGAAGTCTCGGGCGTATCACCTGACTTCGCCAGGTTGTCTCTGTCTTTGCCGATCCTTGTCTGGGAATCATAGACCAGCGGTTCATCATTAGCAGCCGCCTTTTGGGGTTCGGCTGGTGAGCCAGCTTGTTTTGGTGCAATCGCATCACGTGATTCCATCGGCTGATTCTGGGCAACGAATTCAGGTTGGGTCTGCTGTCTAATTACAAACAGGCCAACCGCGATGAATGCAAAGAGTGCGAGTGCAGGGACTCCATAGCGCAGGGAACCCGGAGAAAACAGCGCGCCGATCTTGTGCCAGAGACTCACCGAAGTCTTTGGCGAGACGGAACGCTCCGTGATGTTGGTGCCAGCCGCTGATACTAACTCTGAAATAATCTTGCGGCAGCTAGCGCAATCCGCCAGATGCGTGGTGTAACGCGCGCGCGCCGCAGCGGGCAGGGCTTGTTCGGCGTAGGAGTTCAACTCATCAGCATCCAAGTGCATTGCGGACTCGTCTTCTGGCGCAGCAGAAATGGCACCCTGGCGCCGTGCCAGCCCACGTAACAGAAGATCCATTTCGTTGTTTTCAGTCTGCTTCATTTGACGCCTTTTTTAGTGGCCATCTTTAGAACGCAATTACCTCAAATAGCTTGCAGTCCAGCGCTTTTCGGACAAATCCAACCGGAAGTCACTTTCGGGCCTTTACTTTAGCCTCGCTAACGGCTCCTCCCGCAGCCAGCAGCGGCTCAAGATCGGCTTCCAGGTGTAACGCTACCTGAGCAAAGGCACCTTCAGCTTCCGTTTTTGTCCAACCTAGATCAGTAATCAAAATGCCTTCCACACGCTCTCGCAAGTCCCCATGAATCCTTGTCAGGCGCCGGCTCGCTGTTGCCTCATGCACTCCCAGTACGCTGCCCGCTTCACGCAAACGAAGACCGTCAAAGTAGTAAAGCCTCACTAACAGTCGATCTTCATCGGAGAGCTCTTTTATAGAACGCGCAAGCGCCATTTGCATCTCGGCTCCCGCTAACCTGTCCGAAATCGCTTCCTCTGGATTAAGCGCCGGGTTGGCCAGGTACAATTCTTTTCCATCGTCGCCTCCACGCTTCAAGCGGTCGAAGTCTGCGTCATCCTCGGTTTGGACCGTACGTGATTGCTTACGATGCTGATCGATAGCAAGTTGGCCTACTACTGCCCGCAGCCATCCAGCCAGCGAGCCGCGGCCGGAATAATAGGCAAGTTTGCTGGCCGGCTTTCCGTCGGCGCGAACGCGCAAGCCATAAAGCTCCGCCCAGATCGATTGCGCCAAATCTTGAGCACTGTCTTCATTGGAGCTTGCTGACCGGGCGGCCGAGCGTACCGTTGGTGTGAAACGTTCGACAAGGTCGCTCCAGGCACTTTCGTCACCCCTTTCACAGGCCACTATCAGACACAAGTCGTCAGCCTGAAGCTCATCAATGAAGGCGGTGATAGATTGGTTCGACGCGGTCTCGTCGTCCTTCAACAGGTACTTATCGACCGACGATTTGATTCGCGGCACCAAAGAATCCGAATCCAGTGAACGGGATTCGGTAGCGCGGGCAAGCAGCCGTTCTGCGCCCGCCACTAAGAGATTCTGGATTTGCTCGCTTCTTTCGCTCACCGGGGGAATAAACTCAACGAAGTTCCAACGTGACCTTATGCTAACACGCCAGGAGGGAGCTGCGGTGCCATCGATTCTTTGATGACGTATTGGCCGGGACGTTGCCGCGAGTGCTGTCGCAGAGGTCCAGTGCAGCATGACTTTGACACGTAAAGACGCCTAAGTTAGATTCGATTGTACAGTCACGAAAGCACATTTTTGAAACCCTATTTCCGAAACTGTATCTCAGTCACGAGCGAACGCGGGTTTGTCACGATAGTTCAGGGGTTACGCTGTCGATGCTTCGAGTAACCGAGATTTTTCACTCCATCCAGGGCGAGTCCACTCACGCGGGCAGGCCTTGTGCTTTTGTGCGCCTTACCGGGTGTCCGATGCGATGCGTCTGGTGTGACAGCGAGTATACATTCGCAGGCGGGGACCATTTTTCGATCGATGAGGTTTTAGCGAAAGTGCGCGCGATGGGATGCAATCTCGTTGAAGTCACCGGAGGCGAACCGCTTGCGCAGCCGCAAGCGTTTAGGTTGATACACAATCTGTGTGAAGCAGGGTACGAGGTTCTGGTCGAAACAGGAGGTTATGTATCAACCGAGTCCGTCGATCCCCGGGCCAAAATTGTGCTCGATGTGAAGTGTCCCGGTTCAGGCGAAGATGCTCGCAATCACTGGCCTAATCTCGACGTTTTACGCGCGGACAAAGATGAAGTTAAATTCGTGATAGCCAATCGTAGCGACTGGGATTTTGCCCGAGGCATCATCGAGCGGTTTGATTTGGAAAAGCGCGCCAGGGCCATCTTGATATCTCCTGTCTGGAACGGCGTGGACTTGCAGCAGGTCGCGGGCTGGATAACTAGCAGCGGGCTCAACGTGCGGATGCAATTACAAATGCATAAGTACATCTGGGGACCTGACGCACGAGGTGTTTAATGGGCGGTAGTGACGACGAGTCGTACGAACCCTCTGAATCCGAATCAAGGGATTCGGAATCCGGCCTTGCTGTTTGCCTTGTCTCAGGTGGTATGGATTCCTGTGTTACCGCCGCGATTGCCCGCGAGGAGAGCAATGAGCTTGCGTTCCTTCACATCTCCGATGGCCAGCGCACCGAACAGCGAGAGCGGCGAGCCTTCAACGACCTCGCTGATCACTATCAGGTAAAACTCCGCCTGGCTGTTTCAATTGGGCATTTGAGCAGGATCGGCGGTTCATCCCTGACCGATCATCAGATTCCAGTAACCAGGGCGAACCTTGGATATCCGGGAATACCGTCGAGTTACGTTCCTTTTCGCAATTCACACTTTTTGTCAATTGCTACAAGTTGGGCTGAAGTGATTCAGGCTACTCGCATTTATATTGGCGCCGTCTCCGAGGATTCTTCGGGCTATCCGGATTGCCGCCCGGAGTTTTATGCCGCATTCCAAAGGGTGATTGACCTTGGAACAAAACCTGAAACAGCACTCGAGATTAGGACTCCAATAATCGCCATGAAGAAGCGCGAAATCGTGCTTCGGGCGCAGGCGCTGGCAGCGCCCATCGAACTTACCTGGTCATGCTATCAGGAGTCAGAGCGAGCCTGTGGGGTGTGCGACTCCTGCGCCCTCCGGCTACGTGCTTTTCGCGAAGCTGGGGTTGCTGATCCGATTCCCTATACGCTTGACAGCAAGCGGTTTGCTTATTAACTTAAGGTGCTTCTCAGTCCTTAAACTACAACTGATCCCGGCGTCGATGCATCTTACGGGTCTCTCCCGCAAAAGAATCAAATGACAAGACGCTGCGTTTGGAGGAATCTCATGCTTCGCAAATGTTTCTTTGCAATCTTCGCAGTCGTAGCCCTGGTCTCGACTGCCTTCATTGCGTCTGCCCAGACAGGAGAACTTCGCGGACACGTAAGTATGAATCAGGCGGATGGCACCAAGGCTCCCGCCAGTGACGTCGTTATCGACGTGTACCGCACTGACATCTCGGGCAAATACAATACGAAAACTAACAAGAAGGGGGAGTTCGTTTTCGCGGGGCTGCCCTACGTTGGTGATTACGCTGTTGCCGCGAGTCATCCTTCAGCCCGTCCGAGCTACCTGCCGAACGTCAAAGTCGGGAGAGGCACTGACTACGAACTTATTCTGTCACCTGGTGATGGCAAGCGACTGACGCTTGATGACATCAAAGCGGCAGAGAAGAACGCGGGCAGCGGCAACGCCTCAGGGGCGCCAGCAGCGGGAAGCGCGGCCGACAAGGCCAAAATGGAAGAAATCGCCCGTAAGAACGCTGAAATCGAAGCCAAGAACAAAAAGATTGAAGAATCAAACACGGTTGTCGCCCGAACGTTTGCAGCGGGAAACGCAGCCCTTGAAGCAAAGAAATACGACGAAGCAATTAAGCAGTACGATGAAGGATTAGCTGCGGATCCGACCCAGCCTGCATTGTTGACCCAAAAGTCGATGGCTCTGAAAGGACGCGGAGTCGATCGTTACAACGCAGCCATCACCTCTAAGGACGAAGCGGCCAAGACGCCAGGAATTGACGCGGCCAAGAGCGACTTTCGGGCCTCAGCAGAGGCTATCAAGCAAGCCGTCGAAATACTTATCGCGCAACCAGCACCCACGGATCCTCAGGAACTGGCTCGGTTCAACTCAAACAAGATTGCCGCGCTTAGCACGAGGGCTGAAGCGATGCGTTTGTTCGTGACCAAGGTTGATCCGACCCAGGTTGATGCCGGGCAAAAAGCGTACGAAGACTACCTGGCGGTCGAGACAGACGCGGCCAGAAAATTGACGGCCCAAAGGGGTCTCGCGCAAATGCTCTTCGACGCCAACGCCTTCGACAAAGCTCTGGCCGAATATCAGAAGATTCTTGCTACTAACCCCGACGATACCGATGCCTTAGTCAAATCTGGTATGCTTTTGTTCAACATCGGGGCGATGAACAACGATAAGGCAAAGTATCAGGAGGCCGCCAATTTCCTCCAGCAATTTGTCGACAAAGCTCCCGACACTGACAAGCTTAAAGCTGACGCCAAGGCGATCCTGGAAGAGCTTAAGAACCAGCAAAACGTGAAAGCTGAGAAGACCACAACCACGCCGGCACGCCGCCGCAGTCGGCCCTAAGAGAACCATCAGACCAGTCGCGAAGCCGCACTCAGTGCTAACTGTGTGCGGCTTTTTTCTTCTGCCCCTATTTGACCCACCTGTCCTCCGAGTTCCAAGGAGTGTTTCCTGCGGCCACGTCACAGTCAGCCGTCCACCACCTTTATTTTGCCACGGCAGAAACGCCCCAGAGCGACTCGTATTGCCTCGGTTTTGGCCGCATTTCCTCAAAATGAGGTCTTGACAGCTCGCGTGTTCAACATGTACTATGCTCACGCAACGGTGTTGAGCGCTCCGCTTACACTAGTCTAGCGCCAGGAAGCCAATCTTTAGTAAATCCCACCCGCCGCAGTGGACCGTCTCTTAGCCGTCTGAACGTCAGGGAAGAAATGTCAGCCAAATTAGGTGAAATTCTCGTCCGTGAGAACCTCATTAGTGCTCAGCACTTGCGCGAAGCACTAGACTACCAGCGCGAACACGGAGGACGACTAGGGTACAACCTGGTCAAGCTGGGATTGGTAACGGACGATATGATAACCGCCGTGTTGTCACGGCAGTATGGTATTCCCTCCGTTAACCTCGACCTTTTCCAGATAGACGAATCGGTTCTCCGCCTCATTCCCCAGGAAGTAGCCCAAAAATATTCGGTGATTCCCCTGTCTCGCGTCGGCGCCACCCTCACACTCGCCATGGTCGATCCAACCAATGTCTTCGCGATGGACGACATAAAGTTCATGACCGGCCTCAATGTTGAGCCCGTCGTGGTCGCTGAGGTAAGCATTCAACAGGCGATCGCCAAGTATTACGGCACCTCCAGAGAGATCGAGCTGGCCGCAATTTCCGTGGAAGAACCTGCTTACGAACGGAGCAACGGAAAGGGCTCAAACGGCGCCGGCGGTATTACTCACGCCGACTTGGTGTCTCTGGACAGCATCGACTTCGACCACGGGCGTACCGAAGACGTTGAGGTCGTCGAAGACAACGAAGAGATAGACCTCTCCACGCTTACACGAATGAGCGAGGACGCACCGGTTGTACGACTGGTTAACGTCCTGCTTGTGGATGCGCTCAGACGTGGCGCTTCGGACATTCACATTGAACCTTATGAAAAGGAACTTCGCATTCGCTTCCGTATCGATGGCGTGCTCTACGACGTGATGCATCCTCCCCTGAAATTACGCGATGCACTAATTTCCCGGGTGAAGATCATGTCAAAGCTCGACATTTCTGAAAAGCGGTTGCCGCAGGATGGACGCATCAAGATCAAAGTAAAGGTCGACGCTCGATCACGTGAGCTCGACTTTCGCGTGTCCACACTACCCACGCTCTTCGGCGAGAAAGTCGTGCTCCGATTGCTGGACAAGGAAAACCTGATGCTCGACATGACCAAGCTCGGTTTCGAGCCGGAGTCTTTGGTCAAGTTCCAGCGAAACATTTCGAAGCCCTATGGAATGGTCCTGGTGACCGGCCCAACCGGAAGTGGTAAAACCAACACTCTCTATTCCGCACTGCAGTCGTTGAATACGGTAGAAACAAACATCATGACGGCAGAGGATCCGGTTGAGTTCAACCTCATGGGAATCAACCAGGTTCAGATGAAAGAGCAGATCGGCCTAAACTTTGCCGCTGCCTTGAGAGCCTTCCTGCGTCAGGATCCCAACATTGTCCTGGTAGGTGAAATCCGCGATTTCGAAACAGCGGAAATCGCCATCAAGGCTGCATTAACCGGACACTTGGTTCTCTCCACTCTTCACACCAACGACGCCCCCTCAACCATCTCGCGACTGATGAATATGGGTATCGAACCCTTTCTCGTCGCTACGAGCGTCAATTTGATCCAGGCCCAGCGCCTGATTCGACGAGTCTGCAAGGATTGCAAGAGCGAGCACAGCATGCCGCCCGAGGCACTAATGGAAGTCGGCTTCTCGGCAGACGACGCGAAGAAGCTCAAGACGTACAAGGGCAAGGGTTGCTCGACCTGCAACAACACCGGATACAAGGGAAGAATCGGACTTTATGAAGTGATGGAAGTCAATGATGAGATCCGCGAACTGATTCTAATCGGCGCGTCGGCCCTCGAGTTGAGAAAGAAAGCTATCGAGGACGGCATGATTACGCTGCGCGAATCCGGACTGCAAAAGATTCGCGATGGTTTGACCACCCTCGAAGAAGTTGTTCGCGAGACGGTGGCTTAGCAAAAGGATAAACACGATGCTGCGTACAATTGCACTATCACTCTTGATGCTGGTTACGGTCCTGTCAATGCTACCGTTTGACCAATCGACAGCACACGGGATTCGTCAAAGTTCAGTTTCTCAAGGACGACAAAGAAACCACTACCGGCGCCATTCACGGGCCTGGTGGCGGCGCTATCGCGCCCGCTTGAGAAGAAGGCGTGCAGCAGCTTTGGCTCACCGCAGAGCTCTTCTTGCGCCCAAGCTCCTGCTGCCAATAGCTGCTGGTGCCCCGTCCACAACTCCGACAACAAACCTTCCCATCGGTTGGAGCGGCGAACCTACACGAAACAGTACCGAGATGAGATTCCGCACCGGAACGGTGAGCGGAAGTGTTCCTGGCGAGGCTGCGCTTACCGTCGTGGCACAAAGTAGACCAACGCCCGGTTACCTCACCCAGCGTGAAGAACGCAGAATGCTTGCGGGAACTGCCATGGCAGACCTCAGACGCATTGTGATCGACAAGATGATCACTGCCGGTGGGTGGGTAGTCAACGATTACCAGCGCGACATGGCTGGTTATCGTGTCTTCGTCGTTAGCGCGCAGACTCCAGGCGATGCTCGTTCACCTGAGAAATCCTGGAATTTCTACTTCACCGAGCTCAATGGGCGAATCTACAGCCTTACCACCAACACGCCGCGTCAGTTTTCGGACCGCATGGCTGCGGATGCCGAAACGTTCATCGGGTCACTACACACGACCTCGAATCAGAGTTCCCCGGCGTCCCAGCGATAGAGTAGCGTCCAGTTTTTAAGAGTACTGTTAACCCTATTACCCGAGGAGACACTCGATGCCACTGAACGAGAGCGTTCCACAAATCTCTCTGTCCGAACTGCTGCGAAAGCTGTCCGAGCTTCGCGGCTCTGACCTTCACATCACGACAGGGTCAGCCCCACAGGTTCGCGTCGATGGCCATCTAAGCCCTCTCGACGGTTACCGAACGCTCACCTCGGCTGACACGAAACAACTGGCTTACTCAGTTCTTACGGACGCTCAGAAGCACCGGTTTGAAGAGAACCTGGAACTCGACTTCTCTTTTGGCGTCAAAGGCCTGTCTCGTTTTCGTGCCAACCTCTTTAACCAACGCGGCGCAGTCGGAGCTGTATTTCGAGCAATTCCCTACGAGATCAAGCCCTTTGACGAATTGGGACTGCCCGCGGTCGTTAAGAAGATGTGCGATAAGCCGCGCGGATTGATTCTGGTTACGGGCCCGACAGGTTCGGGCAAATCAACCACGCTGGCTTCGATGGTTGACAAGATAAATAGAGAGCGCCGGGAACACATCCTGACCATTGAAGACCCCATCGAGTTCTTACACAATCACAAGAGTTGTGTCGTCAATCAAAGAGAGGTCAACGCCGACACTCACGGATTTGCCGAAGCGTTGCGGACCGCGCTGCGCCAGGATCCCGACGTGGTACTGGTCGGTGAAATGCGCGATCTGGAGACAATTGAATCCGCGTTGCGTATCGCCGAAACGGGCCACCTTACGCTCGCCACCTTGCACACGAATTCGGCCGCCTCAACCATCAACCGCATCATTGACGTGTTCCCCTCCGACCAACAGGCCCAGATTCGCGCGCAACTTTCCCTCGTACTCGAAGGAATTATGTGTCAGGCACTGCTACCGCGGGCTGAAGGAAAAGGACGCGTTATGGCCCTCGAAGTACTCGTCCCCAACTCCGCAATTCGAAACCTAATCCGTGAGGACAAGGTTCACCAGATTTATTCGATGATGCAGACTGGTCAAGACAAGTACGGAATGCAGACCTTCAATCAGGCCCTGGCCAGTCTCTATCACAAGAGACTCATCAGCTCCGAAACCGCATTGCAGCGTTCATCAAATGTCGATGAGTTAAAGGAACTGATGGAACGCGGAGCAGGAGTGAATACGGTCCCGGCCAACGGAAACCATCCCAGCCCATATGCCCAGGGTCGACCTGTCGGCGCACGCCCTACCATCACCAACAGATAGATTTAGACTTCACACAACGGAGCTGTAGACAATGCCCACCTATGTTTTCAAAGGCCGCAACAGACTTAATGAGACAGTTGTCGGCGAACGCGTTGCTGATAATCGCGACGCCTTGCGACAGATTCTTCGCAAGGAACAGGTTACCTTAACCTCCGTTAAGGAAAAGGGACGTGAGATCGGCATCCCCAAGCTGGGCGGTCGTAAGAAGGTCAAGGCCAAGTCACTGTCGATCTTCACTCGTCAGTTCTCGGTAATGATTGACGCCGGTCTGCCATTGGTCCAATGTCTGGAGATCCTCGCTCAGCAGCAGGAAAACAAGTACTTCCAGCAAACCCTGCTGCAAGTGCGCCAAGACGTCGAGGAGGGTTCAACTCTTGCGGGCGCAATGGCCCGGCATCCGAAAGTTTTCGACCAGCTCTATTCGAACATGGTCGAAGCCGGAGAAGCGGGCGGTATTCTCGATCTGATCCTGCAGCGGCTTTCAACCTTCATTGAAAAGATCGTCAAACTGAAGCGCGATGTGATTTCTGCAATGATCTATCCGGCCGCTGTCGTACTGATGGCAATCGGAGCCATTGCGGTAATCATGGTCGTCGTGATCCCGCAATTCCAACAGATATTTCTTGGCCTTCTAGGTCCGGGCGAGCAATTGCCCCTGCCCACACGAATCGTGGTAGGCATAAGCAATTTCCTGGCGGGATGGGGCGGCCTGGTGATTTTGATTACGGTCGTCGGCACCGTTGTGGCAATCAAGTTCTACCAGAAGACGCCGGCAGGCAGGAAAAACATTGACCGGGTATTACTGAAGATTCCGATCCTGGGAGACATACTGCGCAAGGTGGCGGTCGCGCGGTTCTCACGCACGCTGTCCACTCTGCTGTCTTCAGGTGTGCCAATTCTGCAGTCACTCGAGATCACGGCCAAAACTTCGGGTAACACAATCATCGAAGAAGCGATCATGAAAGTGCGGACCGGAGTCGAGCGCGGCGAAAGCTTTGTTGAACCGCTAAAAGCAACGAATGTCTTCCCACACATGGTGGCGCAGATGATAGGCATCGGTGAGCAGACAGGTGCACTCGACGCAATGCTTGGGAAGATTGCCGATTTCTACGAGCAGGAAGTTGATGCGGCAATCGCCAACCTGTTGACGATGATGGAACCTCTCTTGATCGGTTTCCTGGGCGTCACCATTGGTTCAATCGTGATCGCCATGTACATGCCTCTGTTCACACTGATCGGCAAACTCTCGCAGGGACACTAGTCCCCAAACGAGAATCTAATCTCCGGTTCCGCGAAGTTCTATTTTGAGTCGGGGATTTGCCTTCGAGATAACTGTAGTATCCGACGCCTGTAAGCTGAAGCTAATTTCGGCTTACAGGCGTTTTGATGTTTGCGACCGTGCGTATGATGGGGAGTCCGTCTTGAAGTTCCTCGAACAGCGTAGCGTCAACGAGACCTTTGTAGCCGCCTGATAACTAGTACCAACCCTGTGATCCCTAGTGCCGGCAGAAGAGTCAAGACTAGTAATGTCGCCCATTTCGGAAGAGGGGAAAGCGGCGCCATCAGGAACTGATCAAGAGTGGCCGAACTTGTTCCCTTTGCGCTCTGGTGATAAGCCTCGGCATCAGCTATGGCGATTGCCGACTCCAGATTGGCTCGACTTGTTGCGACCAGTCCAAGTTGAGTGGCCACGCTGTCCTTCTGAATTTGAAGCTGGCGTCGGCGTGTTTCCCGCAGTTCTTCTGGACGGGTAGAGCCAAATCCCGCCATCGAACGTTCGATGTTTTCAGGTTTTAGATCTTCGTCCAGTTGCAGCAACCGCTCTTGTAGTTCGGCTTCTTTATCTTGAACCTCCAGCAACTGCAAGCGGAGACTGGCCGCCTTTTCTGCGGCATCCGTTGTGCTTTGCGCGAAAATACTAGAGGTCGGGACTAGAATTAAAGAAGTGAGTAGAATTGAAATCCATCGGAGCTTCATACGGTTCCTCCTACAAGAACGACTTTCAATGAAGGGATAGTTTAGATTACAAAAATTGTAAAAGTCCATCGATGTTAAGGTGAGCGTCGGCGCGAGTAGCTAAAACATCTCACCCCTGGGGGTGAAACAGAGCAACTAAAAAAGGAGTGGCAAACTAATGGCTTCAGCAGTGGCCGTACGAATCGTAACGGCAACCGAACGCGACGTTCCGTTGATTCTTGAGTTCATTCGCGAGCTGGCAGCCTACGAGAGACACCTCCACCGACTCGAAGCAACGGAAGCGCGTATTCGCGAAACGCTTTTCAGCGCCGAGCCCGCTGCATCGGTCATATTTGCGTTCAGTGGGGATAAGCCGGTCGGCTTTGCGGTTTTCTATTTAACGTACTCCACGTTTGCCGGCTTGCCCGGGCTTTATCTTGAGGATCTATTCGTTAAGCCAGAAGCGCGGGGTCTGGGCATAGGGAGGCAACTGCTCCGATACCTTGCCAAGTTGGCTAAAGCAAAGGGCTGCTGGCGAATAGAGTGGGCCGTGCTGAACTGGAACGAGAACGCGATTGGTTTCTATCGGAAGCTCGGAGCGATTCCCATGGAAGAATGGGCCGTCTACCGATTGTTCGGAACGCCGCTCGATCAACTGGCAGCGGAAAGCTAGCGAACGTCGGAGCTGTGCTTCTTGCTTTCAGAATATCCGTAGGGACAATGCCGGCAACCTTGTTCGCAACAGTAACCCCGCCTGCCGAGAAACGCATCCGTAAAAACCATCAAACCATTCTCAAAGTAATAGTCGATGCCCTCTTGTAAGACAGGGTTTGGACCGTCTGCTGCGGCCGTGTCCGCGGCGGGCTCATGATTGCCTTCAAGGTGTTTAGTTTTGGACATCGATTATTTCGCAGACTCCAGGCACAGTTACGCTGAACTTCTATCTCTGCCGTGGCGGGAGCGCTATGTGATAGGCTTGAATTCGTATGGCGGCATCGCAAGTTAGACTCGAACAAAGCCCTGCCCTTGGACGAAAGCTCTGGGGACTGATTCTTGGCAGACTCGGAGCCGTATTGACCTTGCTGCTCGTCAGCACAATCTGGACGCGCAGCAGCACTGATCCAGGATCTTCGAGCTTAACACTTTCAGTGCTCCTGTTTGTTATCTTCCTCACGTTGGTCTATTCGCTGGCTCGCCGTTTTACAAAGGCCTTCCTGTTTCAAGCCCGCATCCAGTTTGCCGTTGACATCCTACTAGTCACCTGGCTCG
>JAMQPH010000663.1 GCA_023717605.1 Pyrinomonadaceae bacterium
AGAGATCTGCTCGTTGCGATAGCGGTTGATTCTTATGTCGGCGTAAGTCACACCCAGCTTCCGCGCGGTGCTGAGCGCAATATCGGCGAGTGCGTTTTTGTCGACCGCAGCCGCCACGGCAGCTTCTGCCGTCTGAACGTCACTGATCCACGCCGGCAACGCCGAGGGTAACGCTGCTATGCCGGCAGCTAAGCCAGCCGTCTTGATAAACTCTCGTCGAGAGGTTGTCATGACTGTACCTCTTCTAATGGATTGGGATGGCGCGAAGATCTGTTAATTACTGGCCGGAACGAGTTCCCATCGTTTGGCCCGTTCGATCAGCGCGTCTTCGAGCTGCGGCCAGTCGTGCAAGGTTAGCGGCTCGAAATCCGCCCCATTTGGCCAAACCAATGTATGGACCTCAGGGTCTATTCTGACCTTATTGAAGACTTCAAGATCTCGTAGGGGACGGTATAACTCACCGGCCAAAACAGGTTGGAAATTAATCGTCTGTTCGCTTAGATCGTCAAAGGCGACGCGAAGTGCATATGGCCCTACGATATTAAATGAAGTGACTCGATAGATTGGATGAATCATGGTTTAACTTACCTAAGAGGCTCAATCGGAAAAGGCACCTGCCCAGCCTGCAACCTTTCCCAGTCTTCGATCAACTCCAACTGATGCAGTTCGGCCCACGCTTCAACCAATCTTTGCTGCCTCCTCGGCAAAGAACCCGAAATAACTTCGACAGGATCAATGCCTAAAACCACAGACCGCTCCTGGTGATAAGCGTGAAAGTGGGGCGTGTGATGGGGGCACCAAGCTCCGAAAACATCCGGATGATTATGCCAAAAAACCTGCTTAGTTCCGGCACTGACTTAGATTAGCAGAGACTTGCGGGCGACAGCCAGAGCGTCAGTTACGCGTTCGGGTGAAGTACCCCCGATTTGTGACTTTGTTCCCAGCGTTCGTTCGAGAGAAAGCCCCTCAAAAACGTCATCCTCAATCGACGCGGATAACGAACGCATTTCTTCGACGGACAGTTCTTGAAGCTCAAGTCCACGTCTGATCGCGTGCACGACTATTCTTCCAACTGTCTCGTGTGCTTCGCGAAAGGGTATGCCTTTGCGCACGAGATAGTCTGCCAGCTCCGTGGCATTCATGTAACCCGTTGATGCAGCGTCGCGAGCGCGTTCCTTGTTGATGCTCAAGTTGCGCAGAACCGTCGCGGTGACTCCCAGACAGGTGCTAACAGTGTCAAATGAATCAAAGACCGCCTCCTTGTCTTCCTGCATGTCTTTGTTGTATGCGAGCGGCAAGCCTTTGAGCATTGTCAGCAAGGATGTACCGTGGCCAAAAACGCGGCCGGCCTTGCCGCGCACAAGCTCCATTGAGTCGGGGTTCTTCTTTTGCGGCATCAGGCTGGAGCCGGTGGCCACCGCGTCACTCAATTCAAAGAAGCCGAATTCAGCAGTCGAGTAGATGATGATATCTTCCGCCAGCCGCGAAAGGTGAACCATGATCAGCGAACCGGCGCTCACAAACTCCACGCAGAAATCACGATCGCTTACCGCATCAATACTGTTGCGAGAAACGCTGTCGAAGCCTAATTCGCGCGCGACGGATTCACGATCGATAGGGTAAGAGGTTCCGGCGAGTGCCGCCGAACCGAGCGGCAATACGTTCACCCGCTTGCGGCAATTCGCCAGACGTTCGCGATCACGCGCCAGCATTTCAAAGTAAGCCAGACACCAATGTGCGAAGAGTATGGGCTGGGCTCGTTGCAAGTGTGTGTAACCCGGGAGCACGGCGCTGAGATGCGACTCAGCCAGATCCAACAAAGCCTCCTGGGGTGAACTCACGTTCAGGACTAGATCGTCTACCGCGTCTCGCAACCAAAGGCGAAGATCCGTAGCGACCTGATCGTTGCGACTACGCCCGGTGTGTAGTTTTCGTCCCGTGTCCCCAATCAACTCCACCAGGCGCGACTCCACGAACGAATGAACGTCCTCGAATTCAAGATTGTCGAAATATCCAGCGTCGGCGAGGCCGCGATCGAGTATGGTCTGGAGCCCTCTGATAATCTTAGTCGCTTCCTCATCGGTTAGAACGCCGGCACTCGCGAGGCCATTGCAGTGCGCCACACTGGCGCGCACATCAGCCGCAAATAGTCTGCGGTCGAAACCAAACGAGCGGTTGAAATCAACAAAGCCGCGATCCGCTTCGCCAGTGAATCGGC
The DNA here is from genome assembly GCA_023717605.1 of Pyrinomonadaceae bacterium. Taxonomy (GTDB): domain Bacteria; phylum Acidobacteriota; class Blastocatellia; order Pyrinomonadales; family Pyrinomonadaceae; genus PSRF01. The sequence goes on from JAMQPH010000663.1 coordinate 2,219, forward strand.
CGCCCCACAAGTTTTTGGAATCGCTCAATTTTTTCCTCCGGAAGTGGCATGGACTTCAGTCTGTGCTGCCGATTGAGTTGCTTAAGTCATTAACGGAACCAGGCTTGGCTTGAGATCACAGACTGAAGTCTATGCCACTAAGAAAGTTGACGCCCAAGCATCTCGCGTGCTAGTTTATGCATCTATGCATTGTTTATGCAAGTTAAATGCATAACAGATATGAAAAAAGATACGAGGCAACAGCGGATTTTGAGTTTGATACGGGCCAAGCCGATTGGCACACAGGAGGAGCTTAGGTCACTTCTGGAAAGAGCGGGCGTACCGGCGACGCAGTCGAGTGTGTCCCGCGACCTGGAGGAGGTGGGAGTTGTAAAGCATCACGGGCACTACACCGTGCAGCGTTCGAATG
>JAMQPH010000665.1 GCA_023717605.1 Pyrinomonadaceae bacterium
CCGCGGCCGTCTCTTCCACACTCAAGCCGCTGAAGAAGCGTAGTTCGACGACGCGCGCCTGCTGCGGGTCGATGGCCGCCAACCTGTCTAACGCCTCGTCGATGGCCAACAAGTCGACGTCAGTCTCGTCCGCCACTGCCAACGCCTCGTCGAATTGCACTCGGACTTGAGAGCCGCCGCGCTTGTCTGCGTCGCGACGCCGCGCGTGCTCGACCAGGATGCGGCGCATCAGGTTGGCGGCGATGGCAAAGAAGTGGGCGCGGCTCTGCCAGTGCACGTCTTTGGCATCAATTAGACGGAGATACGCCTCATTGATCAGGGCCGTCGTCTGCAAGGTATGGCCGGGGCGCTCCCGCCGCAGGTAACGGGCCGCCTGGTGGCGCAGCTCCTCGTAGACGAGTGGGGTGAGCCTGTCCAGCGCTCGCCGGTCGCCGTCACTCCACTCCTTAAGTAAATGCGTAATGTTGTGAGACAAGAGGTCACCAACGGCGCTCCCTTCTCCAGGGAGGAAACGGACTCGGTAGGGTGAGGATAGTCCCGGCCCTTTCTCCGGTCAATAAGATATCCCTGTGTCTCAGTAGTCCAGACGAGGCTCTAATGTATAAAAGAGATCTTCTGCTTGTGACCCCACTTTCCCGGGCGTTGCGCATTAGTTCAGTGGAGGCAGCAAACGGCTGCCCTCGGCTAACCCGGTGAGCAGCCGCGGCCGGTGCCTTAACACCAGAGAGACCAAGTTCCCCGGCAGAGCCTGCGACCGCGCGAAAGCCTCGAAATGGTGGACTACTTAAACCCGCGTACCTACCTCGTGGTCTGCGGAGTCCGCCCGAGAACCATCATCCTGTTGGCGAAAAAAAAAGGAGATCAAAGATGAGAATCAACTTTCTGAGAAACAGGCTGGCGCTGGTAGTCGGACTCGGCGTCGTGGCTTTTTCCGGTGTCATCGCATATGCGGCGGTGACCTCTACCATCCTTGGCGTTGGCACTACGCCTCACTCGGAAGTTCTTGGCGGCCCTGCCACAGTGACATTTCGAAATCTGCTCACAACCCCCGGAGACGTGGGCGCTTGGCACTATCATCCTGGGAAGATGGTCAATGTCGTGAAGCGCGGCACTGTGACGGTTGAGGATGGTTGTGGCGGGGGTGCAACCTACACCGCCGGACAAGCTTTCGAAAAGATAGGTGGCCGTGTTCATCGAGCAATAAATCCCGGTGCCGAGGAATGCGAGGAGTACAACGTGTTCATTAACCCGCCGGGTACGCCGCTGACCGTGTTTACCCCGAATAATACGCGTCTCTGTGGTCCGGCAAGGCGGGTCGACGAATGCAGGAACGGCGGTTGGACGAACTTTAATCACCCGACCACTTTCAGCAATCAGGGACAGTGTATTAGTTATGTTCTTCGTACCAGGTTCGACGAGATCCTACATTAGCCTTAGATCCCGGAATCCTTCAGCAGCCAGGGCGACTGTATTCAGTTCGTAAGAACGGGTCAGTAATTCCATCAGGTCTTGGGCTACCACGCTAGACTTTGGTCTATGGGCACTGACGATGGCTGGTCGGTGCCCGTTCACGCCGACGTCCAGATCAAGAACCAGCGACACTTAGAATCCAAAGTGATCGACTCGGAGCGTACTCGAATTCAAGTTCACTACAGTCCATTCTTCAGGGAACTCTCGGCGACTGGGTGTTGGACATGATTAACTACAACTCCTCGCCCCAACGAAAGGTCCTCATCGACTTTCGCGAGCCTATCGCTGGAAGCGGGCCCAACGGCGGAGCCCCCACCCCTCCATTCGTCTATCAATTGGTGCGAACAAGATTCCTAGCCCAGTGTGCTGCAGTTGGCACAAACATGGGAACACTGCCGGTCGGCGTGCCGGTCTACTGTCCACTCATAATCGCAATTGATGACACTAACGGAGTAAGGTATCGCTTGACCATGAACCCACCAAACTTTGGTGAAACGCAGTACGCCAAAGTAACTTGTCTCGCAAGTCTTGGTTCAAACTGCACTCAATGGACAGTGGAACCGAGCGTGACTCAGCTGGACGGAGAGTTGAAAAACGTGGCCAAGCTTCTCAAGGTGGCGACGAAGGCACATCAAGCCGATCAAAATCTGGGCGACTTCTACATCTCGTTCAGTATTCACCTGACGAGACCTTAGAGACATCAGATCGATCCAGTCCTAAGAGTGCTCGGCTGATGCACCTAATATCTAACAACAATGGCCGCTGCAAGGTCGACGCACGCGACCATTGCTGGTTTGCGGTCAGGAGGATGTTGGCTCGTTTAGGAGCGTCTATGCTTAGACTTTCACATGCACAACTATATTTTGCACTGCTCTTGCTGACCTCAAGCTGTGCAATTGCGCAAACTTCATCCGCGATGACTGAGGTAAAGCTCAAGCAGCCAATAGACCGCACGATAGCTGCAGGCGAGGTGCACCGCTAGCGTGAGGTTAGCTCAGTCACAGATCCTTAGGCTGGTTGCCAATCAGCGCGGTGCCGACCTTTGAACGAATCTCCTCACAAATAGCACAACACTGATCTGAGATGGCAGTAAACATAAGAAAAGGCGACACTTGCGAGGGTCGCCTCTACCACTGAGCCAAGCGGGCGTGGTTAGCTGTGAAGTGCAGTCTACACAACAAATGTTTTAATCGTAAAGTTTAATGGACGCCGATCAGTTATCCCTGCTGTCCCTCTTGTCCCTCGAATCCTTGGAAAGTCCACAAGAAGAGCACGCTGATTTTCGCCGCTCTGAACCACGCATACCAACTGACCAATCGTTCAGACTGCAACCGTCATTTTGCCTGGATTCCAACATGTTTCGTAGCTAGGACTGTGAGGTTTCGATGACAAGATCGGTCTGCCAAATTGTCCGCGCAATAGTGCTAACCCTCATGCGTAACGTGGATCATTTTCATAACTGACTGCGGTGTTGAGATTATGCGTATTTTCATTACACGCGGCTTCGGAAGATTGTCGACGTACCACTTGCGGCTACTCAAAAGCTCAGGCGCGCCCCCAATTGAAAGGCCCGCGGTCCACCGGAGCCGAAGACTTGTGTGAAGCGTGCCGTAGGTTGGCCGAACGCGACGCTGGTGAGATTGCCGCTGTGGCCGGAAAGGTTCGCAGCGTTGTAGAGGTTGAACACCTCGCCGATGAGCGCCAAACGCCATCGCTCTCCAAACATAAACTCCCGACTCAGCCGCATATCAAGCGATTGAAAATTGTCGCCAAACGAGTGCGACTCGGCAAAGTCAACCTCGGGATCAGTTCGCCTTTGCCGTCAGGCTTGCCAGCGTGGGTTTGGTTGAAGTGGGCGACGAGGCTCTCCAATTCCGCGCGTACCAAGCTGCGGTTGAAGGCGTTCACAGTGGTTCCGGGCAGCAGGTCGTCGGTGGTGCCGTCGCCGTTGAAATCGCTCCCACCGACGAAGGCGCTGAATGGCGGTGCGCTTGCATACGAGAAATTAATCCCTAGCCGGAGGCGCCGCTGGAAAAACGGGTCCGGGTCGGCGACGACGCGGTTGAGCGCTGGGTAGGCAGCCAGCTTGTGGTCGCGGAAAAAGTAAAGAGCCGTGCCGTGCAGTTCGTTGGCGCCCGAGCGCGTGATCACGTTGATGGCCGCGCCGTTGGTGAGGCCCGTCGTCAGATCGAAGTTGACGGTCGCGACCTGGAACTCTTGGACGACCTCCTGTGAGAAGCCCATGGCTGAGCCACCGTTGCCCACGGCCATGATGCTGCCGCCGTCGACGGTGACGCGCGTGCCGCGCCCGCTGTTGCCCACGGGCTGGCCCAAGGCCGGTACAAAGGTGCGGTTGCTGGCGGCGCGCGTCGGGGGCTGAATGCCCGGCTCCAACTTCGCCAGTTCGAGGAAATTGCGCCCATTGAGCGGCAGGTCTTCGATCTGATTGCGACCGACGAGTCCGCTCACGTGATGCTGATCGTACTGCATCAGCGGGACAGCCGTATCCACGGTCACCAGTTCGCTCAACTCGCCGACCTGAAGCGTGAGGTTAAGGGTCGTGGTGGCGCCCGTCGCTAGGGCGGCGGTGCGTTCGAGCAGGTGGAAGCCTTCCGCCTCCGCCGTCACTTGGTAGACTCCCGGAGGCAGCGCCGCCGCGCTGTAATTGCCTTCCTCCGAGGTCGTGAGGCTGCGTGTCAGTCCGCTGTCACGGTTGGTGAGTCGTAGACGCGCCCCGGCGACGGGCGCGCCCGCAGCATCCGTCACAACGCCGACGACGGTGCCGGTTGGTGCTTGCGCGCGGACGGGGCCGGCTGCCAGGAGCATCACGAGGAGGAGCTGTAGCCGAATCTTGTTCACCGTCGTAATTAGTCTTGGCGGCAGGGCCGCAAATAAAGGCCGCATCGCGAAGCGATCTTTTCAGTCAACGCACTCAGGGTTCGAGGTTCATGCGCCGGAGCAGTTCTGGGTAGCGCGGGTCAGAACGCAGGGGGTCAAACATCGGTCGGACTTTGAGCCGATAGACCAGCGGCGTGCGCTGCTCGATACATTTTTCCAGCCACTCGAATGCCTGATCCTTGGCGCCGAGGCCCGTGTAAATGATGGCGAAGTTATAGGGCGAGACGTCGTCGCGTTGCTTTGCCAGTCTGCGCTGCGCATCGAGTATCTTCAGCGCCTCGGCGCGCCGGCCCGCCACGGCATAGGCGTAAGCCAGCATCGGGTATCTGTCCCACCGCTCCGGGGTCTTGGCCAGAGATGGATCGAGCGCCACACCCTTTTGCATCTCGGCGACGCCCTCCTCAGCCATTCCCTTCGCCACATAAGCCTCCCCTAGTAAAATGCGCATGTGGGCATTTTCCGGATTCTTCTCTATCTCCTTCCGGTACACTTCAATCGCCTCGTCAAACTGTCGCGCAAGGAGGTACGCGAGGGCGAGGTTTCCGGGTGTAACCGTCGGGTCAAGTTCCTGAGCACGTATCGCATATCGAAGGGCCTCATCCGTTCGCCCGAGGCCCGCTAGAAATTGGAAGTACGCGCTGTTAGCTTCAGGGGAGTTCGAGTCAAGCTCCAGCGCCCGTTTGAGATCTCTCTCCGCCCCCGTCCAATCGAAATTATTGAATTTAAGCACGCCTAGGCGAACATGACCTTCGGCCAGCTTTTCATCGAGCTGTATCGCCTTGAGCGCAGCCCACTCGACCTTTTGCTTAGACTCCTTCGCTGGCCAGAAGCCGCGCGTTCCCATCCAGTGATAGGCGCGGGCTAACCCGGTATAAGCCAGCGCGTAGTTCGGGTCTTCTTTGATCGCCTGCTCGTAATACTCGATGCTTTTCTCAAACCCCTCTTTCGTTTGCTTATGGAAGTAATGCCGGCCCAGGATGTAAAGCTGGTAAGCCTCGGGGTTCTCGGTGTAATGTTTGGCCAGTTGCTTCTTCTCTTCGCCGGTGAGCCGTAATCCCAGCCGCTCGGAAATCTCCCGCGCGATCTCGCCCTGCACGGCGAGGGTGTCCGACAGCTTACTGCTGTATTGCTCGCCCCACAGCCGGCGGTTGTCTCTCACGTCCACCAACTCGGCGCTGATTGTCAGACCGTCCCCCCGTTGCATCAATCGGCCCATCAACACAGCCCGGACGTTCAACTCGCGCCCGACCGTTTGCGGGTCCGTTTGCTTGCCCTTGTAGCGCAAGACCGAGTTGAACGAGATGACTCGCAGTTTGGGCAACCGCGAGAGGTTGTTGATGACGCTGTCGCTGATGCCTTCGGCGAGGTACTCGGCCTCGGGGTCGCCGCTCGTGTTTACGAAGGGCAAAACCGCGACGGAGTCAATTGGAGACTCATCGGTAACGACCCGGCGGTCCCGCGTGAAATAGAGGAAGGCGACGGCGGCGGTGGCCAGAACAAGCGCCGACAAAGAGATCAAGACGGTTGCGGCGGCGGGCCGACGCCAGGAAGCCGTCGGCGGCGGAGTGAGATCGCGCGCTCGCGCATCGTCCTCTTGCTGGCTCATTGAAGGTTCGGTCTCAGGCTCCGTGACGCCGCTTCCTTTGCCGGTGAGGTCTCCCGCACCGTTGTCTTGCCGCACGCCGGGTGGGCCAGTCCTCCCCGCCTCCCTGACCTCGGCCACAAAGCGGTAGCCACCTTTCGGGATGGTCTCAATGTACGGGTGCTCGCCGCGGCCTTCGCCTAGCGCCTTGCGCAGCGTGTGGACGCAACGAGCAAGATTACCCTCCTCGACGAAGTCTCCCTCCCAGACCAGATTCAGCAGCTCATCCTTGCCGATTAAATGGCCGCGGCGCTCGACCAGCGCGACAAGCGTTTCAAACGCCTTGGGCGTGAGCGGCACGGGTCGCCCGTCGCGCAACAGGAGGCGCTCGGTCGGGACTAGACGGAATGGGCCGAACTCGTAAACGGGACTGTTCTGGCTGCTCTGCATGGGCGGAGAATTTTCGGAAAAATTTTGGAGAAAATTCCAAAGACGGAGCGCGCGACTCTCGGCTACGCTCCGCGCCGCAGTAACAAAGACTGCGACTGCCGTCAGGAGTGGAGTGGTCTGTTGCGAGACGCATTCTAAGCCTGACGGCAGCCTTAGGCAAACATTTTCCGGGAGTCGGGACGCTGGCCGAGCCTGCGACCACGCGTCAGCGTCACCAACCTCTCGTGGCGAAGTGAAAGGAGAGCAAAGATGAAACTAAACCTTCTGCGAAACAGGCTGGCGCTGGCCGTCGGCCTCAGCGCCATCGGCTTTTTAGGGGTGACCGTCTATGCGGCCGTCACCATGATACTCGCCGTCGGCACGAACCCCCATTCAGAAATCATCGACGGGCCTGCGGCGGTGACTTTCAGAACCATAAGCTTTGCGCCCGGCGAGGTCGGCGCATGGCACTACCACCCCGGGCCGCTCATCAACGTCGTGAACCGCGGCACGGTGACCGTCGAGGATGGGTGTGGCGGGGAGCGCTCCTTTACCGTCGGGCAGGCTTTCGAGGAAGGTGGCCGCGTCCACCGGCCCAAGAACCTCGGCAGCGAGGCGACTTTCGCGTACCAGACGTTCGTCGTCCCGCTGGGGGAGCCGACGACGGTGAACATCCCCGGCAATGAGCGCCAGTGTGGGCCCGCTCGGAGCGTCGACGAGTGCAAAGACGGTGGCTGGGTGAACTTCACTTTCCCGCACAGCTTCGGCAGCCAGGGTGAATGCGTGCGATTCGTGCGCATAGGCAAATGACCGAAGCGCGCGCCAGCGCTTCGCGGGGTCGAAGTCTTACTCGGAGCTAGCAGGCCGCGGCCGGTGTGCCGAAAAGCGCCCGGCGCGGCTGGGCGGCGCGGTGTCGGCTCCGCACGACGGAGGAAACACACATATGGGAAAGCCAAGAAAAGTCATTCGGTTCATTTCAAGCTTGATACTGACCAAGGCGCTCGGTTTATCGAGTATCGCCGCTCCAATGTTAGGGCCGATGGCGTTGGCACCTCCGGCGACTGATCCGGGTTGGACCTTTACAGGCAGCCTCAACGCCCGCCGCAACAATCACACGGCGACGGTGCTTCCCAATGGGAAGGTCTTAGTGGCCGGGGGCAACTCCAGTGCAGACATTGAAGGCATTCTCAATAGCGCGGAGTTATACGATCCGGCGACCGGGACATGGAGCCTAACGGGCAGCCTCAACGTCCCCCGCTTTTACTCCACAGCGACGTTGCTCCCCAACGGCAAGATCCTCGTCGCAGGAGGAATATCTAACCCTTCGTCCGTAACTGCGACGGCAGAACTCTATGATCCGGCGACAGGAACGTGGAGCTTGACCGGCGATCTCAACACAACGCGCTTTTGGCACTCGGCAACGTTACTGCGAAACGGCAAGGTCTTAATCGCAGGTGGCCATAGCGGTCAAGACGGCCCTCGTCACTACGCCGAGTTGTACGATCCGGCTTCGGGAACGTGGAGCGTCACCGGCAGACTGCTTAACACGGGCGGGGCGGGTCGCATGATGCACACCGCGACGCTGCTGCAAAACGGCAAGGTCTTGGTCGTGGGGGGGATTGACGGAGATGATTTCGAAGTCGGCTTCTCCAGCGCCGAGTTGTATAACCCAGACGCAGGGACATGGAGCGTCGCCGGCAGCCTCAGCACTAACCGCGCCCTTCACACGGCGACACTGCTCCAAAACGGTAAGGTCTTAGTGGTCGGCGGCTCGACCGTCAGGGACAGTGCGGAGCTTTACGATCCGGCAGCCGACACTTGGAGCGTCGCCGGCACTCTTAGCCGCTACGGCAATCACACGGCTACGCTGTTGCCCAGCAGCCAAGTCTTAATCGCGGGCGGCGCCAACGCCGGTAATGGTTCTGGATTAATCTCGGTCGATAGCGCGGACTTCTACGACCCGCACACGGGAATGTGGAACAATACCGCTTCGCTTCATACAGCCCGCTATTCGCATACAGCGACAGCGCTTCAAAACGGCAAGGTCTTAATCGTGGGAGGCGTCAACAGCACCGGCGGAACGCTTAATAGCGCCGAGTTGTACGACCCGGGCACCACTTCAACCCCCAATCCCATTGACGACCCGCAATTCTTCGTCCGGCAGCACTATCTTGACTTTCTGTCGCGCGAGCCTGATCCGTCCGGCCTCGCGTTCTGGACCAACGAGATTACCTCCTGCGGGGGCGATTCCCAGTGCGTTGAGATCAAACGCATCAATGTTAGCGCGGCCTTCTTCCTATCTATCGAATTCCAGGAGACGGGGTTCCTCGTCTACAAGACCTACGGGGCTGCGTTCGGTGCGACGCGCATCGGTTTCGCTGTGCCTCTGACACTCTCGGAATTTATCCCGGACCTACGGCGAGTAGGGCAGGGTGTTGTTGTGGGAGCGACGGGATGGCAGACGCAACTCGAATCGAACCAGGTAGCGTATTTCAATGAGTTTGTCACCCGCTCGGATTTTCTTGCCAGATACCCGACGACTATGACCAGCGCTGAGTACATCGACACGCTCAATGCAAATAGTGGTGGCGTGCTCTCTGTGTCTGAGCGCGATCAACTTGTGGCCGACCTCACAATCGGCGCAAAGACGCGGGCTCAGGTCCTGGGCGCCGTGGCCGAAGATGCTGACTTCACTAATGCGCAGTTCAACCGGGCCTTCGTGCTGATGCAGTACTTTGGCTACTTAAGACGTAACCCAAACGACGCGCCTGACACCGGGTTCGGCGGGTACAATTTCTGGCTCGCGAAGCTTGACGAGTTCAACGGCAATTTCATCCAGGCAGAAATGGTCAAGGCCTTTCTCGTCTCGACAGAATATCGGCAGCGCTTCGGGCAGCCGTGAGGGTCCGTTCCATCACTTGCCAACAGGCTTGCTGATGGACTCCGAACATACAACGTTAATGGCTACAGAGTTTTCAGATGTCCTTCTCGCCTTAAGTTGTAAACAGCTGGTGTCAATGATCGGGAGGCATATATGAGAAGAAAGAGAGGTGCCGGCAAATACATAAGTCTCACGTTCTTGACACTTGCCGGTCTTAGCAACTGGACCGTGCTCCCGTTAGTCACTCAGCTAGCCGTTGTTTTCGCAGCAAGCGAATCGAAAACGGATGGATTTGCGCGGAGTGCGAGCCGGCAGAATCCCGTAAAGCGAATAGCAATCACAGCACAATCCGGGTCATACGATTCAATGACCCAAACATCCACGCAGGCAACCAATGGGAAAATTGCCTTTGCTAGGGAAATGAGCATCTCTGAGGTTTACGTGGTGAATGCTGATGGCAGCAACGAGAAAGACCTCACCAACAGTCAGGGGCGCGATGGGGCACCTGCCTGGTCACCCGATGGCTCCAGAATCGCCTTCGGGAGCGGTCGAGACGGCAACGCCGAGATCTACGTGATGAACTCGGACGGCAGCAACCCGACTCGGCTCACCAATAACCCCGCGGAAGATTACGGCCCCGTGTGGTCGCCCGATGGTTCGAGGATCGCGTTCCAGAGCGGGCGCGACGGCAATAACGAAATCTACGTGATGAACGCTGGCGACAGCAACCCGCTGCGGCTCACCAATGATCCTGCGGGAGATCACAACCCTGTGTGGTCGCCCGACGGCTCCAGGATCGCGTTCGAAACCTATCGGCACGGTCAAGAGATTTACGTGAGGAACGCCGACGGCAGCAACCTGACGCGGCTCACCAATGATAGGTACGTAGACACGGGCCCTGTCTGGTTGCCGGACGGATCCAGAATCGCTTTCATCCGCTACATTGGCGAGAACATGGTGATTGCCGTGATGAACGCGGACGGCAGCAACCTGACGGTGCTCCATGGCGGTGCGTTTGAAGATTCTCAGCCTGCTTGGTCGCCGGACGGCTCCAGAATCGCGTTCACGCGCTACCGCCACTTCGAGGGCCAGTCCATTTATGGCCCTGGTCCAGGGGGCGGGGCGCTCGCTGCCTTTGCTGAGACGATTCCTCAACCGTGGCGATGAAGACCTGCATCTGGAGACTTTTGAAATCATCCGGCGGATCGGTCCACCGGCCATTCCATTGCTCGCGGATCTGCTTCGGCATAAACGGACCTCCATCCGGAGCAGCGCCGCTGATGCCTTGATTGACCTGGCGCCCGATACAGAATGGATTCAACCAGCGTTG
>JAMQPH010000670.1 GCA_023717605.1 Pyrinomonadaceae bacterium
TTGCTGCACAGCGAATAGCGATAAGGACTATGCTTAAGACGGAGGCCCTGGATTTTGACATGGATCCGCGCGGTATTATTCCTGACAGGATAACGCAGCAAAACAACTTTGTTGTAGCCAAGCAAATTCAATTCATTATCGGTCATGAATATGCGCACCATATTCACGGTCATTTGGATAGAAATGCGATAGTAGACCAACCTTTGTTTTTGCGACTGCACAACGAAGCCCCAGAACAAAAATGGGAGCGTTTCTACAACCATAACGAGAAACAGGAACTTGAAGCAGATGAATCTTCTCTTCTGCAAATAAAATGCGAAGGGATTGCGTGGACGCAAATGGTGTATTCCATACTAGCGTGGTTTGCCTGAGTAGCTAACACTTTGTAATCTGCTCATGAAACTGGCACAATCAGAGTTGGTCACCACACCGACTTGAAAGGCCAATCTCATGAGCATTAGTGACGAATTATACACGCGCGTCTTTACGAAGTTGCGGGCCGTCCATCCGGAACCGCACCTGACACGAATTGCGAACTGGGTCTGGGTAATCGTCGGCTTGATTCTGTCGCAGTCCGTGCATCTGAGTCAGATCGCGCAGCATATTCCGAGCGAAGCACAGGCCGCTGGGCGCATCGCTCAAGTGCGACGATGGTTGAAGAATAAATTCATCGACGTGCCCGCCTTCTACCGTCCGTTGATCACGGAAGCGGTGCAGGCTTGGGCTGACCAGGAGGCCTTTGTGATCTTGGATGGGTGTCTGGTCAACCATGAAGCGCTCCAATTCTTTCGGCTGTCGCTGTCCCATTGTTTCCGCGCCATTCCGTTGACTTGGTTAACCGTGAAAGGCTCCGGCCTGATTACGGTTGAGAAATGCGAAGCGCTCCTGACTGAAGCCGCGCAGTTGTTGCGGCCGATGGCCAGCGTGACGTTCTTAGCCGACCGCGGCTTTCGCGATAAGGATTGGGCGCAACAATGCCGGAAATTACACTGGAATTACGGCATCCGGATCGCGAATAACACCACCGTGACCTTGGCCGACGGCCGCGTGCTCGCCGTCGACACGCTGGGCGTCCGACCGGGTCGCGCGCGCTATTTTCAAAATGTCCGCTTAACCGCCGACGCCGATTGGCTCTGTAACTTGGCCGTGACGTGGACGCACGCCACGGTCAAACAACCGGCTGAGTTGTGTGCCATCGCCCTGAACTTGACAGCCAACCAGCGCACCTTGAAAGATTACTTGAAGCGCATGCACATCGAGCAAAGTTTCCGGGACGATAAATCCGGTAGTTTTGATCTGGAGGCGACCAAACTCACGGAGCCAGACCGCCTCAATCATCTCTTGCTGGCCCTGGCTGTCGCGACCCTCTGGATTTACGACATCGGTGAACAGGTTCTGCGGGCGGGTGAACGCCCAGAAATCGATCCGGCCTTCAAACGACAACTGAGCGTTTTTCAAATCGGCTGGCGCAAGTTGCGCCGCTGGATCACCTGTCAGAGTTCAACCTTGCCGTTCTTGACCTTACGGCTCAGCCCATTCCGCCTCGCTCCGGCTTGGCGAAAGTGAAAGTGTTAGCTACTCAGCCCTCATGATATAATCCTCGTCACTTCATCCCAGGTAAGCGGTTGTGTCAAAAAACAAGCATAAGCACTCTGTTCCAGCATTGGCGAAGGGTCCGGCGGCCACAGTCATTCCGACGCGCTCAGCCTCACGGCTCGACTCGGCAACCGCGAGATCCTGATCGACCCCGGCACCTTCACTTACATCGCCGACCCCGGCGAGCGCAACCGGTTCCGCG
>JAMQPH010000671.1 GCA_023717605.1 Pyrinomonadaceae bacterium
TTCGGTCGTAGTTGTAGTGAACATCCTGGCCGTAGGCGCACGCTGCCGTGAACAAAAAAGCTGCCAGGAATGTCATCTGTTTCATGAGTCTCATCGTAGTTCCTTTCTTAAGCCGTCTCCGGTGCTATTTGTCCGCTCCTATTGATTTCTCGTACTCAGCCTTCGCCGTCCAGAAAGTGAGCAACGCCTTTTGATACTCATAGTCTGCATCGGCGAGCGTGGCCTGTGTTTGCAACGCGTCCGAGAGTAGTGCCGCCTGTAACTTGTATTTGCTGACCGAAACGCGCATGTTCTCCCGCGCCGTTTCCTGCTTAAGTTGCGCGACGACCAGAGCTTGGCGCGTCTGCTGGAGCTTGCGGAACTTGTGGCCGACCTCGATCAGGACAAGGCTCTCGGCTTCGCGCAGCTCGTTCTTTGTCTGCTCGATGGTCCTGTCTTTCTCCGCGAGCTGGTTCTTCTTTCTCCCCCAATCAAAGACCTCCCACTTCATCGCGACGCCCAGGCTGGCAGAGTTCTTCGGAATCGCGGCGTTGTCGAAATTCCGGAATGACATGTAGGTGAAAGCGGCGCTCACGTCGGGGATGTACTCGGATTTCTTGATGCGCCGGTCAACTTCGGCCTGCCTGACTTGCAGCCGCGCCTCCCGCAGTTCGGGCCGCTGGTCGAGCGCGCGACTTCTCGCGAGGACGAGGTCGGCCTCGAAGCCGACTGCGTCGGCGATCGCGGCCACCCTGAAGTCGGTGCGCACGTCGCGCCCCAGCAGGTTGTTGAGCTGTTCCTTCTCGGTGACCAGTTGATTCGTCACGTTAAGCGCCTCGTACTCGGCCTTCGCCAGCCGCGTCTTGACCTCCAGGCTGTCGGCTTTCAGCGAGACCTGTTGGGCGACGTTATCGACCGTCACGCGATCCAACTCCCGGTAGTACCTGACGGCTTCCCGCAGACTGTCGAGGGCGCTCTGGGTTTGCAGAATCCCGTAGTAGTTCTTCTTGACTTGATTAACTGTGGTCTGCTCGGCCTGGCGCAGTTTCTCGCCCTCCACCTCGCGCGCCAACCCGGCCTGCTTGATTTCCAGGCGGATCCTGTATTGCTGCGACAGTGGCTGGAGAATCTGCCCTGCGAAGATCGCCGTCGGCCTGCGCGTGGTGCCGATTGAGAAGATCGGGCCGACGCCTGGAACGACGTTTGTCTCGGAGTTGTCGAGGCTGGCGTCGTGCTTCACGAGCTGCTGTGACAGGAGCGAGTACACGTTCATCGAAGGCAACCGGAAGGTGCGCGACGCGGCCACCGCGTCTCCGGCTTTGGCGACAGCCAGTTGCGAATTCTTGACCTGACGGTTGTCACGCAAAGCAAGAGAGATTGCCTGGTCCAGCGTCAATACTTCTGCCGGCGCCGTCCCGCTTTGCTGCGCCGGAACATTCAATGGGCTTGCCGTTAGAATGATGAGCGCCAGTAGATATAGAGTTCGATTACCCATTGCTTGCTCCTTTAAGTGTTCACGTGGTGCGATCGGCGACGAGTCTGCTCTTTATTCCTGGTTAAAACTGCACTGAGCGCTGTCTTTGCGTTGTTCGGCGTCAATTTCAGCGACGATCGCATTTATCAGAACTCCCGTTGACAACAGTCTGACTCCCTTTTGTCGCATCCGGGCGAGCAGTGCTCGTCCCTCAGCGTCGATGAAACTGACGTCGGCCAAATCCACTAACATCATTCTGGAAGGACTAGCAGCCAACGCGCTCTCCCAGTGTTTCTCCAATTCTTTAACCCACGGTCCGACCAGCTTTCCCTCGAGCACGAAGCTCGTCACCGGCACCTCATCGTGGATGTAAATTCTCAGCATCGTTCGTTCTCCTTCGGCTCTCACCTCTCGCCAGGAGTTCTTCAAAGAATGAACTCGTCAACTGCGAGTTAGCCCCGCCATGGGGCACTTGGGCAACCGTTGTGCCGGACCCAGGTGCACCCGCGTCGCTGCGAATTCTTTGAATATTGAAGCTGATTGAGTGAGCGATGGTCGATGACATCGGTGTCGAAAGTCGAAACTGTCAACGTCACTGTCAACAGAACAGAAAAGGCTTATCGAGTTTCATTGCAGCGTTTCGATTTCGCGAACCGAAAGCGAAATCACGACGTTGAGTGGCTTCTGAATTCGATCACGTCCCGCCTGAATTCATCCCGTCCTGGGTGAATTCAACTGGAAAATCGTGGAATAGCTATTGCGGTTCGCTGCTGGGCAGTGAAGTGAAACGAAGATCGTATGATTTGATCGAGCGGATTTTGGCGCAACATTCAAGACCACTAGTTGTAGAGCCTGAATTTCTTGTTTCGTGCAGCGCCCTCAACATCAGACTTGAAGGGACTGCCTACGGCAATTGAAGAGAAATTCCCGCGCCGCAATAACGGGTGAATCATGACCACCATCTCGAGCATCATGCCGCCTAGGTCCCGAACTGTAGCATCGGTGCACTCGCGGTGCCCTGTGACGATCGGGACGGCGTGCTTGAGTTCCCAGCGTTCTCGTACATGCCGGATTACGAATGGCATAATCAAGGGTTAGCCACCATCGACTCACCGTAAATCCAAGACACCGAGTCCTGTTTAAATCTCACATGTAACAGGGCCACGAGCGACATGCGCCTATTGTCTTGCACTGAATTGGTCATATAATTACGCTAGCGCGCCAACTTTACTAAGGAGATATATTTCCCTGATGGACTCCATTGATGCTGGCGTTGATCCACAGCGGCGTGAGACGGCGCACTCTGAGTTGCAAAGTGAGAACGCGCGCCTCCAACTGCTCCTTAATCTGACTAATCGCATCACCTCGAACCTGGGGCTTCAGGACTTGTTGCGCGCGATTTCCGCGAACATTCGTGAGGTCATGCACTGTGAGGCGGTCGCAATTTACCTGGCCGATTCGGCATCGGGCAGTTTTACCGTGCATGCCCTCGATTACCCGCAGGGGAAAGGATTGTTTAAAGAAGGACTGCGACTTGCGCCACCCATGAACGACCCACTAAAACGAGCTTTTGATACTTTGAAACCGGTGATCGTAAACACAGATGACGCAGTCGATATCCATCCCGAGGGATATAAAATAGCAGTCGCTGAGGGTTTCAGGAGTCACTTTTTTGTACCGCTCGCGAGCCACGGCCGAGTGCTCGGGGTACTGGCCGTTGGACACACGACAGAGGCTCGTTTCAGCCCGGAGGATGTCGAGTTCCTCAGCCAAGCGTCGGGCCAGATCGCCATCGCCCTTGAAAATGCCCTGGCCTACCGCGAGATTTCAGAACTCAAAGACAAGCTGGCCCAGGAGAAGCTGTATCTTGAGCAAGAGATACGCAGCGAGCTGAAGTTCGATCAGATCGTCGGCGACAGCCTCGCACTCAGGCAGGTGTTGGAGCTCGTCGAGACGGTTGCTCCCAATGATTCCACCGTCCTGCTACTTGGCGAAACCGGAACCGGCAAGGAACTGATCGCACGCGCCATCCACGATCACAGTCGGCGTAAGGACCGCACCTTCGTGAAACTCAACTGCGCTG
Source organism: Pyrinomonadaceae bacterium (assembly GCA_023717605.1). Taxonomy (GTDB): domain Bacteria; phylum Acidobacteriota; class Blastocatellia; order Pyrinomonadales; family Pyrinomonadaceae; genus PSRF01. The sequence goes on from JAMQPH010000671.1 coordinate 3,537, forward strand.
CAATCCCGACTGGCCTGCTCGAGAGCGAATTGTTCGGTCATGAAAAAGGTGCGTTCACCGGCGCCATCAGCCAAAAGATCGGCAGGCTGGAACTCGCTGATCAGGGCACGTTGTTTCTGGATGAAGTGGGAGACGTGCCGCTGGAAATCCAGCCTAAACTCTTGCGCGCTCTGCAGGAACGCGAATTCGAGCGCCTGGGTAGCACGCGCACGAAGAAAGTAGACTTACGATTGGTTGCCGCCACTAATCGCGATCTTGAGAAGATGATTGCTGACCGGGAATTTCGCAGCGACCTCTACTATCGCCTGAACGTCTTTCCCATTCGCATTCCTCCATTGCGTGAGCGTCGCGAAGATATCCCAGTTCTGGCGCGCTACTTCACGCAAACCTTTGCTCAGCAGATGCAGAAGCCCATCGAAACGATTCCGGCAGCGACGTTGAAGGCACTAACTGAATGGGATTGGCCAGGCAACGTCAGGGAGTTGGCAAACTTCATCGAGCGGGCCGTGATTCTCACTCGTGGTAAGTCGCTCGGGGCACCGCTCGCAGAATTACGCAAGGTCCAGACACAACCATCGACACAGCAGGCGCGTGCGCAAGACCGTGACGAGATTGCGCGAATTGTGAAAGAAACCATCAACGCGCTCGACGACAAGAAAAGTACCGATGATGAGCAGGCGCTGAAGCAACGCGAGGAGATCATCCGCGCACTCACCGAATGTAAGGGACGTGTTGGTGGCGAGGATGGAACAGCCGCGCGCTTGGGCATAAACCGGACGACACTACTTTCTCGCATGAAAAAGCTCGGCATAAATGCCAGGCAATTTTCCTGACCTCACACTCGCATCACTCTTTTCAGCTGATCAACTGAGTTCGCCAGTCTTTACATGGGCCATAGTATCATCGGACCACGAGCTTTTCGTGATTTCACGATTGAATTCGTGAATGTCTCACTGGGCGTCTAGTTGGACCAGCCCAATTGTGTTCTTTATCTTGCGAGTCGCCTCCCAAAAATTCGAAGAGGCGTTTAACTCGCGACCAATAAACTTTTTCTCGTATAGGCCAATGTGTATCAGCGCTCCTTCGGCACTGACTTTCTCAACCTAGCTAACGCTTTTGTCTGCGAATGTCGAGAAAATCAAGAACTGCTCCGTTTCCTCCTAATCAATTATCGTTTGGAATACCTGTTGCTTCGGCCGTAACCAAATTGGCGTGCGACCATCGACAGTCGGAGGTGAAGCAATGATTCATGAGGTGAAGTCAAAATCGTATGTTGCGCTGCTGGCGCTCTTTTCGCTCCTGGCGTCTTTTGCAGCGTGCTTGCTCGTCGCCGCGCAAACCCCGACTCCAGCACAGCAGCAGCAACGGCCGCGGCTCGCGGGCTCCGTGCCGCCACCGCCTGAGATGGCCGGTGCGTCCGCTCCCACGAACGAGGAGGTCAGCGAGAACGACGTGGTGCGCGTGGACACGCAACTCATCACTGTGCCCGTCGTCGTGCGCGACCAGGAGGGACGACCCGTAACGGGACTGACAGCCTCCGCCTTTCAGCTTTACGAAGACGACCTCCCTCAGCGCGTCGCGACCTTTGCCACGTCGGATGCGCCTTTCGAAGTCGCTCTTCTGTTAGACACTTCCGGCTCGACCCGCTCGGGGATCGCGCTCATCCGTAGCGCCGCCTATGTCTTCATCGAATCTTTGCGGCCTGGCGACCGCGTCGCGGTCCTCTCCTTTAATACAACCGAAGAGGGCACGGCGAAACTCGCGACGGTCGGAGTGCAAAGTTACCTGACCGACGACCGCGAGGCGTTGCGGCGAGCCGTTGAGAACATCGGCGCGAGCAACGGCACTCCCTACTACGACGCGCTCGAACTTGTCGTGAAAGACATCTTCCGCGACCCACCGCAACCGGAACTGCGGGGCCGACGCGCGCTCGTTGCATTGACCGACGGCGTGGACTCAGCGAGCGTCTCAGGTTTTGCTTTGGCGCGCGGGCACGCCTTGCAGGCCGGCTTGCTCGCCTACTTCGTCCAGGTGGACACGGAGGACTACGTGGAGGATCGCCTGCTCGCAGACTGCCAGGACGACCGCACGCTACGGCTGTCACTCACGCAGCTCGAACGCTACCGCCGCACCTTCGTTCCCCGTGCGGAGCGCGCCGACTACGCCGACTTCTGCCGCTTGGGACCGTTCCAGCGCATGGCGATCAGTCGTTCGCTCTATCAGCTCGCACGCGAGGAGATGGCCCAACTAGCGCGCGACACCGGCGGCAGAACGTTCCAGGCGACCGACCTGTACGCCGCCCGCACCGCCTTCGCAGAGGTCGCCGCCGAGATCGGCCGCCAGTACAGCCTCGGCTACTACTCCGCAAACAAGACGCGTGACGGCCGCTTCCGTCAGATTCGCGTCGACGTGCGTGGAATCGCCGGTGCACTGGTGAGCGCGCGAGAAGGTTATAAAAGGAGTCAAGGGGAATAGTAGGGCTCAGTTAAAACGAAGCCTTTCGTCTGCTGCCTCGCGAGCCAATCGTGGTTTCACGAGGGAGTTCGGAAAATCACGACCCTCATTCGTTCCCTCCGGCAGAATTCAGCAGATCAAACGTGGAATACCTGTTGCTCAGAGGCTTGTGACGCAATAACAAAGGGCGCGAGCCCGCGGCAGACGTTACCGGAGGAAGAAGCAAATGATCCATGATGAGAAGTCAAATCGGTCCGACGAAGAGCTGGCGCGTTTGGCCGCGGATGGAGACGCAGCGGCCTTCGACGAGATTTACAGTCGTCACAGAAGATTTGTTTATAGCCTCGCCGTTCGTATGACCGGCAATCAAGCGGACGCCGAAGACCTGACGCAGGAATCATTTGTCTCCGTCTTGCGCCGGGTAGGCAGCTTCAGGGGCGAGGCGTCATTCACCACGTGGCTTTACCGCCTCGTGATCAATCAAGTCAACATGCACTTCCGCTATCGCAGCTCGAGGCCGGAAACACAAACGAGCGACGGAGAAATTCCCGAGCGCGTGCCGAGGCGGGCGGGTCGCACTGATCCTGCCGAGCCGTTGATTGATCGGCTTGCGATCGAGCAGGCGGTGCGGATGCTCCCGAATGGTTACCGATCAGCATTCATCCTGCATGACGTCGAAGGTTACAAGCACGAGGAGGTTGCGCGGCTGTCCGGGCACACGGTCGGCACTTCAAAGTCGCAATTACATAGAGCGAGAGCCAGCCTGAGGGCCGTGCTCTCCGGCAGGTCGCCCGCGCTTCAAACGTAAATTCGACTTGAGCCTCTCGGCCTGTGTCAGGGTGTGATGCTGAAACTACCCTAGAGGCTCCTAAGAATTTAGGTCTCCAAGTGGCCAATACGTGGACAGAATTAACAGCACATGGCGTAGATGCAATGGTATGGAATGGGAAGGAATGTAAAAACCCCTAATTTTCTTCGGTGGCTGCAACTTTCGAAAAGGCAATTACTTACGTCTTTGCCGGAAGCCTAATTCGCAATGCGGAGGCCCGGAGTCTGGCTAGTTGTTATAACCAGCGGTCCTTTATGTATGTGGTGCGGACTTTGGTTGAGTGCAGTTGGAAGTTTGCGAGATTTTGCCCAGAATGAAAAATCTTGAGGCACGATTCGAAGTGCAAATCTCGCTAGCCTACCAATGAAATCATTAACCTTAGACACTCATTCAGGCCAGACCTTGGGAGCAAAACTCCCACGCTCTCTTACACGCTAGTTCGAAGCATCTAAACAAGCAGCAAAACAACGATTTCTTCTACGGTGATCGACGGTGACCAGCATTAAATGTGGTGCTCTATGATAAGATTCCGTCACAAGTTGGCTCTCAGCTAAAGCTCACAAAGTCTGTAAGTTGTTGATTCTAAACGTGGCGGGGTAGCTCAGATGGTTAGAGCGTGGGATTCATAACCCCAAGGTCGGCGGTTCGATCCCGCCCCCCGCTACCAATGTTTTCAACGAATTACCGAACAACCCTCCGCGGCCCCGACAAAGCCTGTCTTGATCTCCGTAATCATGCCTCCTTTGATGCTCGTGAAAAGGTACTTCGTGTTAGTAAGGTCGGACGCCTGCTGCTCCGCGATACGTCGGGCCTCGGTACTCAATGGTAGCGTCCGTGGTTTCCCATTCTTGCTCTTCACCACTAACAGCTCATTCGGCTCAACCGCAACCTTCTGATTGCCAATGGTAAAGAACTGTGGAAACCGGCCAAGGTTGTGTGTTCAACTTCCAACTGGCAAAGCTCGCTCTTTCTCAAGCCTGTCTCAAGAGCAAACCGCACTACCGCCAGCAGATGAGAGCGCCTGCCAGCAAGCTGAGCAAATAACAAGAGCTCCTCGTCACGCCCTAAAACGCGATCCCTCTTGTTCCTCGCTGGCAATTTCTTCTTCACGGAACGCGGAATTGATAAGCAAGGATTTCTCTCTGCCATCTGTCCCGCGATTGCCATGTTGAAGACCGACGAGAGCAACCTCACCTCCTTGTAAATCGTAACCGGATTCCGCAACCGTCTGCGATTGCAGTCGCTTGTTTATGCCGTGGCAATTAACAGATATCACTTACATCCCGTTCCACAACTGGGCCAACGGATTGACCCAGCGGTTTAGGTCGATCTAACGATTCGTTGGTTTGTTGCGAGGTGTGTGAAGGAACTAGCATAAGAGGTTCGGGCAATACTCAAGCTGATCTTATAGTACAGAAGGAAGAAAAAGACTACGGAATGAACGAGCGCTTCGACGCGGTCGGCGAGGACGTTTGGCGATTGACGCAGGAGGGCAAGTCCCAACAACCGTCAGACACTCCCCACAAAAGTCCCCACAGGGAGAATCTAGTTGAGGTTGCTGACTGTCTGCAAGTTATTGAGTTGATTGGAGGCGGCGATCGGAATCGAACCGATGAATAAAGGTTTTGCAGTCTTAATGAGCCAGTTCCAACGCGTTTAGGAGCGTTCACTTTCTGTCAACCACTTAGACCAGTGGCCGTCTGATTCTGTTAGTGTTAGTTTTGTTCCGTTCAGAAGCGTTTGCACAGTTTTCTGCACAGTAATCTTTATAAGGTGAGGTGTTGATTGTGGAATCTCAGCCGGCTATTTGTTTGCGGCGGCGAAGGTCGTGGAGTTCCCGGCGAATCGAACGCTCGAAGGGCTGTTGATACCGCAGGTGCCACCGCATCAACTCACTTTTCAAATCCGCTACAACAATCCGTCGCTGCTGACTGTGGCTTTCCAGGGACGAGCGGCGAGGAAACAGTTTGATGACGATCAGAACCTGTTTCGACTTGAGCCTTACTTCACGCTTGACGGGTTCGTATCGCGCCGCTTGAACCGGCGGATGGAAATTTTCTGTGCGGTTGAGAATGTCTTCAATCAACGTTATCAGGTTGGTAAGACACCGCTGGTTACACTTGCCCCGCCTCTTCTCATCCGCGGCGGATTCAGATTGCATCTGGGAAGCAACTAGGACAAATCTTTGGAGCGGAACATGCTCGGTTGAGCAACGATCCGCGCTGGGATGGACTCGAATATTCTTGTCGAAGAAGAAGATCACAACTCGGAGGTCCCCGCTGATGAAGCTGCTGCTGGCAACAATCGCCATTACCGTATCCCTCGCCTCAGTGTACGCACAAAAGCCGAACACATCAGTCGACGAGCGAGTCAAGCAATTGCACAAGCTACTCGATGAGCAATGGGAATACACACTCCGCACAGGTCCGGAGTTTGCCTCCATCCTCGGCGACAAACGCTACAACGATAAGTTGGGCGATAACTCCCAGGCAGCAATTGACAGTGAACGGCACCAGACGAAAGTCTTTCTGCAAAAGTTTGAAGCGATTGACACGAGAGGGTTTCCGGAACAGGAACAACTCAACCGCGACCTCATGGTGCTGAACTTACGTGACCGGCTCAACGGGGCAAAGTTTAAAGACTGGGAAATGCCTGTCAGTCAGTTTCGCGGTATTCATCTCGACTTGCCGCAACTCGTTACTTCGCTCTCGTTCTCCACCGTCAAGAACTACGATGACTACATCGCCCGCCTGCAACAGTTCCCACGGGCCTTTGATGAGGTCATGGTCCAGATGCGTAAGGGAATGAAAGACGGCTTGATGCCGCCAAAGATCCTGCTCGTAGAAGTTGCCGACCAGACTGCGGGAATCGCCAATCAGAAACCCGAAGAGACACCATTTGCCCAACCGACAACTAACTTTCCCAAAGAGTTCTCAAATGCTGACCGTGAGCGTTTACGTGCGGGAGTCATCGCAGCGATTCGCGATCAGGTATTGCCAACCTACCAACGATTTCTGACTTTTGTGCGGGATGAGTATGCACCGAAGGGTAGAACCCAAATTGGTATTTCGTCGTTGCCGCTTGGCGCCGAGCGTTATGCCTTTGCCGTGCGACGGCAAACAACCACAAGCATGACTCCGGAAGAAATTCATAGACTTGGCCTGAAGGAGGTAGCGCGGATTGAAGCTGAAGAAACGGCGGTGGCAAAACAGCTGGGATTCAGCGATCTCAAGAGTTTTAAAGAATCGCTGAAGAAGAATCCGGAGGTACACCCCAAGTCGCGGCAACAGATTCTCGACGAATACCAAACTTATACCAACCAGATGTGGAAAAAACTTCCTGAGCTGTTCGGCCGCCTGCCCAAAGCAAAACTCGAGATACTTCCGGTTGAAGCTTTTCGTGAGAAGACTGCGTCTACGTCTTACTTCCAGGGCACGCCCGACGGGTCGCGTCCCGGCCATGTCTTCGTTAACACTTATGACTATGAAAATCAGTTGACGATAAACAATGAAGACACTGCCTACCATGAGGGAGTACCCGGGCATCACATGCAAATCTCGATCGCTCAAGAGTTGCCGGAGTTACCACCTTTCCGCCAACAAGGCTCTTACACGGCCTTTGTCGAAGGATGGGCCCTCTACTCGGAGCGACTTGGAAAGGAAGTTGGTTTCTATCAGAATCCCTATAGCAACTACGGTCGACTCGACGATGAGATGTGGCGTGCCGTCAGACTGGTGGTCGACACCGGCATTCATTATAAGGATTGGACCCGCGACCAGGTATTGCAGTTCATGCGCGATCATTCGAGTGCCAACGAGGCGTATTTTCAGTCTGAAGCTGACCTCTATATTGCGTGGCCGGGCCAGGCGTTGGCTTACAAGATCGGTCAACTAACGATATTGCGATTGCGCAAAAAAGCCCAGGCAGAGTTGGGCGACAAATTTGATATTCGCGCCTTTCACGACGAGGTTCTCGGCGCGGGTGCCCTGCCCATGGATGTACTCGAGAAGCGAATTGACGCGTGGATCGAACGCACAAA
>JAMQPH010000677.1 GCA_023717605.1 Pyrinomonadaceae bacterium
GGATAATGCGTTGGTTTCGTTCACGTTCTTGTTTCCTGTGGGTTATGAAAGCAAATGGCATCAAGTTCGCAAGTCTTGGACCATTCACGGTAGTTTCTGAACCCGTTACGTTTCAACGTATTTGGGCCTTTTCCGCGGGTATGAGAGAGGGAAAACAGCGCGTGCTTCGGCAGGTTCGTTCAGTTGGGAACGTTGGAGGGGGAAAAGTTGGAGGCTGGAGGTAGGAGGTTGGAAGCAGGAGGTTAGAAGGGGGAGGTTGGAGGGGAGAAGGCTGAAGGCAAAAAGAGAGGTTGAGGTTAAGGTTGAGGGGGAGAGGCTCCTGAATTCCGACTTGCCTCGGGCCTCTCACCTCAATCCTCAGACCTCTTTGTCACTGCCTGCTGGAATTGAGTCGGGAGGCCACGGCGGCTCGCCAGGCTTGGCTGATGAGCTACATGAACACGACCGACACTCCCGAGGATTTCATCAATCGAGGAGAGAAACAGAGGTTGCCAGCGAAATCGAGTTTTGGTATGGTTGCCTGTATCAACGCTTGGAAACAGCCGATGTCAGTACATCCCGTAGGCCCGGAGAAACTGGACGTGGAACCAAGTAGCAGAAAACTCATGGCTGAACATGTGTTTGATCATGTCTCGGTCGCCGTGTCGGATGGCCGGGGTTATGGTCTCCAGGAACTGCTTCGGCCCCATGTAACCCTTTCTCACGCCCGTGCCGCCTGGACGCGACTCCCCACGTCGTTAGCCGCGGTGGTCATCGACGAGCGCGAACATTCCTAGTGCCCCTCTTCTACGTCGACACCAGCGCGCTCGTCAAACGCTATCACGTCGAGCTAGGCTCCGACCAGGTGGATCGGCTCTTTGCCGATCCCGCCGCCAGTCTGGTCACGGCCAATTTGGCGATCACGGAACTGACCTCGGCCCTGGATCGTAAATGTCAGGACGGCGCGCTCACCCGTGAGGGTCTGACACAGATCCTCGCCGTCGCGGCGCAGGACTTGTTGGCAGAGTTCTGGTTGCTTGAGTTGGACCGCGCACATATTCGGCGGAGTCAGCACCTCATCCTCCAGCATCACCTCCGCACCCTCGATGCCCTTCATCTCGCTGTGATCCTGTCAATTAAGGAACTCCACCCGGTCCTGGTCTCTGCGGATGCCCGACTGTTTCAGGCGGCAGACCGCGAAGGGATCGAATTCTTCAACCCCGAAACGTTTCGCCCCGCTTAACAGTCTGGCGAGGGTACAGGTTGGAGGTTAGAGGGTGGAGAAGGTTTGAGGACGGAGGCACGACGTTGGAGGCAAAGATATAGTTTAATGTTATGGTTGATATATAGTGTTATAGGATATTGAATTTAGACCTGCCTCATGACTCTCGCATCAAACCGCCAGAGGCGAGATCAAGGATATGTATGATGGGTTCCGGCGTGTTCGAGATTGCCTTGCCGTTTCGCGGTGATGCATTCCGGGTGGTTTATGCCGTACAGCTTGGCGGGGACATTTGGGTCATCCATGCGTTTCAAAAGAAATCGACACAGGGCGTCAAAACACCTGCACGTGACATCGACCTGATCAAGAACCGTTTGAAGAGCGTAAAGGAGATACTGGGATGAACACAAAACCGGCAATCGTAAGGGGAAGTGGAAACGCATTCCGTGACCTGGGGCATAAGAACGCGGATACCGAACAGCTCAAGGCCATCCTGGCGGCCGAGATCATCAAGGTGCTCGACCGTGAAGACCTGAGCGTACGCGACGCACACGATCGCACAGGGATTGCGGCAGCCGACTTTTCGCGCATCCGTCATGCGGACCTTGGGCGATTCACGGTTGACCGCCTCATGTCGATCATCAACCGATTGGGGTCACGGGTAGAGATGACCGTCACCGTGCGACGCACTAAACAAGCTGAACACGGCGTGCCTGCTTAGCCACCTTGTGCAACGAGGGCTAATTGGCCTCTTCAGAAGGTGATTTGTCGCAGATTGTTGCGGTTGGCGTGGAACCACTGGACGGTTTTCTTGAGACCCTCGCGCAGGTTATGTCGGGCCTGAAAGCCAAAGAGTTCTTTGGCTCGGCTGACATCCAGGCACCGTCGAGGCTGCCCGTTGGGCTTGGTGGTGTCCCATTCGATCTGTCCTGCAAAACCAGCCTCCGCGGCAATCATGGTGGCAAGGTTGCGAATCGTGACTTCCTCCCCTGTCCCCAGATTGACGGGTTGATTCCCTTCATAGCGTTCAGCTGCGAGAAGGATGCCTTCTGCGGCGTCCTCAACATACAAAAACTCTCGAGTCGGAGATCCGTCTCCCCACAACGTAAGTGTGGCTTGGCCTGCTTCTTTTGCGGTCACACATTTGCGTATTAAAGCTGGAATGACGTGAGACGTTTCCAGATCAAAGTTATCGCGAGGGCCGTAGAGGTTCACCGGGAATAACACGATTGAATTGAACCCATACTGTTCACGATAGACCTGCGACTGCACCAGCATCATCTTCTTGGCAAGACCGTAGGGTGCATTGGTCTCTTCGGGGTATCCATTCCAGATGTCGTCTTCTTTAAATGGAATGGGGGCAAACTTGGGGTACGCGCAGATGGTGCCCAA
>JAMQPH010000685.1 GCA_023717605.1 Pyrinomonadaceae bacterium
AACGACGCCTCAGGGGCCCTGGCAAACCGCGACTTCCATACCGCAAGAGATCTACACAATTCCACCGAGCTCTCCGGTCTACAACGTCACTTACGTCACGCAGACAACGACTTCAGACGGAAATGTGCAGGCGAGCTACACTGCCGGCTACATGGGAACTTTCATTGTTGGCGCAACGGTAGGCGCCATCATCGCCGGCGGCACCGGTTACTACTATCCGCCTTACCTGTACTACCCGGCCGTTGGCTATCCAATCTATCACCCGTATGCCGCCACTTACGGCTACGGCTCTTACTACAACGCCTATATGGGAGCTTATGGTTCGGCCGTCGGTGTCTACGGGCCGTACGGCGGAGCCACCGCGCGAGCCGCGTACAACCCTTACACCGGAACTTATGCTCGCGGCGCCACCGCGTATGGACCATATGGCAGTGCCAGCGTTGGCCAGGCTTATAACCCCTACACCGGAACATATGCGCGCGGCGCCTCCGCGTCTACCGCTTATGGGACCAACAGCGTTGCCCAAGCCTATAACCCGCGCACAGGCACTTACGCCCAAACGCAACAGCACTCCAGCACCTATGGCCAATGGGGTTCTTCGACGGTGAGCAACGGGAACAATGCCGTGCAAACCGGCCACGCCACTAATTCGCAAGGCACCGTTGCGGGGGCGAGATCCACATCGGGGGCTGCGGCGGTGGGAGCTAATACTGCTTATGGAAGCGGCGGCGCAGTCAAGACTTCAAGCGGCGATATGTACGCCTCCAACGATGGCAATGTCTACAAGAACACCGGTAGCGGTTGGCAGAGCTACAACAGCAATGGAAACTGGAGTTCGGCAAATGCGAGCGCGGCCCAACAACAGGCGCGCAGTTCTGCAAATACCCAACAGGCACGTAGCAGCTCCGCAGCCGCCGCTCAGAGAAGTGCTCCAACCCAGGAGATGAATCAGGAATCTCAGAACCGAGATCGTGGCGCAGCCCAGAGTCAGAGTTTTCAGAACATGCAACGCTCTGGCGGAGGAGGTGGTGGATTCGGTGGCGGCGGTGGCGGGTTCGGCGGCGGTGGTCGAGGCGGCGGTGGTGGCAGACGCTAATTAACTTCGAGTAAGGAAAAGATGAGGACAAAACAATGAACTCCAAATACTCCAAATATGAAATTAATCGTAAGCGCAGACTGACGAATACAATCCTGTCTTCTGCGCTTGTCTATCGCGTGCTCGGAGCGTTTCTGCTGGCTGCACTTCTACTCGCGGGAGGCGGAAGCCAACTCACTTCCGCAGGCGTTGAGCCTGCTTTCCCTCAGGGCATGAATCCTGAGCAAGTGGCTGGGACGATAAAGGCAAACGCTCAGGCGTTGAAAGCCTTTAGCAACCAGCAGCGCATGCAACTCCAGTTGAAAGGCGAAACAAAGAAAGTAACGCTGAGCCAGATTAGCTACGACATGTATGGCAACCAGCAGAAGACGCAACTGAGTGAAGATCCACCGGCGGATTCGTCGCCACAGGACTCTGGTGGCGGAAGGCGAGGTCGTCTAAAGGCAGCAGTGGTGGCCAAGAAAACAGGCGAGTTCAAGGACATGATGAATAACATCGCCGCGCTGGTGAAATCGTATACCGAACTCCCACACGAGCAGATGCAAGCGTCTCTCAAGCAGGCCACGTTTTCAGCCGGCGAAGGTGACATGTCCGGAGCAGTTCAGATCGCGATGCACAACATGAATCAGAGTGGCGACTCAATGACGATCTGGATCGATCGCACAGCGATGCTTTTTCGCCGGACCTCAATTGCGACGACATACGAAGGGAATCCGGTAACTCTGATAGCCTACTACGCCATGTTACCGAGCGGTCAGGTCTACATGGCCCAGGCAATTCTGACCTATCCGAAGAAAGAGGTAGTTGTAGAAATCGACAACTCTAATTATTAGCGGAGTCAATAATAGTGACGGGAGTTTGCTCTCACAGACGTTCATTTTTGCAGTTGAACGGCGCAGGCCAGGTCTCGTGTACTTAATCGCGCATGTATTGATAAGGAGACAAGACATGAATATATTCCAGAGATCGACTACTAGTCTGCTGCTGGTCGCTTTGACTGGGCTTGCCCCGGCTTCGACACTCGCCCAGCACTCTACTGGCGCGCCGGGTTCGCCGGGCGCTACCACGACGATCGACGGAAAGCAGCTTCCGCCGCCCAAGCCGAATTTCGGCGGAGTGATTAAGGGAAAGGCCTCGGAGTCGCAGGCCTGGTGGGCGCCGCGCGTCGTGCCGCCGAAGGGCGCGCCCAACGTGCTGCTCATAATGACGGACGACCAGGGTTTCGGTGCACCGAGCACCTTCGGCGGCGTCATTCCCACACCGGCGATGGATCGTGTCGCGAAGGCGGGGCTGCGGTTCACGAATTTCCACTCCACGTCGCTGTGCTCACCGACGCGCGCGGCTCTGATTACCGGCCGCAACCATCACTCAGTGGGCTTCGGGGTGGTAGGCGAGATAGCGACGGGGTTCCCGGGTTACGACTCGGTCATCCCGATTGAGAAGGGCACCATTGGCACCATCCTTAGGGAGAACGGATACGCCACGTCGTGGTTCGGCAAGAACCACAACACGCCCTCGTATCAGTCGAGCCAGGCCGGGCCGTTCAATCAATGGCCGAACGGAATGGGCTTCGATTATTTCTGGGGCTTCGTCGGTGGCGACGCCAGCCAGTGGCAACCGAACCTCTTCCGCAACACCACTGCCATCGCGCCGTATCTCGGCAAACCGTCGTGGAACCTCATCACGGCCATGGCCGACGACGCCATTCAGTACATGAAGGACCTGCGCGAGGTCGACCCCGAACGACCATTTTTCGTCTACTACGTTCCCGGTGGGACACACGCGCCTCACCATCCCACCAAGGAATG
>JAMQPH010000696.1 GCA_023717605.1 Pyrinomonadaceae bacterium
AGGTAGTACACGCCGCCGACCACCCAGCGAACTACTACTTCGCGTGCCTCTATCGGAATTTGCTCGAGAGGAATTGACTTCTTAAATAAAGGATTGTTATTGAGCAGGATCTTGCCGTACTCGGTATCGTAGAGCCATGGCGGCATACTCTCATCGCCTACAACGACTCTTGCTCCTGTTTTAGAAACGCGTACGATTTCCTTCAAGCTTTTCGCTATGTCGCCGAATACGCCGACCCCGCCAAAACTAAACACAGCATCAAAATAGTTATCCGGGAAGGGAAGGAAGCAGGCATTTCCGATGACAAACTCTACAGGAACAGAAACGCTCGACAATTTCTTTTTGCTCTGTAACAGCATCGCGCGGCTAATATCCTGGAGGTACAACTGTCCCGTATCGTTCAGTTTTTCGGCGATGTACCCGGAATCACGGCCCGTGCCGCAAGCGAGCTCAAGCACGCGGAAGCCTGGCTGTAAATTGAGTAATTTAACAAAGTCCTGGCGCGCCTTTGCCTCATCAACATATTGGATCTGGAAGGATAAATGGGCCACATCATCGTAAACATCGGCCACGTTTTCGTAGTAGCTCAAAGTCTCTTGCTGCTCTCCGGCAAGTTGTCGGGGAAAGGTCAGATCGGGGATACCTTCCTCAATGTAAAATTCAGTTCCCAGCTCGTTGATCAGACGACCTGAAATAATCTCGCTTCCGTTTACCGCGTCAGGCATGCATCTGAGCCGGCCTCGAGTTTCGGGGCAGACGTAAATATTGCGCTCTTGATTCATTCAGAACTCCAACTGTCCTCTAATACCGATAATCTCCAAGTCTAAAGGGTAACCTTCACGATGACAATTCAACCCTGCCAGACCCCTAAGACTTGATCGGCACGTTGAACGAATAAAATGGATACCTGGCTTCCCCGGCAAAGCCCAAACTCTTTGCCAGCTTGAGGGAGCTCGTGTTGTACGTGAAACAATCCCAGGTGGGGGCAAGCCCTCGATCTAAACACTGCCTAATGAATTCTCGAGTCACAACGCCGGCAAACCCTCGCCCTCTAAACTCCTCATCGGTCGCAACGTCCACTTCCGCTAAACCATCTGCAACGGCCGCAGCGTAACAAACGCTGACGATTTCGTGGTCCCTCATAAGACAGACGCCAAAACCGTTCTTGAGAAAGTCAGCGGTGGAGCCCCAGAACCTCGAGTCAAGCTTGACGCCAAACTTCTCAGTCTTCGGGATCAGCTCAGAAGATAAATCTTTCAACTCGAATCCGGCTGGGCTGTCAACGGGCTCGCCCAACCATCCGGCTTGATCCGGACGAAAGTCGAGCCGAACTCTTTCGCGTCGGCGGCCGAGATCTGGAATGGAGTCGAGCCTCGCTTGCCAGCCCTCGGGGGGTGAGTACCAAAGCAAGTAGGATGGCTTGAATTTACCGCTAGTCGTGAAAACTCTCGCGAGCTCGTCATCGAACGACTCGCATTCCTCGCCGGTAAGAAACATGAAGCCAAAGTTAGTTACGATTATTGCTGCGCGTGGGTTTTCGCGAGTGTCGGCGAAGATTTGACCGCGCTGTTTATTCTGAATTACGGCCGAGATCAGCGGAAAACTTTTCCCAGCCGAGCGATATAGCGGGAGTACTCGCAAAAAATCATCCGGTTGAAGCTCGACCATGTTTATTTCATTTTCGTCAGCCGCAGAAACGCGGATGAGTCGAGGCGGAATTTCTGCGTGTCCGGAGTGATAAAAACGCTCTTCGGTTCGACATTTTTGGTGATTAGAGAACCGGCGCCAATAAAGCTCTCAGCGCCCACGGTAATCTCGTGCCCAAGTGTCGCGCTGACGCCGAGGAAGCAATAAGGCTGGACAACCGAGTTGCCTGAGATTACAACGTTGCCCGCTACATAGCAGTGATCGCCGACGGTGGCGTGATGCCCAATGTGATTACCGCTCCAGATGAATACGTCGTTACCGATTTTCGAACAGGGCTGGATTACCGCGAACTCCAGTACAAGACAGTTATCACCCACCTCAACCTGCGCGAAGTTTGAAGCGCGTGAACTGACATAGCTGATGAGTTGGTAACCCTTCGCCTTCGCCTCCTCATATTTGCGGGCCCTGAACTTGTTGAGATCCTGATAACCTACGGCGACGAACATCTTGCAATCGTTCGGCGGATAATCACGTTCGATACTCTCAAACGGAGTGACGGGAAGGCCCAGCTTCTGTGTAGCGCTCAAGTGTTCGCCGTCAACCGTAAAGGCCACCACCTCGTGTGGACTGTCGGTGGTCAAGTAAAAATAGGCCTCGTCCGCGATTTTGCCCGCGCCGAAGATTACAATCTTACTCACGCCCAAACTCTCTCTTCATTTAGCGTTGATATATTTTTCAGTGAGGTATTTTCGGTCAACTTTACCATTAGGGTTCTTAGGAAGCATTTCCTCGCGATGAACGACCGAAGGTAGCATGTAGCTCGGAATGATCCGTGCGAGATCTGTCCGGATGCGATTGTCATCGAAGTTCTCGCGGGAAGCGACCACTGCCACGATTCGACTCAAACCATTGGTGCTGCTATGTAGTGCGGCTGCCTCGGAGACGTACTCCAGGCAGTGAAGCGCCGCCTCGATCTCCTCCAGTTCAATCCGGTAACCCATGTGTTTAATCTGATTGTCTTTGCGCCCCTCTATGTAGAGTTTTCCATCGCCCGGGTCGACTCGGGCCAGGTCGCCCGTCTTATACATAACTTCGCGGAACCGATCGTTTAATGGGTTCTGCACGAAACTAGCCGCAGTTCGTTCAGGGTCGTTGTAATAACCCAGGCCGACATTCGGGCCCATCAAACAGAGCTCGCCGGTTTCACCCTCTGTAACGCGGCGGCCATCGTCACCAAGTATTGCGTACGAAAAGTTGTCGGCAATGGAGCCTAGGGGCGGCAGTCCATGAAGTTCCCGAAAATCATTCTCAGTTACCTTATAGCTCGAACAGATGCATGTACATTCTGTGGGCCCATAGACATTAAATAGCTCGCTCGAATCAGCGTATGCGTCATAGAGAGCCTTGAGCTTGGCCTTGGGGAAGCCTTCGCCGCCGAAAACGAAGCGTCGGATAGAGCGAAGTCTTTGGCCATCGGCTGCCCTCATCGTCTGGAGGAAGATCAGGAGTGAAGGCACAGAGAACCAGAACGTGCACATTGCGGCGTCAATTTTTTCCACAAGTACTTTTGGGTCGGCGACCTCCATCTTTGAAAACGGCACGAGTCGAGCACCCGAGAAGAGCGCAGCATAAAAGTCGAAGACAGAGTTGTCGAAGTAAAGCGGATTGACATTTGTCATCACGTCGTCGGGTGTGAGCGAATAAGTTTCCTGCCCCCACTTGATCAGGTTCAGAACGTTAGCGTGAGTCATGACCGCGCCCTTGGGAAAGCCTGTCGAACCGGATGTAAACATGATGTACGCGGCATTAGAACCAGTGATATTCCTGGTCTGGGGCAAGTTATTATCGTCGAACTTTTCGACGATCGCCGTAAGTTTGCTCGAATCTTTTTCCTGGACGAAAAGGCCCAGTTCGGTGCGTATAGCTTCGGCTCTGTCGAGAAAGCCACGCTCGGCCAGGAGTAGTTTAGGCAAACAGTTAGAGACAATCTTGCGCAGACGCTCTTTTGGGCTCTCCGGATCAAGGACACAATAAATTGCACCGATCTTCAAGCAGGCGATGATGAAAGCGAATGTAAGTGTCGATTTGTCACCTGACACGCAGACCACGTCGCCGCGGCGAACGCCGAGATCAAGCAGCCAACGTGCTGTTCGGTTTGAGAGCTTGTTCAAATCCCGGTAGCTGATCAAATCATGCTTATCGAACCAGATGGCCGTGCTGTCGGCGCAGCGCTCCGCCGTATCTTGAAAACGGAGGCCGAGATTGTAGTCGTACATGCGCCTTATCTCCGTTGTTTTGCTTTCGTTGATTCGAAGGTCCCGAAACTAGATCACAAGCCCGCCGTCCAATTCAAAGACTTTGCCGTTGAAAAAGTCGTTTTCAATAACATGAAGCACTCCGTCGGCTATTTCATCCGGAGTGCCTAGTCTACGCAGCGGAACTCGTTTAATGATTTCCTTTAGAACTGACTCGCTCAAAGCCAGTCGGGTAGATTCAGTTTCGGTAAAGCCGGGAGCGACAGCGACCACGCGGATACCCATCAGGCTCAGCTCCTTTGCCCAGGTTGCAGTTAGTGCGTTCACTCCTGCTTTTGCGGCTGAGTATGCCGACTGGCCGGCGTTGCCCGACGCCGACACAGAACTGATGTTGACGACAACGCCGCGCGTTCGTGTAGTGATCATTTTTTCCACGACACAGGAGGTGACATAAAAGACGGAATTAAGATCAGCCGCCAGCACCCTGTGCCAATCGGCCACGCCGTGTCTTTCGACTCCTGATGGGCCGACGCGGACCAAAGGCGCGCTGTAAAGTATACCGGCGTTGTTGATGAGCACGTCCACCGCTCCATGCTGCTCGTGAAACTGTGTTATTGCGGCAACTACCTGCTCATAGTCTGAGACGTCGCACTGAAGACAATTCACGCCGGCTGCCTGCCGTCTCAGGTCTTCGAGGCCAACTGCATCCAGGTCTAAGACTGTTACTCTTGCGCCCTTCGCGACCAGCTTTTCGACTATTCGTCTACCGAGGCCACGCACGCCGCCCGTCAGCATTACCTTTTTGCCACTGACCTCCACGTTAACTGAGCACCTTTCTCCCCTCCAGCACTCGCTGGATCTCGCCTACGCTCTTCATCGCGATGATTTCGTCGAAGGTGAACTCAACCTCGAAGGCCTGTTCCAGTCCGACGATCAGCTCCATATGCTTCAACGAATCCCAGATCTCGAGGTCTTTCATCGCCATGTCGGCGTTGATACTTGCCGCGGGTACTTGAAGCACTTCGGCCAGCAGTTCCGTTACCTTTCCGTGCACCTGAATGTAAGTCTCCCTTCAGAATGTGATATCAGGCCGCGGTCAATCAACTAAATTCGCCGAGGCGGTAGGCTGGAAAATACTTTGTGACCGGGATCCCGTTGGCTTCCGTGATAGCTTTGTACCTTTCACGGTCGAAGATCCTTCCGCAGAAATAAGCGGTGCGGACACCCGTAGACCAACCCTCCTTGAAGCGGCTCAGTCCTGAAGCAGCACCCGCCCGGCTCCCCGCCCCGCCCCCCAGGTCCAGCCAGCTAAGGCCGCGTCCGGCAAAGTATTCGATGGCATAGCTGAATAACGCATACGACGCGCGTAGATCATAACCTTGCTCGCTATAAGCGCCGAGGTGGTAGTACGCAATGTCGTTCTGAACGTACCACAACAGCATTCCCACGGTCGTGCCATTGTGAACTGCGCTCAGAACCACGATGCCCGGAACGACCAACTGTCTGGCGAATGACTCTCTGGAGAAGGCGCCTATCCCGCTGATGCGGTGCCTTTCTATCAAGACCTGATAGAGCCCAATCCAATCGTCGAGAGAGGCAGCCGGGTCGGCGCATACCTCCACTTGCACGTCGCGTAGAGCCTTGCGCGTATTGCGGCGGTGATGCGCGTGCACGAAGGAATCCAGGGGCCGACCGAGGTCAACGACGAAATGTTCCTTGAAGGGCGTCACCAGATCGCGGAAAGAGTCCTTCAGGTATGCCAGGTCATACTCGCCGAACGGATCCGCGACCAGTGACAAACTCACCAGTGCTCGGCCCAGGCCTTCAAGATCAGAATGTATTTGTGCCCAGTCCTGACAAGCGAAAATCGGGTAACATCCCATTGCATCGAGGGCGTCGGATCCGTTAATCCGGCGCTCTAGAATCCACCCCTGACAACGAGGGAGTTGGCGTGGTGATCCGAACTGAACCAGCGAGCTTGCATAAGCAGGATGCAGGTATCCGCTAACTGTCGAGTCATCTGACTTTGAAGCGCCAAAGCTCGTGCTCTTAGTCATTTTTCTCAACAATGTACAGCACGCTCTGATCGGTAATCCCGTAAGTTTTGAACGTGTCCTTCCCGAAGTGTTCTCGGCCAAGTTGACGCACATTAAACCCAGCCTGCCGGGTCCTCGACAAAAATCCCTCTTTGGAATACATGCGCACATGGTCGTCCTGGCCGAATCGACGCCACCGCTCGCCAACATCCGTAACGGATGGGTCTTCATCAATCTCATCGAGACTCAATACGATTGGAACCACCAGGATTCCCTGACCATTGGGCTTCAAAATCCGATATAGCTCGCTGAGAGCTTTTCTGTCGTCACTGACGTGTTCCAGGATATGAGAGCAGATGAAAAAGTCGACGGACTCGTCTCGGTAACCCCACATGTCCATGATATCGACTCTATCATTCACGTCTTCCCGGAAGAGGTCTGCCGTCCGATAGACGAAAGCTCCGGGCAGTTTTGAAGCGGCGTTTTTTATAAAGTTCGA
>JAMQPH010000714.1 GCA_023717605.1 Pyrinomonadaceae bacterium
ATCTCGCGGCGCGTCAACAACGCGCAAACGCCCCTCCAGTGCGAACTCGAACACGTCAGGGCCAAACGGTAATCCCTCACCGATTGATTTCAGCCCCGCTTCCTTGAGACTCCAAAGCTGTAGGAACGTTCGGAGCCGGGCGGGGCCTCCTTCTCTGACAGTTCGTGACTCAGATTCTGTGAAGTACATTTGGGCGAGTTCTGGCACCTCCATGTCAATCGGCTGGTCTTCGATATCGACCCCGAGCCCGTGTGTTGCGGACCATGTCCCGATGAAACCTAACCGGCAAGAGGAAAAGCTAAACCATAGATCTGACCGATCGCGAAGGTACGGGCGCCCATTCTCAGTTTCTTCGAAGACGATCTCCGTCAAAGATGACTTCGAGCCGAGCGCGAGTGCGCCACAGTAGCGACGAAACGCCCGTCGTTGTTCGAAGTGAGTCTTGAGCTCCTTCGTTACAAAGCGTTCCGACCTCTCCCGCTCATGATCAGACAGAATTGATGCACAACGGCTGGCCACCTCAGGATCAGACGAAACCGGGGCATAGAACACGCAGGCTGCATCGCGCGCAGCGGCCGGTGTTACATCGCGCGCTCGTTGGGAGAACATCTCATTGACCCATGCACTATCGTTTCGTGTCATATGTACCGTGGCTCTGCAAAAGGAACTCGTGTCAGGTATCGAGGTCCATCAGATTTGCGATAAGTTGGAAGCCGGCAAGCTCGATGGCGTAAATCTCCAAAGTGTGCCGGCCGATAAAGCCCAACGCACCCGCTACCAGTTTTGGCGGTTGGATGCGTGTGGGACCACGGAGGAAAAGACATAGCCGCAGGGACAAAATGCTCAGGACCAGAATGAAGACGCCGGACTGGAGCTGAGAAAACGAGAATTCTATTCGTTCCAGCCAAACATAGACGGCCGCGGCGATAAGACACGCCAGCAGTCGCATTAGGCCCAGGTGTTTTCTCCTGGTGTTGAGCGGCGCCGAGATTTGGGCTGTCACGTTTAAGTTGGGAACTGATTTGTCATCCACGTACCTGCGCTGTGACAAGCCGAAGAGGGCCCACAGCCATCCCTCGGCGCCGTAATCAACAACTTGCGCCGTCGCAGGAAGCAATGCGAAAAGCAAGGCGGCGAGTAGGGCGAAGCCGATCCAGCCGTGACGTTGCAAAAGGCTTTCTGCGTAGGGACGCCCGAAGCGGATAAGTGCGAAGCTCAAAAGAATGTTGGGCGCGACCCAATCCCAGTCGTTGTGCCAGCTATCAAGCAGGGTAAGGAAGATACCGAGCCAGATCCAGTTGCGTGGAACACCCCGGGTTTGTGCATAGCCGAGAAGGAAAAAGAACGTTGGAGCCGCCAGGCGCCCGAAGACGCTCCACCACTTGTCATCTTCTATGAAGAAATAGCCAACGTGGTCAACCAGGACCAGGATGATCGCGACCGTCTTCAGCCAGTCAGTGTTGTCAACGATGTGTATGCTTCTGGCAGATGTAGCGACGTAGTCTTCTGCCTTTAAACCTTTGTCGACGCTCAGCGCCCGATCGTCGCAGAGCGATCGGGAGAGTAGAGTCGCACCGTTCACAGTCTGCGCCGGGCTTCCTTCGTATGCCCCTGTTACCAAATTCATCTCCTTGAGGACCAGCGACAACGGGTAAAGTGTGGTGTCCCGCTCAATGACCGCGCCACCCATCACCGTGACGCCAGTGTTCACAGCGCAGCCATCATGAATGTGAGTTCGTTTCACCTTGAGCATCATGTTCTCGAGGGTGTGGAACTGCAGGAAACCGTCGACATAACAGTCATTGCCGAAACTCACAGCGTTCCAGTCGAAGCACTGCAATGGTTGGGCCACAATGGTTCGCTTGCCGATCCGGCATCCCATCCACCGTAGAATTGGATTCGCAAGGATCGTTCCGGCGAAGAATCTCAACGGCGTCCGGCACCAGACAAAGAAGCAGTCCTGCGCGAAAAAGTAGGCGAAGTGTTTCCAGGACCAGAACGGCGTCGCGTGATCGGTTCCCCACTTCCTGCCGATAAGGATTTTCTTGATCACGACGCAGAGTAAAACCAGAGCGACTTCGGTGAAGATCAAGGCCATGAGTGCGCTAGTAAACGAGTCTACCTCCAATCCCAACAAAGCAAGGTAGAGCATCATGAAGGCGAGCGCTCCCGCGACGGGCAGCATTCCGATACTGAACAGATCGTTCAGAAAAACTCGAGTCAGAAAGAGTGGAAAACTCGGTCGTCCGTGGCCTTTATTCTCCTCTTCAAATGATGCGCTGGAGAATTTCACGGGTGGGTTTCCCGCCACAGTGATTGACTCGCCCGGCCGCGACCGCATCTGTCGACGAAACTGTATCTCACTTCCCGGCGAGGAGACGCCTAAGAGGAAGTTGGACGGGAATTGCCCATGCTCCGCCACGCTATTGTTACCGCTGAAGAAATTCCGCGGCATGTCCAGCCGACGCAGCTTGAAGTGCTCGGCGCCATAGTCGAGCATGTTTGTAAATGATCCGTTGGACCAGAACACCTGAGAGTCAGCAGTAGCCAGCTCGGGGACCAGGTTGAACATTACGTCGCACTCTGACGCGCCCACGTGCGGAAAGCGTACGCCAGCGAGGGCCCTCAGGTACTGTCCAGTGATGGTCCAAGTCCAATGTCTCTGAACGGAGTTCATTATGTGCAGCCGGTACATGAGGAGAGCGCCCCTGAGCCCGCGCGAGGGACAGAGCCCCGGCGATGAGGCGGTGAAGCGGATAAAGAGACAGTCCAGTACAGAGGTCACGACTAAAGTGACCCACGTGGCGATGACCGCATCGAGCGTCAAAAGCCAAAGGATCTCAAACGACGACGTCACGTTGAAATCCGTATCGGAAGTCAACGTTCCCCTGTTAAAGATGAAGCCGCTCGCGAACCACAAGATAGTTGCGATGGGGACCGCGCTGATCCAGAAGAAGACGAAGATCTGCATCAGAATGTTGACAGTCTCAAGTAACCAGGTCGGATAGGCGTATTTGCACGTGTTCGCCGTTCGCTTCAACTCGATGCAACGGCCGGTGAGGCGAGCAGGAGCTCCTTCCCAAATCTCCTGCGAACCCACGTCGCTGAGGATCGGAGTGAAGGGAGTGACCCAAGAGCCGTGGCCCACGGTCGTATTGATACCCACGGCGGCACGCATTCCGATCTTGCAACCGCTCTGGAGGTGAACCGGGCCGACAAGCAGATGCTGGCTCGACCAACCAGTTGTTTGAACGTAGGCCCCGGTCTGGATAGCGACATCGTTCCCGAAAGAGATCAAATCGAGTGGCCCAAAGAGTTCAGCATCGTGGGCGCACTGAAGATTCTTGCCCACTTTCGCGCCGAGCTGTCCCAGCACGAACGCTCTAATCGGCGCACTGCGAGAGATCCTGGCTAGCGGGCGGAGCACGAACTCCTGCATCCTCCCGATACACCAGATTCGCAGATGCATTCTGCTCCACTTGGGATACTCACCCGGTGTCACATTGTTCTGATAGACACTCCCACCCAGGAAGAGCTTGATCGTCATCACCCAGAGCAGATTTGCGAAAGGAACACCCAGGACCAGCAAGTAGAGGAAGAAGGTCGCAAAGATAAATTCCCAGAGGCTCGCGGTGATGACCACGGTCGCGTCTGCCACGGCAAAGACACCGAGGAACACCACTAAACCGGGAAGGTACAACAAAACTGCAAATAGGATCTGGAGGGTGGTGAAAAATCGGATGGAGAGCACCTGTGCCGCGGCCTCGTCACGCTTGGCGCCGTTTACAACGACCTGGTCCACAGCAGGCTTGGAGGCTTCCGTTAGTAGCCGCGGACGGTGTGCGATCTTCCGTACAGTATTGCAATCCGTTAGCAATGCCCGAACCGACGCCATCCATCCGGCGGCTTGTAGCCGCTGCGCCAAACGCGCGATGACGATCGAGTGTCCGCCGGCGTCTGAGAATTCATCGTCCAGCCCCAACGGCGCTTCGAATACAGCCCTGCAGATTGCCAAGACCTGCTCACAGTCGTGGTCGATGATCGCGTCGCCATCAGACGGCTTGCCTTCTGGACCACCGTTACCGCGCGCGCTTGCCGGTAAGTCGACAGGGGATTCGCCGGTTCTCAGCAGGTGGGCCAGATTCGGCAGGCACGTGCGATCAATCTTTCCGGACAGGGGCTTCATCACAAACTTTTCCACCAGAAAAATTTTTGACGGCACTGAAGGTGCAGGAAGTTGCGTTGCCAGCGTCGACGTCACACGTTCGGCCCACGCCGCCGGCGCTGGAGCGACCGAGGAGATTTCACCTTCGCTGATCGAAGGTGCGGCGACAAAAGCGACTAGCGACTCGTTCTGATAGTCGAGAACAGCGGCCTCGATCTCGCTGAACTGCGTTTGCAGGATATCCTCGACAGATTGTGCCTCGACGCGGTGTCCGCGCACCTTGAGCTGTGCGTCGATTCGGCCGAGGAAGTGGACGCGCTGCGTTTTGATGTCGATCCTGCATTTGTCACCAGTGCGGTACAGACGACCGAACTGAGGATGTGTAATGAATTTCTGCACGGTTTGTTCCGGCAAGTTGCGGTACCCACGCGCCACATGGATGCCTCCGATGCAGAGTTCTCCAACTTCCCCGTGGGGCAATGGACGCAACTGATCGATCTCCAGGACGACGTAAGTGACATTGGCGAACGGTGAACCGATCGTGATGGGCTCGCCCGGACGCAAACTCTGGCGACTCGTGTCGGTGCTCGCCTCCGTGGGACCGTAGGT
>JAMQPH010000731.1 GCA_023717605.1 Pyrinomonadaceae bacterium
TGGTAGCTCTGCCCGTGACTACGAAAGATATCGGCCAGCTCGGGGCGCCCGCTTCTCTCTCCTGCCACCAGCCCTGGACGGGCAAGCAGCATGATAGTGCCCGACTAAAGCGGGGGGTCACGCAGATCGAGCAAGTCTAACGGACTCGTGGCCAAGCCCAACTTGGGCTGGCGAATCTGCAGGTAGCGCTGGCTACTCTGAAGCGAGTTATGACCCAACAGCGTCTTGATGGTCACCAGATCCACTCCGCCCTCTAAAAGATGGGTCGCGAAACAATGGCGCAGCGTATCATCATACTACTCACAAATTTTCTCTTCAGAAGATCCATTATCGACATCATCCGTTTTATGGAACCGAAGTCGAAGTCGTGCGCGCCCTGCGCCGGTTCGACGAACAAAGTTTCGTAGTTAAGCTCCCCGAAGGACACCAGATCGCCGTTCCCGCTTGGATGCTCGATGCGGTTTTTTGCAGTCAACTACCGCAATGCGATCACCCCTTAATTGCGCTTAAAGCATTACTGGAGCTCGCTGAGTTAATCGAGACGCAGCACTTGCGTTCTCAGTCGACCGATTCAGAATTTGGGCCATCACTTCGAAGAGGAGGGATCGATGCGCCCAGAAAAGAAGAGAGATTGGCGTCAACAGAGACTGGCCTTTGGGAAGAAGGGGCTGTGGGAAAGACTTCCCGAACCCCATCGGCTTCGATGCCGCGAACTGATTGTTGAATTACTGCGAGGGGTCATTTTCGTCGACC
The DNA here is from genome assembly GCA_023717605.1 of Pyrinomonadaceae bacterium. GTDB lineage: Bacteria > Acidobacteriota > Blastocatellia > Pyrinomonadales > Pyrinomonadaceae > PSRF01. The sequence goes on from JAMQPH010000731.1 coordinate 754, forward strand.
GTGAACCAGGGAGGGAACATGAGCGAGAAGATTAGTGTGGAGCATCTCAAGCGAGCAGCCTACGTTTACATTCGACAGTCGAGTTCACAGCAGGTCCGTTTTCACCTCGAAGGTCAAAAGCGCCAATACGGCTTGGCCGACCGAGCCCGGCAGTTGGGTTTCCATGAAGTTGTGGTTATTGACGAGGACTTGGGTCGGTCGGGCAGCGGAGTCCAAGAACGACCGGGGTTTGGCCGATTATTGGCGGCGGTGTGTCAGGGAATGGCTGGAGCGGTGGTGGCGCTGGAAGCCTCACGATTGGCTCGCAACAATCGGGACTGGCACCACTTGGTGGATCTGTGTGCCTTGACCGCTACGGTGTTGATTGACGACGACGGCATCTACGATCCGAAGTTGCTCAATGACCGGTTGCTATTGGGACTCAAAGGCACGATGAGCGAGTATGAGCTGGGGTTGCTGCGGCAACGGGCGCGCCAGGCGTATTTGCAGAAGGTTAATCGCGGCTGTGCACTGTGGCAGGTGGCGGTGGGGTTTGTGCGTACCGAAGAAGGGCAGATCGAGAAGAATCCCGATCGGCAAGTGCAGCAAATAATCGAGGCGGTCTTTGAGAAGTTTCGCCAGTTGGGCAGCGCGCGCCAGACGATGATCTGGTTCCGCGAGGAACGGATTCGTTTGCCGCAGGCCAAGCCCGGCAGCGAGGGGCGCGAGGTTGTGTGGCCGTTGGCCACGCTGAGCCGAGTGCACCAGATTCTGAAGAATCCCTGCTACGGTGGAGCCTTTGCTTTCGGCCGGACGGGCACGAAAATGAGCGTGGTGGAGGGCCGGGCGCGTAAGAGCCCAAGCCGACGTTACAAATCCATAGAGCAATGGGAGGTGTTGATTCTCGATCATCACAGCGGTTACATTCGCTGGGAGCAGTATCTGAAGAACCGAGAGCTTATGGCAGAGAACTTAGCCCAGCGCGAAGGAGAGGGAAGAGGAGCAGTGAAGAAAGGAGCGGCGTTGTTGTCGGGACTGTTGCGCTGCGGGCGCTGTGGGCGAAAGATGCACGTGCTTTATAGTGGCCGTCGCGGTGAAGTGGCTCGTTATGGTTGTAGTGGGGGAAGAGAGCTGCGGGGATCAAGCCCGTGTTTGTCACTGGGAAGTTTACGGACCGATGCGGCGGTGGTGGAACAAGTGCTCGAAGCGATTGAACCGGCAGGGATCGAAGCGGCGCTCCAGGCCAGCGAGCAGGTCGCGTTGGCGGATCAAGAGAAACGGCGTTGTGTGGAACTGGCGTTGGAGCGGGCACGCTATGAGGCCAAGCGAACGCAGCGGCAGTTTGATGCCGTGGAACCGGAGAACCGCTTAGTGGCCGGTGAGCTGGAAGGTCGGTGGAACGGGGCTTTGGCCCAGATGGCCGAACTGGAGAGCCGGCTGCAAGAGCTAAGGGGAGAAGCCGCACCGCTCACCGACGAACAAAAGCGACGGTTGTTGGAGATGGGAAAGGATTTAAGAAGATTATGGGATGAAGCGCAAACGGCGTTGGAGTTAAAGAAGTGGATCTTGCGCACTGTGATCGAGGAGATTGTGGTTAACAATGTAGAAGAGCCGGCCGAGCATCGCTTGCAGATTCATTGGGCCGGCGGAGTGCATACGGAATTGCGAGTAGCGCGCAACAAGACGGGGATGCATCGGCGGACGGCTAGCGGCGAAGTGGTCGAGTTAGTACGCGAGTTGGCCAAAGTATGCGACGATAAAACTATTGCTGGGGTACTGAACCGTCTGGGGTTTAGAACAGGCCAGGGTAACAGTTGGCGTGTTTCACGGTTGGTGAGTTTTCGCCACACGCACCGAATTGATGTATTTAGCGGCCATGAAGGATGGATGACGTTGGAGGAGGCGGCGCGAAGGTCAGCAGTAAGCCACACGTTTGTCAAAGGACTGATTCGTCGCGGTGTCTTGCCGGCACGGCAGGTGGTCGAGTGCGCGCCGTGGGTTATCGAAGAGAAAGCCCTGGAATTAGCGGCTGTAAAAGCAGCGATTCAAAGAGTGCATAAGGGAAAGAAATTTCCGCCAACTGTCGCTGGACATCTAGAGTTGCCTTTAAAATAAAGGATATTGAACAGGTGGTTATTATGTCGAAGCATTGCGCAGCGTGTGGATACCCTTGCCTTTCTCAACGCCGCTTTTCTGCTTGGCTAAATTGTAGACTTTCTGTGCCACGCTGATATCCATTGGGCAATTTCGATTCTTGCCGAAAAAAACCCAGGAAACTGGTTGATACGTTTGCTTGTATCTGTTCAGCTCCCCCAACAGCCTCTGGGAAAGAATCGTGTAACGGTCTTTTTTTCCCTTGCCCTGTTCGACCCGAATCATCATTCGTTCGGGATCGATATCGCTGAGTTTGAGATGGATTAGCTCAGTGACTCGAAGCCCTGCTGAGTATGCGGTCATCAGTAAACAGCGATCACGCAGTTTGACCGCCGCACTTAGCAATCGCTCCACCTCCCTCGGGCTTAACACCTCCGGTAAATGCCAAGTTCGTTTTCTCCGTGGTAAGAAAAACTGTTCTCGGTTCCATCCTAAAACCTGCTGATAGAAAAACCGTAGCCCCGAAATATTGACGTTCAGCGAACTGCTCGATAGCCCCCGCTCCTGCAAAAGCAACAAGTACGTCTGGATCTGCTCCTGCGTCAGTTGATCCGGGAACTGACGATAATGCTTGGCCAATCCCACCATTACTGCAAGGTAAGACTTCTGCGTCCTGGATGCGAAGTCGCGCAGCTTCATCTCCGCAACCATCTTTTCTCGTAGGGCTCCCATAACAATCCTCCTTGGATAAATTTGGGAGCGAGGCTATCACAGAGAAAGCCGATCAATGACATCGTCCTATGAGACCAGAAACTGAATGAAAAAACGAAAAAGGCGAGTGAGAGAAACGGATCTTACAAAAACCCAGCCACCGCGAAGCGGTTTAGTTCAACTATTAAGTGAGCCGCGTTAAGGAGATGACAAATGCCGGTCGGCCCATCTCCTAGGGCGGCTCCACCAATCAGATTTGAATCGGTCGCAATATCCACCAGCTACCCCAAGTTGTCAACAATCTTCTCGCTGCCAAACACTGCCAGGGGCGGCGGCCCATCTCCCTAACAAGTCGCAGCCTATCTTCGGACAACACTCGCTAGCGCCGAGGGTAAATCCTCCATCCACCGACACGCCTTCTCGCGCTTCGAGCTCGAGGTCTCGCTAAAGTTGAAGTGATATCGTTGAGTAGGATCGTGCGAATGACGGTGCGGTTCCTGAAGGTTAGAACCCGTGGATACAGGCAGGTTGGGCTTACCATTTCGATCAAGGCCGTTTTCCTTCCGGTGCTTTGTCCAGCGCTTCTCCAACGACTTCACTTCCGCTGCGGCGACAATGCCAAAACGACCAAGCGCGAATATAAGAGATCGAACCGAGACGCTCGGCGCTGCCTGCTGTGTGTGCTGGTTGCAAACAGGGCACCACATCGTCGGCGGCCGGATGCCTCGGGAGAAACGAATCTCTTTGAGCATAGCATCCAGCCGATCGCGGAGGGCGATTACTTGCTCCCACTCGATCTCTGGCTTCCACTCTTGCCGCAGGGTCTCGATCATCTCGGAAAACCACGTGCGGCTGGCATCGCCCGCAGGCATCTACTCGACTCCTTGGTAGATCTCAGCCGCCGGATTTATCCGTACTCGACTCAAGATCAAATGGTTATAACCGATCCGCCGGGCTATTAACTCCGTGTCCGCCACGGTTCAACACGTGGGTATACACCATCGTAGTAGTTACGTCGGAATGCCCGAGCAACTCTTGAACCGTCCTGATATCATAACCATCCTCCAACAAGTGGGTCGCAAAAGAATGGCGAAAAGTGTGGGGACTTGCCGGCTTAGGAAGTCCGGCTTTCCGCACAGCCTCTTTCACCGTTTTCTGTAAAACCGATTCGTGAAGATGGTGCCGCCGCTTCTCGCCAGTGATTCTGTCCACGTAATGACTGGTTGCAGGAAATATCCACTGCCAGCCCCACTCGCTGCC
>JAMQPH010000748.1 GCA_023717605.1 Pyrinomonadaceae bacterium
TTTGTGAGGTCTAGATGTCGGCGGGACATTGTAAGTCATGAGTGTCGATAGCCAAAGTATGTTAAGTCTTAGTGCCTCCAGTTGAGTGGCAGGATCCGCTGGCTATAGCAAGCGGTTCTGTGTGTTGGGTGGCTCCTGCTCAACCTGAGCAGAAGCCCCTCAACGCACAGAACCATTTGCGGTAGCCAATGGATCCCAGCACTCAACACGCTACCGCAAACGGTTGTGCGTTGAGTGGTTCCTGCTCTGTTGTGTGCCGGGATCCATTGGCTACCGCAAATGGTTCTGTGGCGTTGAGAGTTTCCTGCTGGCGGTGAGCGCCGGGATCCATTGGGCGGTGCGATAGGGCGCCACCTAAGATATGATCTCGCTCACAATTCGATCGCAGTGGATGCGAGTAGTGTCAAGCAGGCGAGTGCCGTTGTGTTCGTCGTCGCGCAGAATCAAGGGCAACTCCGTGCCGCCCAGAATGAGGCCTTCGATTCCATGCCTCGCTTTTATTTTGTCGGCAATTGCCAGCAGCCCCAGGCGTGTCTCGGGCAGGAAGATGTCGTTCAGCAATTCGCCGAGGTATTTTTCATGAATGTAAGTTTGCTCTTCACGCTCGGGCACGACTAGCTCTACACCTGCGCGCGAGAATACTTCCGGGTAGAAGTGGCCCTGCATCGTGAACCGCGTGCCAAACAGTGCCACCTTTTTGAACGCCAACGCCTGAACCCTTTCACAGGTGGCTTCGACAATGCTGATCAGCGGAATGCGCGACTGCCGTTGGACCTGGTCAAATACAATATGTGGCGTGTTCGAGGCGAAGGCACCAAAGTCGGCGCCCGCCTTGGCCAGCCTTTCAACTTCAACAACCAGATACTCAACTACTTTCTCTAACTCATTCGCGTTCATCCACTCAATTAACTGCGTTAGGTTGACGCTGTTAACGACAATGGCCGGGTAGCCGGCGTCAGGTTTCTGTTGTCGAAAACAGGCGATGATATAGCGGTAGTATTCGATGGTTGATTCTGGTCCAATGCCGCCAATAAGGCCGAGTGTTTTCATGGAAGCTGAATTGTAGCAGGCCGCAATAGTAAGCGGCAGGGCTCGCAGATCCCTGATAGCGGCCAATCAATGTACGGGACCAAGGTAGAGGCTGTGCGAGAAGCAAACGGAAGTTAGGTAATTTGCAGGTAAGGAAGGGCGGTTTACCCGCTCGAGATGCGCAGCCATTCATCCTTAAATTGTCGATTCAAGGTTGATTGGCTGCGCATCTCGAGCGGGGGTAAACCCGCCCTTCCTTACCTGTGAATTGGTGTAGCTTAATCTGACCTCCTGAGTTGAATGCAAGGTTGACTCGCCGGCAGCCACAGGTCTGGCGGGGGAGTTGGCTTGACAGGTTTTCGGCAAGTTGCCTATAGTCCTTCTACAGAGTTTGTCAGGGCCATATGAATAACACCTACTGTTACTGCTGTTGCTATTGCGCCTGTTGCGCCTGTTGTTGGGGACGCGATCGGGAGAGCAGTTGCAGCGCGAAATGGCACCTGACCTAAAACTAGCGCAGCAAAAGTTTTCAAAAAACCGGTCGCAACCCTGAAAAGGAAATTGCGACCGGTTTTTATTTTTGTCGGCAGCGTCGAATTCCTATGGGAGCTACGGAGGTTGGATATCATGAGCACAAGTGTTATCGAACAAATAGATCATGGCGTCTCAAAAAACTCTATCGAGCTAGCCGTAGGCCATACGCCCTTGATTCGCCTGCGCCGAATCACTCGCGAGTTGCCGTACGATGTCCAGGTTTTCGGGAAGGCTGAGCACTTGAATCCGGGCGGGTCAGTAAAGGATCGTCCGGCGTTGGCAATGATCCTTGCCGGCGAGCGTGAGGGAACTTTGCGGCCCGGAATGACCATTCTCGACGCCACCAGCGGCAACACCGGAATTGCCTATGCAATGATTGGAGCCGCGCGTGGTTATCCCATCACTCTTTGCCTTCCCAGCAATGCAGGGCCACAACGTAAACGGATCTTGCACAGCTTCGGTGTCAAGGTGATCGAAACAGACCCGCTGCAGTCGACTGATGGTGCGCAAGTAATCGCTCGCGAAATGTTCGAGAAAGAACCTGACAAATACTTCTACCCGGATCAGTACAACAATGATGCCAATTGGCGCGCCCATTACGAAAGCACCGCATCCGAGATCTGGGCGCAGACAGAAGGACGCATCACGCACTTCATCGCCGGTCTGGGAACCTCGGGCACGTTCGTTGGCGTTGCCAGGCGTCTGAAGGAACTCAATCCGAAGGTTCGCTCGATTTCAATGCAGCCCGATTCACCTTTGCATGGGCTTGAGGGCTTGAAGCACATGGCCACGGCTATGGTTCCAGGAATCTACGATCCCACGCTTGCTAACGAGAGCGTCGAAGTCTCAACAGGAGATGCGCAACAAATGGTTCGGCGTTTGGCCGAGGAAGAAGGGCTTTTAGTGGGCACCAGTTCCGGAGCGAACGTGTTTGCCGCTTTGCGAGTGGCGCGCGCTCTCGGTAGAAGTGCGGTTGTAGTCACAATCCTTTGCGACCGAGGTGAGAAGTACGTAGATTAACCTCTAAATGATCAAATTAGCTGCCCAACAACGTGACGAAATAGCTGCTCATGGCGAGCGCGACTATCCCTACGAGTGCTGCGGGCTTTTGCTTGGTAGCTTTTCGGGGGATGGTGGCGCCAAGTTTTGCTCCGAGACTTATCCGATTTCAAATGCACGCGAGGAAGAGGCAAAACGCAATCGGTTTCTGATTCGGCCGGAGGAATTGATGCGAGGCGAGAAATACGCGGCTTCAAAGGGCCTTGACGTCATCGGCTTCTACCATTCTCATCCGGATGACCGGGCAGTGCCGTCGGCGTATGATCTCGACCACGCCTGGCCGCTCTATTCGTACATTGTCGTCTCCGTTAAGTCGGGGGATGCCGCAGATCTGTTTTCATGGGAACTGCAGCCGGATCGTTCACGCTTTAATGAGGAAGAAATCTTAAACGCGAGTTGACGAAAGGAAGTTGAGATGCCAGTCACGATTACAATACCAACCGCTTTGCGCCAGTTTGCCGGCGGCAAATCCCAATTTGAAGTCGAGGCGGGCACCGCCGGTGAGGCTCTCAATCAGCTGAGTGCTGAGTTCGTGGAGCTTAAGCGCCATCTTTATGACGACCGGAACAAACTGCGTAGCTTCGTCAACGTCTATGTCCACGACGAAGACATCCGCCATCAATCCGGCGTCGACACGCCGGTCAAAGACGGCGACACGCTGATGATTGTTCCTTCGATTGCAGGGGGCACAACCGCGGAAGCAGAGGTTGCAGCTGATCAGCCTTCGCTTTCCAATGAAGAGATTGCGCGCTACAGCCGCCACTTGATCATGCCGGAGGTTGGGCTCGAAGGTCAGAAGCGGTTGAAGGCTGCGAGCGTGCTGATGATTGGTACCGGCGGATTAGGTGCGCCATTAGGGATGTATTTAGCGGCTGCGGGTGTCGGTCGTCTGGGAATTGTCGATTTCGATGTGGTGGAGTCGTCCAACCTTCAGCGGCAAATAGTACATGGCACGAAAGACATCGGGCGCCCAAAAATCGAATCCGCGCGCGACCGCCTGAGCGATATAAATCCGCACATCGAGATTGAAACACACGAAGCTCGGTTAACGAGTGACAACGCGCTGCGTCTCTTTGAGCATTACGACATCGTGGTTGACGGCACCGATAATTTTCCGACTCGCTACTTGGTCAACGACGCTTGTGTGCTGAGTGGCAAGCCGAACGTTTATGGGTCGATCTTTCGTTTTGAAGGACAGGCGAGCATCTTCTGGGCGGAGCGCGGCGCATGTTACCGCTGCTTGTATCCTGAACCGCCACCGGCCGGGCTCGTACCGTCCTGCGCGGAGGGGGGCGTGCTGGGCGTGCTACCCGGAATCGTGGGCGCGATCCAGGCGAACGAGACGATTAAGATCATCCTGGGTGCCGAGGGATTGCTCGTAAACCGTCTCCTGCTATTTGATGCCTGGGCCATGAAGTTTCGCGAGGTCAAGCTACGCAAGGATCCACAGTGTCCGATCTGCGGTGACAGACCGACGATCACGGAGTTGATTGACTATGAGGCGTTTTGCGGTTTGAGTCCTAACCAACAGCCCGAGCCCCCAAAACTGGAAGAGATTACCGCGACCGAACTGAAGCGCCGGCTGGATAGCGGCGACGACATTCAGATTATCGATGTACGCGAACCGCACGAATATGAGATCGCTCGCCTGCCTGGCACAAAGTTGATCCCGCTCTCGCAGGTGGTCAACCGCATAAGCGAAATCGATCCTGCACGGGAGACAGTTCTTCACTGCAAGGGCGGCGTTCGTAGCGCCAAAGCTATCGAGGCGTTGAAAGCGGTTTCTTTCCCCGGGCGACTGATAAATCTCAAAGGCGGAATCACTGCCTGGTCAGATGAAGTTGACTCGAGCGTGCCAAAGTATTGAGCGCAGAAGCACCTCACAACGTGGCAACAATTGTAGGGGTGTCCCTCCGTGGGCGCCCCGAGGTACGGTGATGACGAGCTCTCAATAGAGTTGAGTGGCGGAAAAAACGACGGGCGGCCACGGAGTGCCGCCCCTACAATCCCACTTCGCTTACTCGTTTAGGTTGTCAAGTCCGGTTAACTTCCAACCATTCCGAGTACGGGTGAATATATAGATTACTACTTCATCGCCAGCCTCGTTCTTACAACCGACGGTGAACTCTCTTGAATTGTCAGGATTGGTCTTTGGCTGCGCCTCGCGGAAGCACTCAGCAGCGTTCGCCTGAGTGTCGAACACCTCGCGATAACGTCTGACGAGCTGAGCATTGTTCCTGATGGTGGCTACGCCATACGGCATTCCAATCGGAAATTGCGATAGGCTAGCTACGGCCATTTTGTCGCTTTTAGTGACCGCGGCTCGGAACCTTTCCCAGAAGACGTCGATTGAGGCATTGCTCTGAACATTTTTCTGGGGTGCCTGTGCCCACGCAGGTCCGACAAGAGCCAACCACAAAAACAGAATAGTAGTCTTCTTCATTGCACTCCTTTGCTCCTGGCGCTCGTAACCGTCTGGTCCGGGCGCACGCCATTTAGTTGCCGACCGATGCCAATCAGGGGTTAAATAGCAACCCGGAAAAGACGCAATGGTAGGAACTACTCTAGGGAATTACAAGATTCTCGAGAAGCTCGGTGCGGGCGGGCAGGGCACTGTCTATAAGGCCATCGATTCAAAGCTGGGCCGCACTGTGGTAATCAAAGTCCTCCCGGAAGAGCTGACTACAAAAGTAGCGAATCTCAAACGGTTCGAACGCGAAGCCCGGCTCGCCTCTGCGCTTGATCACCCTAACATCTGCACGATTTTCGACCTAAACGTTATCGACGATGTACATTTTATTGCGATGCAATATGTATCGGGACGAAACGTGCGGCAGTTGGTAAATGGCCGACCGCTTGATCTGTCGAGTGCGTTGTCAATCACGCTGCAAGTCACCGACGCGCTGGCAGCGGCTCACTCACAGGGCATCATTCATCGCGATATTAAAGCCGGCAACGTGATGGTAAATAACCAGGGGCAGGTGAAAGTGCTTGATTTCGGTCTGGCCAAACTTCTGGACGAAGATGCCGCGCGGACTTCCGGCATTCACCACACAGAACTTACCGAGGTGGGTGTGCCGTACGGAACGGCGACCTACGCGGCACCCGAGCAGGCCCGCGGCGATCGCGTAGATTCGCGCGCTGACACGTTTTCCACGGGGGTGTTGCTCTACGTGATGCTCACCGGTACCTGGCCCTTTCGCGGTAGGACAGCCGTGGATGTGCGTCATGCGGTGTTACACGAAGAGCCTGTCCCAATCAGGGACGCACGACCGGATCCCGTTCCACCTCGTTTGCAACAGATTCTCGACCGCGCGCTGAAAAAAGATCCTCGCGATCGCTACCAGAAAATAGCGGAGTTTCGAGACGATTTACGCTCGATTATTCGCGAGCTGTCAGCCGTTTCAGGCGCTCCGATAGATGAAACCGCGCAGCCGGTTGCGCCACGCCATTTGAATGCCGGAAGCCCTGTTTCTCGCGCCTTCCGTTGGCTGAAAAGCGTGACCGGCACCGAGGTTTCGTCCGGCACCACCAACCGCGTGGGTAGTGTGAGCCAGCCGCAGGAAATTCATGAAACGCCGCAAACGAGTATTGGTGAGGAACGCAAGAGCGTCGCAATACTACCTTTCAAGAACTTGAGCAACGATCCGGAAACTGCCTTCTACGAGTTTTCACTGGCCGACGCTGTGATTACCGATCTGGCGCGGGTGCGTTCGCTTGTGGTGCGTCCTTCATCGGCGATCGCTAAATACCAGGGCAAGCAGGTTGACCCCGAGGAGGCCGGCAGAGAAATGAGTGTCGATGCGATACTCACGGCAAGTTTTCTGCGCGCTGGTGATCGACTGCGGGTGACAGCGCAACTGCTCGACGTGCGCACCGGAGAAATCTTGTGGAGCGAAAGCATTGATGGTGATGCCAGCGACATTATTGCCGTTCAAGACACGATGGTGAAGGAAATTGTGGAAGGGTTGCGGCTGGAACTCAGCCCCGAGGAGAAAGGTGAGTTGGGTAAGGGCTCAACTTCGGATGCGGCGGCTTCGGAAGAATACCTGCGAGGGCGCGATTGCCTTGGTCAGTTTATTTATCACACCGTAGCTCGCGAACACATTGATTCGGCAATCGAACACTTCCAGCGCGCCATAGAGCTCGATCCGACTTTTGCGTTGGCCTATTCCGCTCTCGGGGGTTGTTACGTCAACCGTGTGCTCAAGGGACTTGGCGAAGTCGGCGATCACGAGAAAGCCGAGAAAGCGTTCAGCGAAGCGCTGGCTCTCGATCCCAAGTTGCTCGAAGCCCGGATGCACATGACCTTCATTTACCTTCACCGCGGTGAGAAACGGAAAGCGTGCGAGGAAGTTGAGCGATTGCGCGAAGAATATCCAAACGATGTCGGTGTTCATTTTGTGCGCGGCGTGCTAGCGCGGCTTAATGGCGACTATGATCGCGCCTTGCGCAGCTTCGATCGCATGGTTCGGCTAAATCCGGCAGAGCAGGTGGTAGCCAGTTACAATCGGGCGCGCATTTTTAGCTATCGCCGGCAGTATGAAGAAGCCCTGGCCGAGCTCGACAAAGGCTCGGAGCTTGAACCGGACCACCCACTGATTAGGACGTTCCGCGCCCTCGTGCTTTACTACCGGGGCGAGATCTCGGCCGCGACGCGAATACTCGAGCAGATGCTGAATCAACATCCACAGATGGATGGCGTTCGGCCTATCCTGGCAATGTTCCTTAGCGCCCAGGGCCGGCATCGCGAGGCGGACGAGCAACTCACGGAAAAAGTCAGAGGCGCCGCAGCTGCGGATCATGATGTTGCCTACTGGCTGGCTACTGCTTATCTGCTTCAGGGCCGCCTGGTCGAAGCTTTCGGCTGGCTCGAAACGGCAATCGATTTGGGAAATGAGAATTATCCATGGTTCGAGTCGGACCCAAACTGGACCGAGGTTAAGGAGGATCCGAGATTTGTGGCATTGATGCAGCGGATCAAGACGGCAGGCTTGAAAGGCGAGGGCCACAAGGCATGAAAACATTTGTCATCGGCGACGTTCACGGCCGTTGTGCTCAGATGCTAAGTTTGCTGAAGATGATACCGCGTGAAGAGTCCGATACGTTGGTATTCCTGGGTGATCTCATTGACCGCGGCCCGGATGCACCCGGCTGTGTCGCGCATGTGCTCAACCTTGCCCGCAGCAATCCCGAGCACGTAATCTGCCTGCGCGGCAATCATGAACAGATGCTTCTGGATTTCATCGAGGGGACCAGCAATATCTGGATAACCCCTGTAACCGGAGGGGAGCGCACCTTCGAACAGTATGCCGGTCAAACTCTCGACATAGACAGCGAAATGGACATTGAGGAAGCCCGGCAAACCATCGAGAACAAGATTCCGCTGGAGCATCTAGAGTTTTTCCGCGAGCGGCCCTTCTATCATGAAGACGGATACGCGCTCTATGTTCATGCGGGACTGGATCACGGGAAGCACCCCAGCGAGACTTCGCCGCAGTTACTGCTCTGGTCGAGAAACATGGATTTCTATAAGAACTATCGCGGAAAGCCTTGTCTCTTTGGCCATACCCCAACACCTTTCCTGCCTTTGCGCGGACGACTGGGCAGACACGGCATTTATATCTTCCACAGTGCGATCGGGATCGACACGGGCTACAACCATAGCTCGCCTCTGAGTTGCCTCTCGTTACCGGACTTCACGCTTTACCAATCTTTCGCTGACGGCCGCGAAGAGACCCATCAAATTACCTCCTTCATTCCGGAAACGCTTAAAGCCATGCAGATGAAGGCCGGGATCGTCTAGAGCCTCAATTAGCGCGGTAGACGGTAGGAGGACAGCTAGCGGAAAGACGGGTGCATTTTCCATTTGTCATTTCTCATTTTTCATTTGTCGTTGCCAATCAAATCGTGAAGTCATGAATCACCGTGCCAAAAATCATTCAAGTCCTTCTTCCTCAATGACAAATGAAAAATGAGAAATGACAAATGGAAAATTAAGTCTTTTGAATCACGGGGTTGAGGAGTATCCACGGTGATCGGCCAGACGATCTCTCATTATCGGATTATTGAGAAAATAGGGGAGGGAGGGATGGGCGTAGTCTATCTGGCCGAAGACACGCACCTGGCTCGCCGAGTAGCCATCAAGTTTCTTTCATCACCCGACCGTCACTATCGGGCCCGCTTTCTTCGCGAAGCCCGTGCCGTGTCCGCGCTTAGCCATGCAAACATTGGTGCTGTTTATGACTACGGTGAGACAGACGACGGCCAGCCTTACATTGTTATGGAGCTGGTCAAAGGCCAAACTCTCGGGCAATTGTTGGAAGGTGAAAGCCTGACACTTGTTCGCTCGCTGCAGATTGTCTCCTCCATCGCAGACGCACTCGGCGAGGCGCATCATCAGGGGATAGTGCACCGCGACGTCAAACCCTCGAATGTGGTGATCACGGAACGAGGACAGGTTAAGGTTCTTGATTTTGGTTTGGTTAAACAGATTTTCGAGTCAGCAAGCAGCAAAGATACAGACGCCAGCGCTCAAACGCTCTTTTCTACACATACCCGGAGTGACGTAATCGTCGGCACTCCGCTCTATTTCTCGCCGGAACAGGCAACTGGCAAACCGGTTGATGGGCGGAGCGACCTGTTTGCTCTCGGAGCTCTGCTCTATGAGTGTATTTCCGGGCGCATGGCGTTCTCCGGATCGAGCCTGATCGAGATCGGGGCGCAGGTGATTCATGTGGAACCACCGCCGCCGTCCCGGTTCAATCCTCACATTTCGCCTGAGTTGGATCGAATCACGATGAAGGCCCTGGCTAAGAAGCCTGAAGCGCGTTACCAGTCTGCGGATGAAATGGTCCAGGACTTGCGGTCGGTCCTTGCCACTGTTACTTCCGACAACCATAGCACGCCTCGACTTTCACCTCGTTCGACTTCGTCGTTACATCCTCCACCGACCAGCGCGTTGATCACTCTTTCCGAGACTCTCCGGCGTCCGCGATTGTCTCTGGGAACGGTTATCATTGGCCTTCTCGCGATCGGAGTTGCAAGCTGGGCCATCGCGCGACTCTGGAAGCCAGCGCTTTATGTGCCCTCGCCGGTGGCCCGTGATTGGTACAACAAGGGAACGGATGCAATGCGGAACGGAGCATTTCTTCAGGCAACGTTGGCCTTGAAGCAGGCAATTCTCGCCGACGACAAATATGCCCTGGCCCACGCTCGACTCGCTGAAGCCTTGACTGAACTCGACTACGCGGACGACGCAAAAAACGAGATGTTACGGGCCACTGAACTTGTACCGGATCGTTCCCAGTTGCCACCCATTGACGCTCTATACCTGGAGGGGGTCCTTGCTGTCGTGACCGGAGATTTCCCTAATTCGGTAAAAGCCTACAGCGAGATTGCGAAGCTGTCTCCGGAGGATCCACAGGTTTACTTTGATTTAGGCCGGGCATATGAGAAAAACGACGATACCAAGAAGGCCATCGAGACATACATCGAGGCGACGAGCCGTTCACCGCAGCTAGCGGCAGCCTATCTACGTGTGGGAGTCCTTTACGGCAGACAATTGGACCTTGCCAGCGCTTCGGCAAACTTCCAACAAGCTGAGACTCTTTACGAGGCTCTCGGCAGCATTGAAGGCCAGGCTGAAGTGTTTTATGAGCGAGGGTTCTTACTGAATAAACTCGGCAAAGTCTCCGAGGCGAGGGAACAACTCCAGCGAGCACTCGCATTGGCCCAAACCGCCCACAATCAGTATCAAGAAGTAAAGACCCTGCTGAAATTGGGCGACGTCGCGAATGACGCAGGAGAACCTGCACAGGCCCAGCAGAACATGCTGCAAGCGATAAACCTGGCTCGTGCAAACGGCATCGACAATCTGACCAAACGCGGACTCGTCGACCTTGGCAACGTATTTCTCGTCAGTGGCAACTATGCGGAAGCAAAAAAATACTATGAGCAGTCACTCGAACTTGCCCAGAAGCAGAAAGACAGTCGCAATGCGGCGCGGGCACTTCTTTCGTTGGGAAGTTTGGCTGAGCGACAAAGCAGCCCAGACGACGCAGTCCGTTATATCGAGCAGGCGCTGCCATTCTACCGGCAAGGAGGGTATCGCAAAGAGCTGTCTCAAGCGTTTGCCTTGCTCGCCCGGGCAAAAGTACAAAAGGGAGAGTATGAGGCAGCTCTAAAGGCTTATGAGGAACAGCTAAGACTGGCGCAGGAGTTGGGTGATCAATCGCAGGCAGGAACGGTTATCCGAGACGTCGGCATTGTGTTTACGACGCTCGCCCGTTATCCAGAAGCGCTTACTAAGATTGACGAGAGCTATTCGATAGCGAAGTCCTTAGGCAACCATAAAGACATTGGTCTCAGTCTGACTTTGCGCGCTAACATTCTCTGGCGCCTGGGCCGTTACGAAGAAGCTCAAACGTCGCTTACGCAAGCTTCATCCATTGCGGAACAAGCTAACGCGAGCAAGAGTTTGTCGTCCTGGTACTCTCTGGCTGTTGCGCGCATGGCTCTTAGTCGACGCCAGTTTCCGGAGGCCAAAGTAAGGAGCCAGCAGGCGCTGACTCTGGCTGGGACAAATCTCAAGGGGACGGCCGTTGAGGCGAATTACACGCTCGGACTGGCGCAGGCTTTGTCTGGTGCGGCTAGCGAAGGACGGAACCAATGTGAGCGAGCGGTGGAAATCGCAACCCAATCCAAAGATCCTGCTCTGCTCTCAGAAGCGCTGCTGTCGCTGGCTGAGACCCAGCTCTTGAGTGGCGATGCGGCCGGAGCACTAACAACTGCCATCAATGCGCAGGAAATCCTCGGGCGTGTGGGCAAGCAGGATTCTGAATGGGTTGCGTTAGCGATCGCCGCTCGGGCTAGTCGAAGTGCCGGGGACGCAACTAAAGCGCAGGAGTTTGCCAGGCGCGCAGAAGATCTACTAAACGGGCTGTCAACAAAATGGGGAGCGGAAAACTATAATGGCTATCTCAGCCGTCCTGATATTCAATTTGTTCGCAAGCAGCTTAGCGAGTCACTTCGCTGAGTAAACCGTAACCTCACTTTACCCTCGGAGGAGAAACTAACATGTCAAATGGCAGCGATATCATAATCAAAGGCGGCTCTACCGAAATAACTCTCAACGAAGACATTTATACGGCGGATCCTCGGCAACCCAACACTTACGGAAACGCGAGTAAGAAGATCGTTCGCGTTGTGATCACTGGAGACATTACTTATGACAGCGGCGGTGAGAAACCCGATGGATTGAAATGTAAGATTGTTATTTCATGTAGATAGAATTCCACCGGAGTGACCAGTGTCGGGCTTGAGTAAATCAGATTCCGCTGGCGCACACGAGATTCGCTGACAATCAAGTAGTCACCCAATCGCGCCACTCCGGGCGGCCCAGTATCGGTTTGCTTGTTGAGTGCTCGCCAGCTTGCTAAGTGCGGCGAGTTAACAATGCAATCACTCCCACAAACAGGGCCGATCCCATAATCGACCAGACAATCGGGAAAGATGTGGTGCCAATTTGCAACGGTAAGAACTCGGGCAGCCCCAGCATGCGAGCCAGCCACGCTCCCAGAATCGCGCCGACAAACCCAAGTGCAATTGATACGACGCATCCACCGCGCGTGAAGCCGGAAATGGCCTGACCGAGTGCACCGCAAATACCGGCGACCACAAGTAAAATAATCAAATCAAGTAGCGACATAAACCCTCCTATCCCTTCTGTACTTTAGCGACTGATCTCGTTGCGAAAAACCTCACCGCCTTTCATTACGAATCGTACCCGCTCGAGTTCAGTGATGTCCTTCAACGGATCGCCGCTGACCGCAATGATGTCAGCAAGCTTTCCCGCCTCGATCGCCCCCAGATCGTTTGGCCGCTCCAGGAGATCCGCTGCGACGATCGTAGCGGACTGGATAGCCTGCAGGGGGGTCATCCCGTAGCGCACCATGTAAGCGAACTCTTTCGCCTGGTTCTCAGTCCATGCGTATCCGCCGGCATCCGTTCCGTACGCGATCTTCACGCCCTTGCGGATCGCCAAAGAGAACGCTTTTGCTTCCATGTCGCGCATCGTCAACCAGATGGGCGCGCCCGCAGCAGCCCGGCCTTCAGCGACATAGACTCCCACATAGATGGTCGGGCACCAGAATGTTCCCTGCTTTACCATGCGATCCATCATTTCTTCGTCGAGGCCAAAGCCGTGCTCGATCGAATCGACACCAACCTTGAGCGAAGCCTCGATGCCCTCGCGTCCCATTGCATGCGCCGCCACACGCCGTCCTAAACGATGGGCCTCATCAACCATCGCCTTCATTTCATCTTCAGTGAAGTTAACCCACGAATGAAGCGCGCCATCCTTCAGAAAATAACGACGGTCGGCGTAAAACTTGATCCAATCGGCGCCATATTTCACCTGCTCCCGAACCGCACGCCGAATGTTGTCAGCACCGTCAACAATTTGCACGCCCTCAGGCATCCGCAATTCCCATGAGTAGCCTTGCAACGGATACATTCCGGTAGCTGAAAATGCTCGCGTGGCTACGAACATTCGTGGACCAGGAACCACGCGCCGGTTGATTGCGGTTTTTACATCGACGTCCGCATACATAGCACCTTCCGTTTCCAGATCTCGCATTGCGGTGAAACCATTAAGCAGCGCGATGCGTGCCGCGACCGTGGCACGAATCGTACGATAGGGGATGGACTCCTTCAGCAGCTGTTCGTCGTAGTCTGCGGCCGTAATGTCGCCCTGTAACAGGATGTGAGTGTGGCAATCGGCTAGACCGGGCAGCAGCGTTGCACGGGAGAGGTCAATTACGCGCGCTGAGGGCGGCGCGTTTCTTTCAACCTCGGCAAGGGGACCCACAGTCTTGATGCGTTCGCCCTCGATAACGATCCCCTGGTTCTCAACTACTCGTCCGGCGCGAACGTCAATAAGCCGGCCGGCTTTGATAACCACAATCTGAGTGGGTGCGCTCGTCTGGGCAAAGCCGGCGGCTTGAACCAGAGAGAAGCAAACGACAAGAGCAAGCGTTGGTGTTTTCAAAGTCAGCCTCCTTCTAAACCGCATTCAACCTATTCTGTACTTTAAGGTTAGTTTCAGACTGCGTACTATTATGCTTTCGAAACAATATTGGCCAAATGTTCTCGGCGACCACTCGCTTTTAGGTTGAATGCCAGCATCCATTGGCTACCGCAAACGGTTCCGTGAGTTGAGCGAATGAATCGTGTTTCAGAACCCTTTCCGCTTGATCCACTCGCGCACAACTTCTGCCGGACCGCGTCTATTTGCGTCAACCTCATAGTTTAGCTGTCGCATCTCTTCCGTCGTGATCGCCCCGGCCAGTTTTGCCAGCACCTCACCAAGGACTGGCAAACGAACCAACGACTCCCTCCGCACTAGATAGACGGCTTCATAAGGAGGAAAGTACCGACGGTCGTCTTCGAGCTGCACCAGATCCATTGCCGCTATCCTGCCTTCGGTGGAATTCCCCGCAATCAGGTCAACTTTATTTGAAGCGAGCGCTATGTATGTCAGGGAAAGGTCCATTTCCCGCGGCTGCTCCGCGAACTTCAAACCATACGCCTTGGAGAAACCCGGGTAGCCATCGGCGCGCGACATGAAGTCTTGTCCGAAGCCGGCGCGCCACCCCCGCGCATGAGGAACCGCATCAGAAATCGTCTTCAACTTGAGCCGCCTGGCATCCTTTCCACGAACGAGAATGGCAAACGTGTTTTCAAAGCCCAATGGTGGACCGACATCGACGTTGAATTTCTCCGCATACTCGCGTTTTACCTGTTCGTATACTGCGCGCGGATCGGTAACTGGCGGATGACGAAGTATGGCTGTGAAAGCGGTCCCCGTGTACTCAGGATAGAGATCGATCCGGCCGGCAACGAGAGCATCATGTGGAAGATTGCCGCCCAGCTCAAACTGCCGCTCAACGGTGACGCCACGGGCCTCGAGCATCTGGGTCACAATCTCCGCAAGCAGAACTGACTCGGTGAAGTCTTTCGAGCCCACGGTAGCGCGCGCGGCGCCCGCGATCGACTGCGTGCGCGAACGAGCGGCACGCCAGGTACCGTAAGCTCCGCCAACCAAAACCAGAGCAATAACCGCGAGCACGATCTTGTTCACAATCGAGGCTTGCTTCCTCTGTGTCTTTGCCTCAACTGAGAAGCGTTGCTCAAGCAATCCCAGGGAGAAATCCGCCGTCAGAGCCATCAAAGCCGCGGGCAGAGCGCCGGCCAGCAGAAGATTTGTGTTTCCGACGTCGCGAAGTCCGCGGAAGATGTAGACGCCCAGGCCTCCAGCTCCAACTGCCGAAGCGATTGTGGCTACCCCGACGCAAATCACCATTGCCACTCGAACGCCTGTGAGGATCACGCTCATCGCCAGTGGCATTTCCACTTGCCAAAGGATCTGTTGGTCCGTCATCCCCATTGCCACAGCTGCCTCGCGAACATTCCGGTCAACGCCGAGGATTCCGGTGACGGTGTTTCGAATGATTGGCAACAGGGCATAAAGCACCAGCGCGACGATCGCAGTGCGCGCACCAATGCCGCCGATGAATGGCAATGGAATTAGAAATCCGAAAAGGGCCAAACTGGGAATCGTCTGCATCACGTTGGCAATTCCCAGTACCGGGTTACGGAGTGCTTCCTTGCGCGTGAGCAGAATTCCGGTGGGAATCCCGATCACTACTGCAATGGAAGTCGAGACGAGTACCAGAATCAGGTGCTCGCGCACAAGCGTGAGCATTTCGGCCCAGTTTTGCTGCAGGAAGGTCCAGAAGCTCATCTGGGCCCTCCTGTGAAACCGTCCTCGTCGTCACGAAGTTTCAGGGTCTGGAGATAAGCGCGCGCGTGTTCATCCTCTGAGTTGAGAAAGTTTGCAGGTGTTTCTACGACGGCCAGTCGACCGCCGTGCATGAGGGCAATGCGAGAACCGAGACGCAATGCCTCTCGCAGATCGTGGGTCACGAAGATGGCGCTCTTATTGAGTCTCCTGGTGAGTTCGCTAAACTCCCGTTGCAGGCTGGCACGCCTCAATGGATCGAGTGCGCCAAACGGCTCATCAAGCAGCAGCAAAGGAGGATCTGCCGCCAGGGCACGGGCCACGCCCACGCGCTGGCGCTGTCCGCCCGATAATTCTCGGGGAAATCGCTGAGCAAACTTTTCGGCATCCAACCCCACGAGTGAAAGCAGTTCAATGACTCGCTCTTTCACTCGCGTGGTTTCCCATCCTTCCAACGAGGGCACCAGACCGACGTTGCGTTCGACAGTAAAATGAGGAAAGAGACCAGCATCCTGAATCACGTAACCGGTGCGTCGTCGCAAGCGTATCGGATCCCACTCAGTAGTGGGTTTGCCTTCAACCAGCACCTGCCCGGACGTCGCTGTGAGCAAGCGATTGACGAGCTTGAGTGTTGTTGTTTTGCCGCAGCCTGATTCACCGAGCAATACGAGAATTTCGCCCTGCTCAACGGTCAAATCCAGATCTGAAATGATTGGGGAAGGGAGTGCTGGAACGGAATAACTTACGTCGCGAAACTCTACCAGCGGGTTGTTGTCAACTCCGGTCATCTGGTTCAGGGCTTATCAGGGAAACCGATTTTTAGACAGCCTGCAGTAAATTACTACTAAAGCGTTTTTGAGAGTCTAGCCAGGTGCGCGTACACGTGAAGCCTGTTTCTTTGGCCAGCTGTTCGATGCCGGTAAGATCGTACTTGTAAGAGTTCTCAGTGTGAATACGCTCGCCGGCGTCAAAGTGAACCTCGATGCCCAGCTTACGAATCGTTACCGTCTGCGGACGCATGCTTTCAACATAGATTTCAACGCGGCCGATGTCTTCGTTATAGAAAGCGTGATGCTTAAAAGCACGAAGGTTAAAATCGCCACCAAGTTCGCGATTAACGCGGGCCAGCAAATTCAAGTTAAAAGTTGCAGTAATCCCCAGCGCATCACCATAAGCAGGCTCGAGCACACTGCGGTCCTTCTTCAAATCCGCTCCCAGCAGCAGGGCGTCACCTTCGCCAAGGACCCGTCGCAAAGCGCGCAGAAAGGCAGGGGCTTCGTCACGGCCAAAGTTGCTGATGTTTGAACCAAGAAAAAGTGCAAGTGTGCGGCCACGTTTTTTCGTGCTAAGCGCTGACAAACTATCGAAGTAGTCCGCGGCATAGGCTTCAATCCGCAGACGGGGAAAGGATTGCAAAAGGATTCGGGAGCTGCTCTCCAGGACCGAAGCCGAGATGTCTACCGGTATGAACAGCAGATCGTCCTGCTTGTTCAACAACGCCTCCACGATCAATTTCGTCTTTGAGGCACTGCCACTTCCCATCTCCAGCAATGTTATATGTCCGTTAACCGAGTTCACAATCTCATCTGCGTAACGCTCGATGATTTCATTTTCGGCCCGCGTGAGGTAATACTCCGGCAAGAGGCAGATTGCATCGAAGAGCAGGGAGCCAAGTTCGTCGTAGAAATACTTGGGGAAGAGTCGCTTGGGTTCAGAAGTCAGACCCTTGCGCACATCCTCGGCAAAGCCCGCTGATGGATCGCGCTTAACGAGGTTGTGGATCACCAGCCTGTCTTCGCCGATGTGGACCGGTTTTGTTTGCGCCACTTGCTCTCCTCAGTTTTAACGCCCTGGACCGGGATTGCAGAGCCAGTCTTAATGCTGGTTTAGGGGGTGACCATGATAACTGATCGAGTCCATTAGCAACACCCCAGGGCCAGACATGAACGTCTAATTAATGCGCGCTTGACCAGCGGCACTTTGCTAGGCAAGATCGCTTTCCATGCTTTACCACGATTCCAGATCACGCGTGCTCAGATCCAGCGTCATACCCAGGCTTCTAATGGTAATCAGCCTGCTTGCGGTGGCTTTCTTGCCCGTCGCAGCCCAAAGCCACCAGCAGGAGCTTGACACTCCCGATACTGTCTCCCTATCGGTCAAGAGTCTTAACGGTCGTGTGGAAATCATCGCCAGCGAGGCACAACAGAAGAAGGTCGTCGTCCAGGCCAGCTCCCAGGGCACCCCGGTGGATTCCACCGACGTTCAGGTCGACTCTAAAGCCGGCAACATAAAGATTGATGTGCGAGACCGGGGCGAGAAGGATCGTATTGATCTCGTGGTGCGAATTCCCCTCAGGTCGAAGGCTACCGTCGAAACCGAAGCGGGATCCGTTGATATAATCGGAAACATTGAATCCGCGGTGGTCACTACGAACACCGGAACCATTCACGCGGACGTGCCACTCGAAGCTTTGAAGTTTAATTTTCTCTGGCAGTTGAGCCGGCCGCGTTACTTGAGCGACGTGGAGCTCCCCGAAATTAAAGAGAAGCGCGGCGGCTTTTTCTCGATCTCCGGGAAACTGGGTGAGAAAAAACCGAAGAAAGAGGATCGCGTCGAACTCAATTTTCTGACCCGGCGTGGGGTGGTACTGCTAAATGTAGATCCAGAGATGGTGCCGAGCGATCTGAGCCAACGACCGCTCACCGAAGCAGTGCGCGGTATTGTCCGCAGCGGCGACATACAGTTGATCGACGCGATCCGAAAAGTCTCACCCAAAATGTTTGGCGACTATGCCAGGACCCTGCCACCGCCTGAAAAGGAACCTATGCTTCAGCGGCGCCGGCCACCCGGGCAAGTCGTCACCGTAGTTGCCCCACAGTTGATGCGTTTGAACGCCAGCGTCACTGATCGCCATGGGCGCGCAATTGGCGGAATGAATGCCGGCGACTTTACGGTTTATGAGGACGGCACGGAACGGAAGGTGACCAACGTGGTACCTACTGAGGAGCCATTCAATCTGGTTCTGTTGCTGGATGTATCCGGCAGCGTGGAAGAACGAATTGACTTCATTCGCAAAGCGGCGCGCGATTTTCTTAATACTGCCAGCCCGCAGGACCGAATCTCAATCATCAGTTTTCGTGACGACATCCAGTTGATTTCGGAGTTCACCACTAATCGACAGCTGCTCTCGAAGAAACTGGATGAAATCGAAGCCGGCGGCCCCACGGCGTTTTACGACGCGCTGGCTTACGTGCTGGCCGATCCGTTAAAGAAATTGCGCGGCGAGCGGACCGCGGTGGTGGTCATGTCTGATGGTGATGATAACAAGTCGTTTGTGCCGTTTCCGGCGTTGTTGGAGGCGCTCAGTGAATCCGGGGCGCTGGTTTATCCTCTCTATGTTCCTTCGGGGTTGATTCCTGAGTCGAGTGTGCCCAGACCGGAGATAACAATTGACCCATTGCGTAGCCGTTATTTGACTCTGACGACGCGCGCCGAAGAAGAAGGGCGAAAACTTGCCGCGGCTTCGGGCGGTGTCTACTATCCAATCCGCCGCCTGGATGATCTGCAACGCGCTTACGATGACGTCGTACTGCAATTGCGCACCGCGTACACGATCACCTACGCGTCTAACTCGACTCCCTCGGGTCATCGGCGCGTGCGAGTGCGCGCTAATCGTGACGGCGCATCGGTGCGACTGAGCCCGGTGGTGAATGTTGCGACGCCCTAAGATGAGCCAACCACTCTTCGCAGCTCTTTTTGACGAAACCGAACGCGGACCGATGACCGTTTCGGAGTTGACCAGCGCCGTGCGGAATGCGCTCGAAGCGCGTTTCTCGTCAGTCTGGGTGGAAGGTGAGATCTCAAACTTCAAGGCACATTCATCGGGCCATTGGTATTTCACCATTAAAGACGAAAGCGCACAGCTTCGCGCGAAATGTTTTCGTTCCGCGAACTCCCGCATACGTTTTCGCCCCACTGACGGATTACATGTCAGGGCGCGTGGACGGTTAAGTGTCTATGAAGCGCGCGGTGACTATGAACTAGTTGTGGAAGCTCTCGATCCCGTGGGCGCGGGAGCATTGAGGATAGCCTTCGAGCAGCTGCGCGATCGTTTGCAAGCCGAAGGACTCTTTGCCAAAGAGTTGAAGCGACCTTTGCCGGTCTTTCCGCGGCGAGTGGGTATTGTCACTTCGCCTACCGGCGCTGCGATACGCGACATTCTCAACGTCATTTCGCGCCGCACACGTACGGTCCATGTTCTTTTTTCACCCGCCCGCGTGCAGGGCGACGGCGCCGGCAGCGACATAGCGCGAGCTATCAGATTGATTAACGAGCACCACAAACGAGCCGAGCGTGCCGGCAGTGCCGATGATCTGATCGATGTGCTTATTGTTGGACGCGGCGGCGGCTCAACCGAAGATCTGCGGGCCTTCAATCAAGAGGAGGTCGCTCGTGCCATCCGCGCGTCTGCAATTCCGGTAATTTCAGCAGTGGGCCACGAAACCGATTTCACGATCGCTGATTTTGCCGCCGACCTGCGCGCACCAACGCCGTCTGCCGCCGCGGAGTTGGTTGCCGCCCAGGAAAGTCAGATTTGCTCGACTCTGGCCGAGCTGGGTCGTAGCCTCTCCCGGTTGATGCGTTTCAAGATTGTCGATGCTCGTACCAGAGTGCAAGAGCATGCTTTCTCTCAGGTCTTTGACGAGGTCCGGTCGCGGATGCGGAATGCGCGAATCGAAACCAATTCCGCTACGCACCGTATGCAGCTGCAGGTGAACCGGGCTGTAAAGGGTGCGCGCGGACGCGCCGATGCTATTTCTTTCCAGCTCTCACCCGCGCGGTTGCAATCGCGTTTGACCAACGCCAGAATGCGCTTCGATACCGCGTACAATAGTTGCAGTGGCTTGATTGATACACAGCTCGAGGACGCCCGTAGTCGTCTCGGACTGGCGGCTGCCTCGCTCGACGCGCTTTCGCCACTGGCTGTGCTCGAGCGTGGTTATGCCATCGCGCAGGACCAGTCGGGAAATTTGCTGCGCGATGCACAGTCTGCTTCCGTAGGCGATTCCATCCGGGTGCGTCTGGCTAGAGGCCGGCTCGAGGCACGGGTCGAGAGCATTGAGGAGACCTGAGCCTCTCTAAGACTGTTTACAAAGACCAAGCGATGACTCCTGAACAAAAAGTCGGTGGGCCACAAGCCCGCAAGCGTCTAGTCATCAGTTTCGAGCAGCCGCGTGGTGCGAAGGGTCCGACCAGTCGCCGCGGCAGACGGTGGCCCAAGATTGTCGCTGCGCTTGGAATCATCCTTGTACTGGGAGCTGTCTTAGCCGCAGCTGGTGGCCTTCTTTGGTGGCGGCATTACCGGACGACTCCCGCATACTCGCTCGCATTACTCGTTGATGCGGTGCAGCGAAATGACATAACCGTGGTTAATGAAATCGTCGATATTGACAGGATAGTTGACAGTATGGCGGCCGAGGTTACTGAAAAATCGGTCGCGCGTTATGGCGGTACGCTGAGCCCTCAGCAGCGCAGACGCGTCGAAGCCCTGGTACCAAGTCTGCTGCCAGGTGTGAAGCAGAGTGTTCGAGATTCCTTAGTGAAACGACTGCGGGAGATTTCGGCGGAATCGGAACCGAGGCCATTCATTATCCTGGCCATCGGGCTACCTTACCTTGTTAAGATTACTACTGAAGGCGATACGGCCAGGGCCATCGCGCCTGTGAAAGACAAGGAGATTGAGCTTACCCTCCAGCGTAACGGCGAGCGCTGGAAAGTGGCAGCCTTGAAAGATGACACCGTCGCACCACGAATCGTGGACGACATCATAAAAGATTTTCCGGCGATTGGGCCGCTGAGATAGTGTGAATCTGATGACGAATAACGAACAGCAGTCCAGAACCTTCGAAGCGTCGCTCGAGGCGCTGGAACAAATTGTCCGCGAACTCGAGCAGGGCGACTTGCCCCTGGAAAAGAGTCTCGAGCTATTCGAGCAAGGCATTCGCCTTTCGCGAGAGTGCCAGGAACGACTCAGTCAAGCCGAGCGTCGCATAGAGGTACTGCTGCGTGATAACCAGGGCCGCCCCGTGGTGGCGCCCTTTGAAGATTCCAATGCGATACCTCAGGAAAGCTCGGGCGGAGAATGAAAACGTCTTCTGAGCTTTCATCGACGCCAGCCTTTGATCTGGAAGGTTTCTTTAACGAATGCAGAACGTCTATCGACGGCGCGCTCGATCGCCTCCTACCTGCGGAATCTATAGAGCCGGTTTCGGTGCACCAGGCGATTCGATGGAGCGTCTTCGCCGGCGGCAAGCGCTTTCGGCCCATCCTGCTGCTCACAACCGGCGAAGCCTTCGGAGCTCACCCAGACGTACTCCTGGCCACCGCCTGTGCCTTGGAAATGATTCACACCTATTCGCTGATCCACGACGATCTGCCGTCGATGGATGACGACGAACTGCGTCGGGGCCGGCCCACTTGTCACATACGATTTGACGAAGCCACCGCGATCCTTGCGGGCGATGCCTTGCAAGCTCTTGCTTTTCAGGTCATCGCCGAGGATTCGTTACTCTCGGCCGAGAAACGGGTTCTTTTGGTTAGCGAGTTAAGTCATGCGGCCGGCACTCCGGGCGGAATGGTGGCGGGTCAAGCGCGTGACCTCGAGGCGGAGTCGCGCGCGGTGACGAGCGGAGAGTTGGAGCAGATTCACCGTTTGAAGACGGCGGCTCTGATAGTTGCTGCTGCCCGTTGCGGCGCCATCATTGCGGAAGCAACAGACCCGGAACTCGAAGCTGTTGGCAGGTATGCAGCGCAGCTCGGCCTTCTTTTTCAAATCACCGACGATCTTCTTGACATCACTGCCACAGTGGAGGCGCTGGGCAAGACCCCGGGTAAAGATGCCCGCTCGCAAAAAGCAACCTATCCATCGCTCTATGGCGTAGAGACGGCACAGAAGCGCGCCGGTTTGGTTCACCAGGAAGCATGCTCTGTCCTGGAGCAGATCGACAGACCCACCGAGCGGCTGCGCGCGATCGCTGATTTCATTTTGAGGCGACAGGCGTAAGGGCAAGGCGATCTTAAAGAGACGCTAACTGCAGTGTCGTGTAGGACTCAAGTCACAGAACCGCTTGCCGTAGCCAGCGGATGCTAGCACTCACCTAAGCATTAACCGTGAGAGCGGCGGGTGATTGCGTAAATAAGCAAGGCCGTCGGTTCGCCGCGGGACCTTTGCCTGAAGAGAGGTTGATCTGATGCCTACGACCAAGTCTTACCATAGTGGTTTGAGCAGTTAACGCTCTGGTGAG
>JAMQPH010000742.1 GCA_023717605.1 Pyrinomonadaceae bacterium
TAGAACAGACAGCTTCTTCGGCAGCCCGGATCACCTGACGTTGTCCAGCAAACTCATTCGGCGTCAGGTGGCCGAGCGAGCTATGTGGGCGGCGCTGATTATAATCGAGCCGCCAGGCTTCAATAATGTGTTGGGCCTCGGCGAGTGATGCGAACTGATGTACGTTCAAACACTCGTCTCGCAGGCGGCCGTTACACGATTCAATACAGGCATTCTCCACGGGTTTGCCTGGTCGAATGAAGTCGAGTTGCACGTTTCGCCGATAGGCCCAATCTTCGAGCGCCCGTGATTGGAATTCCGTCCCGTGATCCACCGTAATGGAGCGTGGGCCTGGGGTCCTGTTCAGGGCTCGATCTAGAAGCTGGCCGACTACCTCACCCGACATCCGAAACCCGGCTTCTAGCACAGGACTTTGGCGACTCCAGTTATCGACGACCGTCAGGATCCGAAACGGCCGGCCATCAGCCAGGGTATCATGCACGAAATCCATGCTCCAGCGTTCGGTAGGACCGTTTGGAATCGGGGCTGGGCCACGATGGAGCGCGATGTGCTTGCGTCGCCGGACCCGCATACGCAATTGCAAGCCATCGAGTCTGTACAGTCGTCGCACGCGCTTCCGATTCACCTGCCAGCCTTCGCGACGCAGGAGCACCCAAATGCGCAGAGAACCAAATCGCGGGCGCGCATGGGCCAGATCGCGAATGCGTATCCGCAAGGCGGATTGATCCGTGGCTCGACTCCGCCGGTACCAGGCGGCCCGACTGAACTGTGCGAGGCGACAGGCCCGCAGGCAACTGACCTGAAACGTGCCGTGAAACCAGGCGCAAGTTCTCGACGGCGTGCGGGCCTTTGACTTTTTTTCGCAGGGCCTCCGACAGCATGTGCTTATCGAGCGAGAGATCGGCGACGAGCCGTTTCAATCGGCTATTTTCTTCTTCGAGCTGCCGGAGCCGGCGCAGTTCACTCACACCCAGGTGCGCGTACTTCTTCTTCCAGGCGTAGAACGTGGCGTCACTCACTCCGAGCTGCCGGCAGAGGTCGCCGACGGGGGTGCCGGCGTCGGCCTGTCGGATCGCGTACACGACCTGTTCCTCTGAGAACTTCGACCGCTTCATGGGTCCGCTCCTTTCGTGCGAGACCACCGAAGCCGGTATCGTACTCTAGTTCTGACCTGCCGTCGTTTTCCGGGGAGACGTCAGCAGTTTTGTCAATAGAACGCGCCCAAATCGAATTCCAGGTTTTTCAACATATTTCACCATAAAAAAACATACTAACAGCAATACAATTAACGCTTGAACGTCAGGATTGAGAAGTGAAACACTGAACCGGGCTAGCCCTTTTTTGGCATAGTCAAAGAACCAGTTATGAAATAGATAAACTGCGTAGGTCATATCAGAGAGAAACAGAACCCAAGGGACTGCTGTTATATACCTTCGGAAAGCCCAAGACACACAAAAAATAATAAATGCTAAGATCGCAAAGTGGAAATCTAGCCAATCCTTTTGATAGATTGCCATCAGACTATAGTATTGATAGAAAAACAACCCGATGAAAAATAACAAAAAAGTTAATCCTATTTGCTTTTTCTCGTAAAGATAAAACATTGAGCCCAATAGAAGGAACGGGCCGTAAATTGTGAGATACCCTTTGGACCAAATATCTGCAGACGGAATCGGAGCAATAAAACCGCACAGTAGAGTTATCGCTATAAAAGTATAGGGCAATATTTTCTTGTGATTGGTCATCAAATTTAACGAGCGTAAGGCAGCCATAAAAACATAAAACACCACCTCCACACGCAGCGTCCATTCAACACCGTTCAGAGCATATGGCGTACCACAACAATCCCCCACAAGTAATAACTGCGGCAATAATGTTGACATGCTTGGTGCTTTGTCAACGACGGCAAGAGGAATGTACTGAGCTAGTACGACAACAATGTAAAGCGGATATATTCTGAAGGTTCTCTTTATTAAGAATTCACCCGTCTGCTCGGTTTGCAATACATGTGTGATGATGTAACCAGAAACTAGAAAAAACACTACTACTCCTGCACCTCCGTGACTCAGAAGAGGTAGCAACAGGTTTGCAATGAACCGAGGGGTGGAATGCACAGTGTGGTCATTGGATAATGCCACCACATAAGCATAAAATTTGTGACCAATTAGAACACTTACAAAGCCAAATATTCTTAAATAATCGAGAAAAACAATTCGGCTGCTGTTTGTTGGCTTACTGTTCGCGTACTCCATGCGTAAACTCCCCCGTCAAGGAGACACTTCTAGAGGAGAACATCTGGCTTCAGGTTGAGCCCGATACGTGGCGGGTGGGAGATCTGTCAATGCGTCATGAGGTCGTTCT
This sequence comes from Pyrinomonadaceae bacterium, assembly GCA_023717605.1. GTDB lineage: Bacteria > Acidobacteriota > Blastocatellia > Pyrinomonadales > Pyrinomonadaceae > PSRF01. The sequence goes on from JAMQPH010000742.1 coordinate 2,362, forward strand.
TCGTTGTAACTCTGCAACCATTCTGCGCTGATCTCGCGCACCTGCTCCAAGGACTCAAACACATAGGCATTGAGCACTTTTGTTCGATAGGGCGGATTATAGCGCGATGAAGGCATTCTGATCCGGTTTCCCCGGTTCAATGTATCGGAGCTCGATGGCCCACGCTGCACACCACGACATGAAGCGCTCGGCGATGAATTCGGGGCCATTATTGTCGAGGCGAATGGCCTGCGGCCGGCCCCGCCAGGCGATCACTTGCTCCAGCACGCGCACCACCCGTTCCGCGGGCAACGACGTATCCACTTCGATGGCTAAGCCTTCGCGGACCCTTTCATCCACCCATTCAGCGTCCAGAATCGCCGTCCGCCGTACAAGGTGTCACTCATGAAGTACACGGCCCAGACGACGGTGGGCTGCGGCACGACGACCAAGGGTTGGGTGAACCGGACCGGCAGCCGCTTTGTGGTCCGGCGCGGCAAGTTCAGCCGAACCTGGCAGTACACGCGCCAGAGTCGCTTGGGATTCCAGGTGTGCCCATCATCCAACCACAACCGGTCCACACATTTCCAGAAGGCCCAGCGACTCTTGGCCGCGACCAGCGTTGTGAGGGCCGCGATCACCGGCGCATCCCGTCGGGCCCAGTCCACCAGGGGACGATAATACGTGGCCCGCCCCAGTCCCACTGCTCGACAGGCCCGGTGAACCGGAAGGTGGCCCTGAATGACCAGATGGGCCACCACTTCCCGCTGCTCAGCAGGCCTTTGTGCGTTTTTGCGAGGACATCCTTCAGCGCGGCATTCTCCAAGGATAGATCCGCATACATGCAGTTGAGACGGCTGTTTTCGTGTTCGAGTTCCTTCAACCGCTTGATGTCGGAGGCCTCTAACCCACCATACTTGGCTTTCCACTTGTAGTAGTTGGCGGAGCTGATCCCGTACTTCCGCCAGATCTCGTTGACGGGGCGGCCGGCATCGGCCTCTTTCAGCATCGATACGATCTGCGTCTCGGTGAATTTCGACTGTCGCATGAGAACCTCCTGGCTGGTGACTATTGTGCCAGAACGTTCTCCTTATAGACCGTCTCAGGTTAGAGGAAACTTACGCCTACGAAGCACCAATAAAGATGGGAGGTAACTTGCCGCTAGCCAATAAAATATTTTCCAAGAAACCCAACCAGAACGAAGGCTTAATAGCATAACATTCCGACCGGCGCTCAATTCATTATTACAAATCATTCGCAGACCACAATAATAGTGAAATTCGCGGTACCACTTGTGCACACTAAACACAAAACGCGGGTATTTGCTTTCAACGATTGCTAATGTAACCAATCGATCACCACAGTGTTCAAGAAGTGTAATATTAGAACCATGCCTGCGATATCTAACTAACACATCGGGAATATATTCAACTTTCTTTGTTGGCCCTCCAGCCGCCAGAATTTCAATCCACATCAACCAGTCCGATGCAGTTGGGATACGCGGGTCGAATCCCGTGGCGGGTAAAGAGTCTCTTCTTGCCATTATCGACACTGCGGCGAGAAATGATGTGCTTTGTTCAATGACTTCTCTCGCTACCTTTTCGGCGTCACCCGTAATCGGTGGACTAGATAACGGCCCGTGATTCCGAAAGCGCAGCGTCTTCCCATCTTCCGAATTAAATGCTTCGACGTCGTGGTAACACAACACAACAGATTGATCTCTTTCCATAACCTCAACCTGCTTGCTGATTTTTCCGGGGAGCATTACATCATCTCCCGCAGCAAACGCGATGTGCTTGCCAGCGCAACGTTTTAGCACCTCGTTGCAGTTCCCCGTAATCCCGAGGTTTTGTTCATTGCGAAATGCCTTGATTTTATCCGGATAGTTGCGTTGGTATTCCTGCACGATTGCCCACGTATTATCTTGCGAGCCGTCATCTCCTATCACGATCTCAAGATTGTCATAATCCTGATTGAGGACAGATTCAATCGATTCGCGGATGAATTCCTGTTGGTTATATGTCACCAAAGAAACCGAAACTAATGGTTGCTCTTTCATTAGTTATTTCTCTTTGTTGTACTGAAGCTGGCAATGCCACGCCATTGCACCATTCCCAATAATAGAAAATGCGTACGTCCCAAGGAACGCATACACCGCACCTCGCATGCCATGCAGCGGGATGAACCAAAAGTTGGCAGCGAGATTTATCGCCCCCACCAAGAATGTGAGCCCAGCCGCTTGCCAAAAATATCCCCTGCCGATCCATTGCGGTGCCATGACCGTGGAAAACGTCATCCCGATCAACCCCAGCAACATCCACTGGAAGGGATCCACCGCTGGCCGGAAGGCCTCTCCAGCCATCAGGGTGATACCCCACGGCGCAAGAAGTGCAGAGATAGCACTCAATGCAATCATGCTTAGGGTGACTTGAACGAGCAGCCGTTTGTTGTGCGGCCACGCACCATTCGGCCCAAGGCTCGTTACCTTGCCATACATCACCATGCTGGCGGCTTGCGGAAAAATCATGAGCATGCCCAGCAACTGTGTAGCCAACTGGAAATAACCGGTCTGCTCTGCGCCATGGTAGTTATTGAGAATAAGAATGTTGACCGATATAAAGAGAAAATTGCCGATCGCATTGAGATGCAGCTTTGCGCCCCCAGCAAGAAGCGCTTTGATTTCACTTTTATC
>JAMQPH010000787.1 GCA_023717605.1 Pyrinomonadaceae bacterium
TCTTCACTGCGTCGATTGCCTCCGGCTTGAGCAGCGCATGGCCGGTTTTCGAGATCATGACCGGATCCACCACGAGATTCGTGACATGCTGAGGTTTCAGTAATCTAGCGACGATTTCGACGATCGCCGTCGAGGACAGCATCCCGGTCTTCACCGCAGCGACGTCGAAGTCGTCGAACACGGCGTCGATTTGCGCCGCGATGATCGAGGTCGGCAACTCGAAGACGTCAGTGACCTCTTCCGTATTCTGCGCAGTGATGGCGGTGATCGCCGACATGGCAAACACGCCGTTGGCCGACATGGCTTTGATGTCGGCCTGAATCCCCGCGCCGCCGCCGGAATCCGAACCTGCGATCGTCAAGACCTGTTTCAGTATCATGAGCGCTCCTGAATCAGTACTGCTAAGACGTGCAGATTATACTCGGCAAGCCGAGCCTGTCCAGCGGGAGAATTAATTTACGAGTGTAAAAGGAGAGTGAGAGACTCAGCCAAATGAAGCCACTGCGACTGGACGTTGATGGGCGATACGCTTGCGTTGAAGCTTGATACGTTCAATCTCATGCAGCGCGTCCGCCACGTCTCTGCGCCTGATTGAGATTGCGGGTGATTTACGGGTTAAGGAGGTTACCCAGCCGTGAGGCTAAGCTCCTCAATGCGCGAGTGGGCTGGGGCAAGATTCTTGATGGTCACATAGAGAAGGGGCTGATCCTGAGCGGCTTGTTCTTTGCCAATCCGGGTACTCCACTTGTTGAACCCCTCATCCCCTTCGAGGAGGAGGATCACCTGGGCATTATTGGGAATTTTCTCGGTAAACTCAGGATGTTCTCTGAGATACCGATCAAACTCCATCCCCAACAGGCTGTTTCGTGTTTCGAGAATACTCAAGGAAACCCTCCTTTTACCGGGCTGGAGTTGCCATGGTTTCGAAACTGACGAGCGGCATCTCCGTTCCCAAGGGGACGAAGTTCAACTTTTCGAAACCGATGACCTGACCCTTGCGATCCTTCATGAGGATGACGTCATTGCCGGTTTCTTCGCACAAGTGTTCTTGATCGGGGTCTCCGAACCACACCGTCAGCGTGTTGCCGCCCGCAGCGACCATTCTTCACTTTCTCTCCCTTTCGGCCGGTGTCCTATTTTAGGGCCAGGGTTGGGAGGCTCTCGGAGCGTTATCAGAGCGCCGTTGGGTTACCGCTCTTGCTGAGCTGCAACGGCTGCCGCAGGCAGTGGCGACGAATGTTCGAGGCAACACCTTAGCGAAGCTCTGGTGTTGCAAGTTTTCGGCGCCAAGAGGAGGCGAAGCCTAGAGCGGTCAACGGCGCTCTGTGGCTGCGAGCGGAGAGAGCCTCCCTGCCCTGGCCCGCCCTCTTACACCGGCCACTTCTCTTCCTTCCACGCCATCTCCCAAAACATCCACTCATACCGCGAGCTGATGACGAACGATTTTTCCATCCGCCGTTTCTCTTCTGCGCCTGCCGTCTTGGCCCACTGATCGACTTTCTTTCGCATCCATTGCTGGACCTCGGCGAATTCCGGCGAGGCGTAGAGCATGAGCCAGTCCCGATAAGGATGGTTTTTTTTCGGCGGGCCGTGCTTTAAGAGATGCTGCCCGACCACGCAGTAGATCCATGCGCAGGGGAGGGCAACGACTGTGATCTCCGCCGCCGAGCCTGTATGGGCGACGGTGAGCATGTGCCTGGTGTAGGCGTAGTTCGTCGGCGCCATCGGCACGGACGACATCTGTTTGGCGCTCATCCTCCACCGTGACCCGTACCCTTCGTGGAGGCTGCGTTCGACGACAATGGTGTCTTCGGCGAGTTTCGTCAGGCGCAGGGCCGATTCTGAATCCGGTGCTCTCAGCGCTCCGGCGGAAAACACACGGGCGAGGTCGCCGAGAAACCTGGCGTCTTGTAGGATGTAGTACTTGAATTTGCGTTCCGGCAAGGTCCCCTTGCCCAACGCCACGACGAACGGAT
>JAMQPH010000823.1 GCA_023717605.1 Pyrinomonadaceae bacterium
TAATCCTCGCAAGTATCGAATGCTTGACTCTGCAGGAGACGATCCACGAACTGACACGAACTAACACGAAGAACCCATGAAAATTCGATTCCTCACAGGTGCGCTTTTCATTCTATGCTTATACACCTGCGCTTTCGGACAGCAGGCCAAACTGGAAGGTCAGGTCTTTGATGAGAAGGATAGAGCTGTCGCCAGCGCCAGGATTACAGCCGCCGGCGGACAGGCAGCCGTGACCGACAGTATGGGCCATTTCGTCATTGGCTTCCCCGATTCGATTCACCCGGGTCAAGCCACTCGCATCATAGTCGCAAAGTCGAATTGGGTGATCTACCAGCCATTGTTCGGCAACTGCGTAACGCAAAGCGCGGCACGCAACTATGAACCGTTGCGCGTCGTTATCGTTCCCAAAGGCTCGCCGCTCGCTCTATCGCCGAAAAGACTGAGCCAGGTCATCGGGCAATGGACGGCTGAAAGAGTCAAGCTGCGCACCGAAGTAGAAAACCTCAAGCAGAGTTCAGATGAATACAGTTTCCTGCGACAGTATGCGGAAGAGTATGGCTTTACTTTGGACGAGTTCCGCGCTGCTGCTGAGCAGTGGGCGCAAGTCAAAGACTCTGACGATAAAGAAGAGCGCGCGCTCAAAGAGTATTGGCGGAAGAACTACGGGAAAGCAGCACAACTGGCAACGGAATCCGCCCAGGCAGCTGACGAAGAGTTAAGGCAGGCTAATCAGAAGACGATCGAAGCCAGCCATAAGGTGATTCGCCGATTCTTGCTCGCCGGAAGCGCGTACTACGCAGAAAACAAATTCAGGGAAGCACTGATTGCCTACAATGAAATCGGGAAACGTTTCGAAGCAAAGGAACTTTCCCGGGAAAATCTTATAGCGGAATGGGCTGTAACAAGATTCCTAATTGGCAATGTGAAAATCGAATTAGGAATAAGAGTTGAAGGTGGAGAGGGTCTGCGGCTGTTGAGGGAGGCGTTAGCTGATCTCCAACAGAGCGCGACTGTCTACAGCCGCGAACAGGCACCGCAGGCGTGGGCTGAAACGCAGAACAGTTTCGCCATTGTGCTACGGAGCCTGGGTGAGAGAGTAGGTGGGGCAGAGAGCCTCAAAAGTCTGAGTGAGGCGGTTGCGGCCTGTCGCGCTGCGCTCGAAGTATTCACCCGCGAGCAGTCACCGCAGCTGTGGGCAAGAACGCAGAGCAATTTGGGCGTTGTGCTAGTGGGCTTAGGTGAGAGGGTAAGCGGGCCAGAGAGCCTAAAATATCTGAACGACGCGGTGGCGGCGTATCGCGCTGCGCTGGAAGTAAGAAGCCGCGAGCAGCTACCGCAGGAGTGGGCAACAACGCAGAACAATTTAGGCACTGTGCTACTCAGGTTAGGCGAGCGAGTAAGCGGGCCGCCGAGCCTCAAACATCTGAACGACGCTGTGGCGGCGTATCGCGCTGCGCTGGAAGTAAGAACCCGCGAGCTGCTACCGCAGCAGTGGGCAGCAACGCAGAACAATTTGGGCATTGTGCTAATGAGTTTAGGTCAGCGAGTAAGCGGACCGGAGAGCACCAAATATCTGAACGGCTCGGTGGTGGCTTATCGTGCTGCGCTGCAAGTAACAACCCGCGAACTGCTACCGCAGGATTGGGCTGAAACGCAGAACAACTTAGGCAATGTGCTGATGAGCTTAGGCGAGCGAGTAGCCGGGCCAGAGAGCCTCAAATATCTAAACGATGCACTTGCAGCCTTTCAAGCTGCGCTGGAAATAAGAACCCGCGAGCAGCTACCGCAGGATTGGGCAGCAACGCAGAACAATTTGGGCATTGTGTTATTGAACTTAGGTGAGCGAGTAAGCGGGGCAGCGAGCCTCAAATATCTAAACGGCGCGGTTGCGGCTAATCGCGCTGCGCTGGAAGTAAGAACCCGCGAGCTGCTACCGCAGGATTGGGGTCAAACGCAGAACAATTTGGGCAACGTGCTATGGAGGTTAGGTGAGCGAGTAAGCGGACCAGAGAGCATTAAATATCTGAACGATGCGGTTGCGGCGTATCGCGCTGCGCTGGAAGTAAGGACCCGCGAGTTGCTACCGCAGGCTTGGGGAACAACGCAGAACAATTTGGGCAACGTGCTAGGGAGCTTAGGTGAACGAGTAACTGGGCCGGAGAGCCTCAAATATCTGAACGACTCGGCGGCGGCCTATCGTGCGGCGCTGGAAGTAAGAACCCGCGAGCAGCTACCGCAGGACTGGGGGGCAACGCAGAACAATCTGGGCGTTGTGCTGTGGAACTTAGGTGAGCGAGTAAGCGGACCAGAGAGCATTAACTATCTGAACGACGCGGTTGCGGCTTATCGGGCTACGCTGGAAGTAAGAACCCGCGAGCTGCTACCCCAGGCCTGGGCAAGAACGCAAAATAATGTTGGCAACGTGCTAGTGAGCTTAGGTGAACGAGTAACTGGGCCAGAGAGTATTAAATATCTGAACGATGCGGTTGCGGCTTATCGTGCGGCGCTGGAAGTAAGAACCCGCGAGCAGTTACCGCAGGACTGGGCAACAACGCAGTACAATTTAGGCAATGTGCTGCAGAGTTTAAGTAGGCGGGTAAGCGAGGTAGAGAGCACCGGGTATCTTAAAGATGCAGTGGCGGCCTATCAGGCGGCGCTTGGAGTAAGCACCCGCGAGGAGTTCCCGCGGGATTGGGCTTCAACGCAGAATAATCTGGCGATAGCTTATTTCCGTCTTCGTGACTGGTCGGGTGCTGCAGAAGCTAATACGAATCTCCTCGCGTTTGATCCGGATAAGAAAGAGGCCTATGGCCGACTGGCCCAGCTTTACCACGAAATCCTATTCAAATTCGATAAAGCTTTCCTTCTGCATCAGCAATGGCTGACGCGTCACCCTGAGGATACTTTCGTTCAAGCGGACTTTGCAGAAACGCATTTCACGACCGGACGCTTCGCCGAATGTGGTCAGCGCATCAACTCTCTTTTAAAGCTGCCGGCGCTTCAGATCGGTGTTAAGACAGCTCTACGCGCGATTGAGATCGCCAGCGTGTTGGCTCAGGGCAAAAAGAGCGAGGTGCCGGCTAGGATCGAAACGCTGATTGCTGAGGTGTCGCGCCAGCCGGTTGCGTTCAAAGTGGACTGGAGCTTTGAAGGCACGAGACACTTCATCGATCAGGACGAGAGGCTGTCGTCCCATCGAGCCTGGTTGGGACATTTGATGGATGCCCTGGCCGGCAACGACCGGAACGCAATGCTGAAAGCCTTACAGGAAGTGAGGGCGAGCTTCGAAGAGTAAAATTTTTTTGGCTTTACTTCAAGAGTCTCAAAACGCGAGGAGTTCACCTGCTCTCATTCACACCGGGCTTCAGCCCGGTGTGAAAAGTGCACTAGAGACTTCGAGTAACCGTTTCAACGGTTTCACCTCCGGGCTGAGCATGCAACTTTCTGTGCTAAAAAGCTTCAGCGTCTTAACAGCCAGGGCAAACCGTTAAAACGGTTCTTGGTTTTCCGGCTTGCTGCTTGTCACCGGTCTGAAGCCCGGTGTGAATGAGAGCGGCCCGATCATACTTCTGACGCATAGCCAGTGTTTTCATGGCTGCGTGATAACTGACGGTTCTCAAAATTGGTAAAGCTGGGATGGCAAAGAAAGTCAAAAATGATCCTGGTTTGGAAGCGGCAGACTTAACCAGCCGTCGTACTTTGATTGGAGGAATTATCGCAGCGGTCGTTACTGTAGCGGGCGGCGTGACTGTGGCTATTATCAACAAGGGCTGCAATGCGGCGCCTTCCCCTACACAGATGTTCACCGGTCGCGTCTTCAATAAGAACAATCCGAGTGAGAAAGTCAGAAACGCGCAGGTGAGTATGGAAGGCGAGGGCGTTCCACCATTGGCTACTACTGATTCAGAGGGGATCTTTTCGTTTCCTTTGGGTGATCCGAATAAGGAAATCCGACTGCGCATCGAGGTGAGTGGGTATGAGCCATATGACCTAAGAGTTGTACCGGCCCGGAACCACGGCACGCAGCCCATTCCCTTAACACCAAAGACAGATACCAAGGCAGACTTGTCAGGAACGGTACTTGACGAGCACGACCAACCAATCCCGGGCGCTAAGGTCACGCTTGAAGACTTCCCAGGAATGCCCGCGGTAACAACCTCAACTGACGGAGTCTTTAACCTGCGAGAAATACCAAGGAAGTATGGCGAAGGGGTTCGCGTAAGGGTAGTTGCGGAAGGTTATCGACCCAATCCGTACACTGAAGACGTGGTGCTCGGTAAAGCTCCACCGCGAGTCAAACTCAGGAAGGGAAAATGAAAGCCACCCTGGACTCGAGCAGTTACGAATATTGGGCATTATTGCGCCGTGCTCTGTAAAGGCATAAGGGAGATAACGCCTGCCACCACGCGACTTTGAGATCGCATTTTGCGATCTCAAAATGGGACTGCTATCGCTTCGAACTGACTACTTCAACTCCTTATTCAGAATGTTACCGAGACGAGCGCCGGCGAGAGCTACACGTTGGTTGGCGATGCCCTTGGCGGTTTTTCGATAGGCGTTTGTTATTTTGAATGGGCCGCTTCCCAGGCCAATCGGAGCGGCATATACGTACTTCCTCAGCCAGAAACTCTCTTTTATCCAAACTGTCGTGTCCAGCTTGCTGGCGCGGTTCTTGTTGGCCTTGGGTAGTTGTTTGGCCACCTTGATAGCGTCGACCGGATTATTGCTTTCTCCGGGCAGACCATCCCAAAAGCCGTGCAACACATCCTTGCAGGGCGCGGCACAGAGCTTCACGAAGTTGCCGCCTGCATCACCGTGGGGTTGCGTCTTGCCATGACGGGCTATGCAATGCAACGGCTGATGCACATCGCCAACCACATGAAGCAGCCAGGACAAATCATAAGACTTGAGCGCGTCGGAGCTGTTCGAGGCCAATACCGAACGAAATACATTTATCTGAGTCTTGGCGTTTGGCACTGGAATGCCGGGGAGTTTCGTCCCATCTTGCGTAAACGGTACATCTACAAAATGCCAGTACTTGTGAAGAAAGAGATCTTCATATCCAATGTTCTGACTATTAGTGGGTTTGCCATCGGGAACATTGCCGCCCTCTGTGCCGTCATCTTTGTAATGACTATCATTCTTTATCCGGTCGGGCCAGGTGGCGGCGATCATAAAGATCATCATTCGTTCGTCAGCTTTTGAGGTCCCCGGAGGAATCAGCTTGAGCCAATTCTCAAGGTCCGGGTTCATTCGCAGCAGGACATCCACGCGATCCTTCTTTTGCTGCGTGAGTTTTTGGTAGGCAACGTAAGCTACTGCCATATGCCCGAGGTCCCACCAGCCATATGAGGGAACACTAGAGACGAGAATCCATAGCAGTGCTAGCGCGACTAGTCGATGTCCTTTTCTCATTAGGGGATCTCCTTCGTGCTGTTTTCCAACCTGCGGCGGGGGAATATAGTCCCGGCAATTCGCGAGTGTCAATATATGGGCAGGAGGGCTACCGCGTTACGGTACTGACTCCATGACACCGCATTGTGTTGTCGATCTCGTACCGAAGACAGCAGGAGTTATTCGAAAGTTAATCTCACAAATTTAGGCGTGGGCGGCAGTTTTTCGTAGTTTACTCACGACGTTCATGAATCTCGCAACTCGAGACGGATCGATCGTGTTGGACCAGAGGCCGTCTACTTTGAAGGTTGAACCGACAATGAAGCCGTCAGCCTCACCGTAGAAGTCGGTTATGTTTTCCGCAGTAATACCGGAACCGAGGATCACCGGTAAACCACAATGAGCTCTGGCCTCTTTGACGTCATCAGGCCTCGGTGGCTCGCCAGTGACGTTGCCGGTGACAATCACACAGACAGCTCCCATGAACTCAACAGTGTGGGCCGTAGTTCCCAAACTGACGTCGGCCGTAATTGCATGAGCTGAGTGTTTCTTCTTCACGTCGGCCCAAACCTGTACGCGTTCCGCTCCGATCATGCGACGATAGCGCAGCAGCTTCGCTGCTGATGCTTGAATCAAACCTTCGTCGGCCACGTGCGCGTACGCGTAGCCTTCGGCGCGGATGAAATCCAGACCGGCAGCATGGGCGACGGCCATTGCTTCGATGTTTGCGCCGGCCAGGATCTGAATACCCACCGGCAACGGCACCTCGCTTTTCACTTCAAGGGCGATTGCAGTCATTGCGGCGACGATCTCCGGACCAACCTCGCCGCGCAAGTAGGGAACGTCGTGCATGTTTTCGATTGCTATGCCATCGATACCAGACTCGTGGTAGAGCTTCGCCTCGCGTCTGGCTGAGGTGATCAATTCGGTTACCGTCTGGATGTTGTTAGGCGTGCCGGGTAATGCGCCGACGTGGATTACGCCGATGACGGGTTTGGGGATGGGAAAGAGTGAAGTCATATGAGGGTTGAGATTAGGCAACGGTGTGGTCTGGGTGTCAAGGACGGGACGAGGAATTTCGGATTTCGGATTGCGGATTTCGAATTTGAAGAAAGAGAAATCTCGGCGGGGTTGCAGTTAGTTGAGGCATCAAAGTCGGCGCAGGAACCGGTGGAGAAAAAAGATCTGAGCTCTCATTCACACCGAGGCTTTAGCCCGGTGATCTGGGGCGGTAAGAAACCCCGTGAACCGTTTCAACGGTTTGCTTCGCTGTGAGCTAGAACTCTTGTTCGCTGAAGTTCATCACAGCCACTGCTTAAGTGCCTTGGCGATTTAGGCACCTCACAAAAACCGTTGAAACGGTTCTTTGCTTCAGTTGGCCGTTTGTATCACCGGGCTAAAGCCCCGGTGTGAATGAGAGGTCAGGCCTTCCCTTCCCGAGAGACATACTTCGCGGACGTACCGAGTTTTTTGTTCGCTGATAAACAATCTCTTTGCACCTAGCCCGCAGTAACGCCTCAAACTCTATGCTGTCGCCCCGCGCGATAGGCTCGTTAGAATGAACACCACGACGAATAAGATTCCTTTACGCGCAACATGTATTTTGGTTTCTCATACAAGATTTTGGTTTCACAAAACTCTTCACAACTTTTAACAAAACTGTCGAAACTTTGTGACGTGGTTACTAGTATCTAGACGACGCAGAGACGCAGTTTAGTAACGCACACCCTATTCCGAGAATCTCGGAATACCTACCAAACTTTTGGACCAGAGGAGTTGCACCCATGAAACACAAAATACTTATCGTCGCCACTGTTGTCCTCAATATGGTGGCGACGATGACGATCGTCACGGCTCAACAAACAAGCCGCGCGCATCAAACAAACGCTGCGCAACCAACGAACGCACCGCGACCAACGAACGCACCGCAACCAGCAAGCGCAGCGCAACCTGCGAACGTCGCGCATTCAGCGAACGCCGCGAAACCGGCGAAGGCGGCGGAACCAGCAATCTCTTCGCAGCGCTCGTACCAGCAGGCCCGGAGAGTGCTGGACGATGGCATTGAAGCGATGGGAGGAGTCGAAGCGCTACGCTCGATCAAAGACTTCACTCTGAAAGAGAAAGGCAAGATTTACGCTCGTGGTCAGAGCCTAAGCCCTGAACCTCCATTCTCGACCGGACCTTCCGAGGAAACGCTCATTGTAGATACTGAGCGCGGATTCCTGTTCAATGAAATTAGGACTGCCAATGGTGGTTTCAACAACTGGGGGAAGACTTTCATTAAGGGAACAGAAGGCTGGAATCTGGACATGTGGTCCAAAACATCCACACCAATTGTCAATCCGTCTCTGAATAATTTCCGGGGACAGATCCGGCGCCTTCCTCCTTTTGTGTTGCTTGAAGCATTGGACCGCGCCGCAACTCTACGCTGGGTGGGCGAGGATGAAATCAACGGGAAGAAGCAGCGGGTAATCAGTGTGATACGTCCGGACAATCAACAGCTGGCGCTCACTTTTGATGCGCAGACCAATTTGCTCACCCGATACGATTATCTCTACGCCGATCCGATGTTTGGTGACGCGGTGATCGGCCAGATCTATCCGGCCTATCGCAGTGCCGGCCGTGTGAAAGTTCCTACGGGCCGCATCCTAATCAACTCAGGCGGAGTCGTGCAGGAAACCGAGTATACCGATGTGCAGATCAACACCCGGCCCGCAGAAAGTGTGTTTGAAGCACCGCAGGGTTTTGACAAGCTGGCGGCGCCGCCCGCAACTCCGCCACCGCCTGCCGTAACCAAAGTTGCCGACGATGTTTACTTTCTGCAAGGGTTGGCCGGAGGTACACACAACGTTCTATTCGTGGCTTTCAACGATCATATACTGGTTTTGGAGGCTCCCGAACAGATCATCTACGGCAGTAACTCCGTACAAGCGCTGGCCAAGATCAAGGAGACAGTGCCTGGTAAGCCGATCAAGTACCTGGTCTTGACTCATCATCATTCTGATCACGCGGGCGGCTTCCGAGAGTATGTTGCAGAAGGAGCAACGATTGTAACCACTGCCGGCAACAAGAGTTTCCTGGAAAAAGTCGCGGCCACTGACTCAACGCTCTTGCCCAACTCAGCGTCGACGCGTCAACGCACACTGGTGATTGAGACTATCGCGAATAAGAAGCGCGTCTTTCAAGATGACAAACATCTGGTGGAGTTGTACGACATTGGGCCAAATCCTCATGCAACCGAGATGATCATCGCGTATCTGCCGAAGGAGAAAATTCTGTTTCAGGGTGATCTGCTTAATGCGGCAGCCAACGGGACAATCCCAATTGCTCAAGACGTAACGATTAGTTTCAGTGAGAGGCTGCAACAGTTGGGATTGGATGTGGAAAAGATCTATGGTGTGCACTGCCGTGCTGCCACTCCGGAAGAGTTGCGAACGTCAGTTGAGAAACGACGGGCGTCGGAACTGAAATAGTGTGGCATAGACTTCAGTCTGTGATCTCAATGATCGATAAACAGACTAAAGTCCGTGCTACTCAACTACCGTGGCATAGACTTCAGTCTGTGATCTCAATGATGCATACACAGACTAAAGTCTATGCTACTCACCTACGCGGAAGTACCGACCTGAGATCCTCAGCAGCAAGTTTGAGAGGCTCGCTAATTCCGCGGCCGGGTTCAATGAGCAGACCTTGCGCTGAGGACCTCCTTATGAGCAGCGGCGGCAGCAGCAGTGTCCATGTATTCGTGGAATCTTATGACTTTTCCATCAGATACTGTGAACACATGCGCAAAATCGCCTCCGAACTCCCTACCAGTAGATTTAACTCGCCAGGCATAATGACCCAGAGCCACGACTTTATCACCTTGAGCGATAAACTCTCTGGGATCAAAATGCTGCACTTCTTGAGTATCAACTAGCGATGCAAAGAACTGCCCCATCTGTTCATGACCTCGACGTTTGCCGGCGAATGGCACATTCTCTATTTCCGGTAACTGCCATTCGATGTTATCTGAAAGCAGATTGAGTAGAGCTTTAATGTCTCCATTCTTGAAATTCTCGTAGACTTGTTGCACGAGTTTCGTGTTCTCTTGCTTGTTCATAGGGTTTCCTTTCTATGAGTCATTTCAACGCAAAGAGTGCGGCGTTCTTCTCTCATGATGCTGGAAGTGCTGAGCATCAAGGCTTCCGTTATATCTGCATCGGGGGCAGATTGGAGCCAAAGAGCCGCCGATATTGCGGTTATCATTATTGGGGTCACGAAATAAGAGGATTTTGCACTTGCACGATTCGCAAGTGACGGCGTGATACCGTTGGTCTACGATAGGTTTGGGTAACATCTCGATGCCCTCCAGAATAGCTGGGACATCATCTGGAGGCTAGTTCGGAAGATTCCGATGCAAGCGCGGACGTGATAGGAGTGATCCTGTACTGGAGACTATACTCCTGTTGGAGCCATTCACCCTAAGCACATTGGACAGTTACCTTTTTTTTCGCACCTACGTTGTTCGGTGAATGCACAGCCTTAGGGACTTGATTTTCGAGGAAGTCACATTGTGTGACTAAATACAAATGCCCTCCCGTCGAGAACCGGCGAGAGGGCATGAGTGTAAGTCCGATCCTCGGAAGAGGTCCGGTTACTGCTTGTCGTAGACTGCAACGCTCTCGAACTTCTTTCCCGCCGCATCGGTTCCCTTCGTAGTGACAGTGCGGCTTTTGCCATCGGCCGATTCGACAATTTTTCCGGTGACAGTAACCTTTCCGCCTTTCTTGATGGTTAACTCCAACGTGTGGTCATCAACCTTCTTGTAGGACCGCGCGTCTGAAGCGGGATCGCCGGTAACTGGATAGTCTTTCCCGTCGAACTTTCCCGTCCACTCGTTGTGGGTGGGCTTACCGTCGTTGTCGGTGCCATCCACCGTGACTTTCACGTCGTCACCCGCGGTTTCATAAACAACTGTGTGGTTCTTCGGCGCACCAGCGGCGATCTTTGATTTCGCCTCGTTCAGCTTCCAGGTGCCCAGTTGTACGGCGCTGGCGAAGCATACTGCCGCTGCGAAAAAACACACCACCAGACTCAATACCATCGGTCTTGCTTTCATGGTCATCCTCCATTCAACAAATCTGGGACTGATTTACTGCGGCATTCTATCCGCAGATTACACAGATTACGCCGAGACGATCAGGCAGTCCATGAGACTACTTAACACTGGCGGCCTGCTTTAGTTTGTCCTCTTCGGCCCAATCCTTAGCGGAAACAAACGACTCCTTATCATAGACCAGTACGATCGTTCCCACCGGCAGCATCTTGCTCACCTGACTAGAGGCGAACATTGGAATCCGAATACACCCGTGACTCTGTGGGCTGGGTGGAACGTCAGGATTTCCGTGAATCGCCACTCCGCCGCTGATGTAATTCGGGTAGTAAAGCAATCCCAGAGGAGATCTCTTCCACCCCCAGGCTTTGCCATAAACCCTGAACCGGCCTCTGGGTGTGTAGGCTAAGCCTCTCATACCCTTCTCGTTGTAACGTTTGCCGCTGCCTGTTGAGACGGGAAGAATTCTAACGACTGCTCCTTCGTCGTCGACCAGCAGGAGTACCTGGCGATCTAGATCAACCTCAACGTGTTTATAACCGAGTTCCCTGGCTTGCGGTGAAGCTGCGCTGCGGATTGCCTCGAGCTCGGAGCGCGTAAGCCGGCCGGTAATCTTGCGGCCTTCCATTTTCTGGAAAGCGATCAAAGCTACCCGCGTGGCGCCGTCAATTGCGCCGTCGACCGGGCCGGTCCAGTAACCCATTTCCTTGAGACGGCTCTCCGCCTCCTTCGCTTCTGCGCGATTAGGAGCACGTGTGTGACGATTTCTTTTCTGTGGCGTATTCGCAATTGACTGGGTTGAAGTCAGAGCCAGCAAACACACGATGAGAAGCAGACTTGATGTGAGTTTTCTAATGGGGCTCATACCCGCGAGTCCTCCTTCTTGCAGGGCGACGCGTGACGGGGTTTATCAGTAGGCTGGTCAGGGGGCGGAAGTCGGGATGTACCGGCGGCCAGTTCGTACTCTAAACACCTCTACATGGCAAGACCATACCCCGAGGACTACGGACAGTCAACCGTTCTATCCGCAGATTACGCAGATTATGCAGAATCACTGAGGTTTGGTCTTTGGACTGTGGTTTTTGGACCTTGATCTGAACTTTGAACTTAGTTCTCTGTAATTTGTTTGTGTTTCTATCGATTCAAGTTCAACACTAAGAGCGCAAGGTTCAAAGTACAAAGCAAAAGACCTAGACCCAAGACCGAAGCGTAAAGTTTTCAACACAAATCAAGAGTAGAGTTCCCGATACCGATCAACTTTCATAACTTTTATAAGGAGGCAGTCATGTACGTTATTACTGGAGCAACTGGTCATACGGGAAATGTTATTGCAAGGAAACTTTTGGCCCAGGGCCAGACGGTACGAGCGGTGGGTAGAAGCGCGGATCGCCTGAAGCCTCTCGCCGATGAAGGCGCTGAGCCGTTTGTTTGTGAGCTGACCGATACCAAAGCGCTGGTCAGAGCCTTTTCTGGCGCACGGGCAGTTTACGCGATGGTTCCACCGAGCATGACCAGCTCTGACTATCGCGCCGATCAAGCAAAGGCCGCTGATGCAATCGCTCACGCAATCGAGCAAGCGCAGGTGAAGCACTCAGTCTCCCTGAGCAGTGTGGGCGCGGACAAAGCGGAAGGGACCGGTCCGGTTGCCGGACTGCATTATCTCGAACAGACGCTTAACCGAATGCCTGAGCTTAATGTCCTGCATCTGCGTCCAGGCTATTTTATGGAGAACACTCTGGCTCAGATCGGCATTATTCAAACAATGGACATGACTGCCGGTCCGGTACGCGCCGATCTAAAGATGCCTATGATTGCCACGCGCGATATTGGGGCTGCCGCTGCCGATGCACTGGCCGCGCTGGACTTCAATGGTAAGCAGACGCGGGAACTGCTCGGGCAAAGAGACTTAAGTTATACCGAGGCGACCACAATTATTGGTCAGGCGATCGGCAAACCCGACCTTAACTATCTTCAATTGCCTGATGAGCAAGTTCGAGCAGCGTTTCTGCAGATGGGAATGTCTGCGAACGTCGCAGAGCTGATCCTGGAAATGTCGAATGCGCTGAACTCCGGTCACATGCGAGCCTTGGAGCAACGTTCAGCAGAGAACACAACGCCGACTTCCTTTGAAGCATTCGTGGAAGAGGAATTTGTGCCTCACTTTCGGGGCAAGTCTATATCTGCGTGACCCGAAGGGTGCAGCGCACAGAACCATTTGCGGTAGCCAATGGATCCCCGACTCAGTCCCAGCAACAGCCACACACGATCGGAAGATGGCAGCCGAACAGTTGGGTATCCTTCTTAACCAGACACACCTTTTTTTGTAACGGTGGTCTATGATCATGAGGGCCGAGTGGGATCCTTTTGGCGACGCAAATGTTCTGAGACCGAGTCCTGCGAGGGGTGAGTGCTGGGATCCATTGGCTACCGCAAATGGTTCTGTGCGCTGCGCCCTACAATCAGGGCTGGAAGTCGCGGATCACGAGAGTTGGGACTTGATGAGGTGTCGGATAACAAAGAAAGAGAAGAATCCGTAGAACGCCACACACAACCAAAGAGCGCTTTCCCGCCAGAGCGAAGGCCTGATCTCGCGCGGCAGGAAGCGCCGGTTGACCAGAAAGATCTGCACGCCGCCAATGACCAGAACCAGGCCGGCAACATTTGCAAGAATAGTAAAGAGCTTTAGTGGCGACGCCAGGCGGATCGCGAGTGCTCCCCATAGAGAGAATATCGCCAGGACGCCGTAGTAGATCTTGTGAATAGCCCCGTGCTTCCAGTCGCGCAGTCTCTTGTTAGACATCCACATCGCGTCAGTCACAGTACGAACCAATATGTCAGTGTTGCCGAGTTGTGTTTTGAAGAGGATCCAAAATCCATTAAAGAGGGTCACGAACCAAAACCCGGGCCAGATGCGTTCCGCGAGGTACTTAGCCTGATAAGCTCCGGCGCCCAGGCCCTGCATATCTGATCCGTGTGGCACGATATAGGTAGCAAGATTGACATTCAGGTACATCCCCAGGAAACAAAAGACGCCCCAGACCCAGATCTGATCCGCGTGCACGTAACGCATCCAATCTTTCCATCGCTCGAGGCTCTCGCGATTTATCTCAAAGACTTTGCCAACGTGAGAAAGCTTTATCTGGTGGCCACCGATGGCACTCGGTATCGCACCCACCTTCGAGCCCATGCCGAACCCCTTGTCGCGTACCCAGTTTGTGACTGTCAGATTCCCGAGTCCTCCTGAGCCCGCCGTAGCAGCGAGCGCCCCGATGAGTCCCCAATCAATCGGATGCGGCAGGCCCGAGAATTTAAAGAAACCTGCGAATGTCGTCCACCAGTGTGCGAATGGGACGTAAGCGATATTGACGAACAGAAGAAAGGCGAACACCACGCCCAGCATCGTCCAGGCAAACCGTTCCAGCATTCTCTCGATGGTTCCACCAAAGGACAGGATCAAGACGACGAACAAGATCAACCCGGTTGCGGTCCAGTCAAGAGTTCCCTTATCGCCGGCCGTAGGAACTTTGCCCATCCACGCGCTCAATAGGGTTGCGGCGGCTGTCCCTGCCAGGGCGGGCCAGCCCAACTGCAAAAATCCCACCACGGTGTAGAACACGGCCCAGAATTTTGGTCCGGGTCTCAAACGCATTATCCCGCCATAGATCGGTTCGCCCGTATAAAGCGTGTAGCGAATGGCCTCAAGATTAAAGATGACCTGTAGAAAAATGGCGGCAGTGACGATAAGGAATATTGAGGACGAGTATTTGACCGCCACGGCTGGGCCAACGAGCCACTCTCCACCCCCAATTGATGTAGCCGCCATCACGGCGCCCGGTCCGATGACGCGAAGCAAGTTCCGGAAACCAAAAGGCGGCGGCGCCGGCAGCTCATCTACTTCCCAGGGGGGAAGTTCTCCATGAGGGGCGGACGAGGTTGTGCTCAAACAGTCTCCGCATTAAAGCAACGGTCAGGATTTTTAGGCGACTTCGAGGATAAGGTGAATCAAAACTGTTTGTCTCGATCTGACATACGACAGTGGCCGCGATCTGACCGACTAAGTTAAACTGCGCGGTGTTCCATTGCAATCACGATCTACCGAAGCCGGTTACGGAAGGAATTTCTGTACGTGCGTCTATTACAACTGCTCGGACTCGTATCCACACTAATCTACGCTCACGCTTTCGTGCCACAAGATCCCACACAAACGACGCGCCCTCCCGCGTCGGGCGGGTCATCGCAATCAGCATCACCAGCGGCATCGCAATCGGCGTCGTCATCGCAAACGCAATCGCCATCTCCAACGCCGACACCGCTGCCACCACCAAGCGTCAGGATTGATAGTTACCGCGCGCCCGCCGGACGCATCATCGGAGCAGCGCTGACCAGCGACAGAGCGTATACCAGACTCGCGCACCTGACCGACCACATCGGCCATCGTCTCAGCGGCTCAAAAAGCCTGGAGCGCGCGATCGAGTGGGCCATCGCCGAAATGAAGAGCGACGGCCTGGATAACGTGCGGGCGGAAAAAGTGATGGTGCCGCATTGGGTGCGCGGCGAGGAAAGCCTCGAAATGATTACTCCGGTTCCGAGAAAATTAACGATGCTGGGACTGGGCAATAGCGTCGGCACGCCGGTGGAAGGTATAGCAGCTGAGGCAGTCGTCGTACGAAGCTTCGACGAGCTCGACGCCCTGGGCGAGCGGGTACGCGGAAAGATCGTCGTCTATAACGTTCCTTTTACTAACTACGGAGCGACGGTTAGGTACCGTTCGTCAGGTGCTTCACACGCGGCTCGCCTGGGCGCGGTCGCTGCAGTCGTGCGCTCGATCACTCCAGTCAGCCTCCAGACTCCGCATACCGGAGGGCTGATTTATGACGAGACACAACCGAAGGTTCCCGCCGCCGCTATCACCATCGAAGGCGCGGAGTTGCTGCAGCGAATGCATGACCGCGGCGAGCGTCCGACGTTAAGGCTTAAGATGGAAGCGAAGTTTTTGCCCGATGCCGAGTCGGCAAACGTAGTCGCGGAGATCAAGGGTTCGGAGAAACCTGACGAAGTCGTCCTCATCGGCGGACACTTTGATTCGTGGGATGTGGGCCAGGGTGCGCACGACGATGGTGGCGGCTGCATCATGGCCTGGGAGGCGGTGAGACTCCTCAAAGAACTCGGACTGAGACCGCGCCGCACAATCCGTGTGGTGCTCTACACCAACGAAGAGAACGGACTGCGTGGCGGCAACGCTTATCGAGACGCTCATCGACCTGAGCTGTCGAAGCACATCCTTGCCATAGAGTCTGATTCCGGCGTCTATCAGCCGCAGGGATTTGGCCTC
>JAMQPH010000865.1 GCA_023717605.1 Pyrinomonadaceae bacterium
TTCTCGCCACCCGAGAGCAACAGCACGTTTTGCAAACGCTTGCCCGGCGGCTGCGCGATGACATCAATGCCGGATTCCAGAACGTCGTCGGCCTCGATCAGGCTCATCTCGCCGCGTCCGCCGCCAAAAAGCTCCTTGAACAACTCGCCAAAGTTTTTGTTAATCTGTTCGAAGGCATTACGGAATCTCTCGCGCGAACGCTTCTTGATTTCACGCAACGCTTCCTCCGTGGAGGAGATGCCATCAACGATGTCCTGCCGCTGAGCTGTCAGGAACAACAAGCGCTCCTCTGATTCCGACAACTCTTCCAGGGCCATCATGTTGACTGCGCCAAAGCCTTCAATTTGGGAGCGTAACTCTTCAACCCTGGCGTGGCCCGCGTCCAGATCAAATTCTTCTGCCGGCGACAACTCACCGGCCAATTCCTCGAGCGACTGATTCAATTCGGCAGCGCAGTTTTCACGCACAAAAGTGAGTCGGGCCTGGGCCTCTGCCCGCTGCACCTCGAAGCCTCCGCGCGAGTCGCGGATATCCGCTGCGCGCCGGTTGAGGTCTGAAAGTTCTGCAGACAACGCGTCGGCTTGCTCACGTGAAGTCTCCAGTTTGCCGGAGAGAGTCGTGATCTCCTGCTCTTCGTGCTCTCGTTCCTCGGTGACGCGATTGGCTTTTTGCTCCAGCTCGGCTATGGACAGACGCAACGCTTCGATACGAGTAGTGATTTCAATTACTTCAAGTCTGTGCCGCTCGACTCTGGCTGCAAGGTCGGCATACTCGCCTTCCATGCGCCGAAGTTCAGCCGCAGTGGCCCGCCTTCGTTCCGCAGCCGCAGCGGCGGTAGCCCGTTGTTCGCCAAGACCTTCACTATCTAATTCAGCTTCCCGTCGCGCCTCGGCCAGGGAGGCCGAGGCTCTGATAACTGTCTCGCCCGACGCAAGGCGCGCTGCCTCGGCTGCTTCAGCCTCGGACAGCGCCGTAAGACGACGTTGCTCAACATCGCGAAGCTCATCTTCCACCCGCGCGGAGTCTTCGGCAACAACACGCATATGCCGCTCAGTGCGCTCGATCTCCTGGGTCAGTCCCGTCGCCGTCAGCTCACGGGTCATTGACTCCCGCTCTTCGCGACCGATGGCTTCGTTCAGATAGACCACCGCGTCTTCCAATCCCACCAGACGAGTGCGCGCCAATTTTGCTGCCAGCTCAGCCGAACTGAGTTCAGATCGCAAGCCCTCGAAACGCGCTTCCAGTTCCCGCAACTCTCGTTTGAAGGCCAACAGACCGGCCCCTTCTTCAACAGCACGCGCGTCGCCCGCACTAACGAATTGACCTCCAGCCACCCAGTCGCCATTGAGCGTCACGTAAAGCTCGCCGGTAGCCAACGACCTTGTCATGGCATCGTCAAGATTGCCGGCGATGCGCGCATTCATCCGTTGCGGCATCGTTCGCTGCAGGATTGCAACCAACTCCCTGGAGGCACCCAGCAAGTCGCTGATCCGAAGCCCTTCCAGATCTTCGCTGGCGTAGGAGAGAGACAACACGGGACGCTCTTGCAGCTGGCTTGAAATAGTCTCTACCTCATCGCTCGCACCGTGCAGTCTGGCGACCAGAAAACTCGCCCGGCCCCCGTTATTTTCCCTCAACCAATGCGCGGCTCGGGCCGCGTCATCAGGTGTAGGTACAACGATCGACTGGAGAGATGATCCCAGCACACCCTCTACGGCTCGCTCCCATTTGGCGTCAACCTTGAGAGCATCCGCCAGCGTGCCGATGTAGTGAAAGTCGCGCCGTGTTTCGGTTTCAGAAAGCAGGAGCTGGACTGCGGACGAGTAGTAGGCACGTCTTTCGTCGAGTTCTTTCAAACTCTCCAGCCGGTGCCGGGTCCGGGAACATTCATCGCGAACACGAGTCAGATCGGCATCGGTATCACTTACCGCTTCGTGGCCTTTGACGACCGCATCAACTGCCATTTCGCGCTCAGCGTTCAGCCTGGCGATGTGTTGTCGCGCCGTCGTAATCTCCTGGCCAAATTTCTCCGCTTCCGTCTTGCGCTCGGCATGCTGCGCTGCCGCCCTTTCACCTTCACGCGCCAACCCTTCTGATTGCACAACAAGCCGCTCAATCGTGCCTTCGAGCTGACGAGCAATCTCACGCAAGCGTTCTGCAACGGCCGTGTGTGTGAGCAACTCAGCGCGCGCATTCTCTATTTCCGTTTCGGCGGATACGGCCGCCGCCAGCTTTTGCGCGTACGCTTCTTCAGCGGCTCTTAAAGTTGAGGCACTCTCATCGGCTTGTGTTCGGAGCCTGGCATCCTCTCCCTGGAGCCGTTGGCACTCGGCCTCAACCAAAACCAGCCTGGCTGAAAGAGCTTCAATCTCTGCTCCAACAACCAGGTTACGTTTCTCGAGCGCCTCGACCTGTTCCTCCTGATAAGCTCGCTCGCGTATCTCGCGATCGCGCCTGAGAACTGCCTCGGCGGCTGCGGCACGGGATGCACTCAGCTCATCCTCGATTTTGCGGGCTTGCTGAGTAGCCTGGCGAGCGTCTTCTTCGCGTTGCGCCAATTCGCCGGCCATGTTGCGCTCCAGCGCGCAAACGTCCTGCAGTTTGGACTCAGTCTCATCGAGCAGCAGCGTTAGCCTTCGATCTTCTGCGACGAACACATGTCGTAGCAAATCGCGCAGCTCCTCGCGATGCACACGATAACGTCTCGCCTTGGCCGCTTGCCGACGAAGACTGTTTACCTGACGATCGATCTCGGAAATGATGTCAGAGATACGAGAAAGATTTGACCGTGCAGACTCGAGCCGGGCTTCGGCAGCTCGCTGGCGGACGCGAAACTTTGTAATACCGGCCGCCTCTTCAATAATCGTGCGGCGGTCCATCGGCTTGGCCGAAAGAATCTGGCCGATGCGTCCCTGCTCGATGATCGCGTAGTGGCCACCGGACAGTCCGGTGCCTGAAAAGAGATCCTGAATGTCGCGCAAGCGGCATTGGCGATTGTTAAGGAGGTACTCGCTTTCACCTGAACGGTATAGACGGCGGGTAATTGCGACCGACTCGCCTGGTTGAAACTCGAGGGCAAGACTTCGTCGTCGCCAGTGGCGTTTATGTGTAGCCTTTTCCAGGGGCGAGACTTCCGCGTTGGCAGTCTCCACGGGAACCGCGGTGACTGACGTATCCGAGTCTATTGCGGGAGAAGAGATTTCCGGAACGATCCCTGAAGTGACGGCGGCGGAATCTTCAGATAAGACCGTCTCCAGGCTAATTACGCGTTCGTCGATCTCTTCGAGCGTCGAATCGATATCCTCAATATCAGGTTCGAGCTCAATCACGTCATCGCGCACCATGTGCATGACGACCTCCGCCATGCCACTCGGCTGCCGGTTTCGCGATCCCTGGAAAATCACGTCCTTCATCTCCGCGCCACGGAGATGCTTGACGCGTTGTTCTCCCAAAACCCAGGCAATTGCGTCGGCGACATTACTCTTGCCACAGCCGTTAGGCCCGACAACTGCGGTAATGCCGTCGCCAGTGAAGAGAATTTCTGTGTAGTCCGCGAAGGATTTGAAGCCGGTGATCTCTAGCCGTTGGAGTTTGAACATGCTTGCTTGTGCTGTCCCGTCGGGAGCCTAAATTAAGCCTCCGAGCCAACTTACGGGTGTGCCAATATAAGTTGGAGTTGCTTAGAATGTCAACCACAACTTGAAGTCAGCCAACTTTAATGAAGTCACAAGCAAGGTTAAACTTGCTTAGTCAAATTAAGCGGACAAGATTCCAACCTGAGATGGCCCCAGCCTGGCAGCGATCGGTGGCTACTTGAGCCAGGGCTAAGCAAAGAACGACGGTAACAATTTTAGCCGCGGATGAACGCGGATTACCACCGAATCTGAACAAAAACCAAAGTTCAATTGGCTTGTCCCGTTCTGATCTTCAACTCCGCGTTAATCCGCGGCTAATAACCTTGCTTCGCTGTGGTGGCCAGTCGGGTTCAGTCTAACCTCAAAACCGAATCGGACCGATTGGGGGCGGGGTCCCGCTTCCAAAACGTAGACGATATTCACTCGCGGCTAGGAACGCCTTGACCATCTCCGCCCGTTTAACGCGTGCCAGGGCCGCTTGTGCGTCACGGACGTCCTCTCCCGGTTGGCTGAATGCATTCATCTTGTTGAGCCAGAAATCGTAACCGGAGAAGTTGTTGTCGGGCGCATCGTTCGCGTTTCGCCGCAGATAGCCAAAGTACTGCATGAGCACAAAGCCCGGATTGTATTGAGCGTTGAAGGCGCCTCCGGTATCGACGACAGCACGAATTGTGCGGGCCCGCTTCTCCATTAGGCTTCCGAGCGCGTCCCAAGCGGCCACAGCCTGATTTCGCTCAGCCGGCGTAGGCGTCACGCCCAAGAACAAGAAAAGTTTGTCAATGTACTGGTCGCGGGTCATGGAGGTCGGGTACTCTGCCAGGAAATCCGTCCGATTAACCCAGTCAAGTGCAAACCCCTGCTTGTTCTGTTCAAGTAAGGACTCCCAGTTTGGCGTTCCTACCACTACGCCGCGCCCCAGTCGTTGCGTATCGCGCAGGAACTCGAAATAACGAGGCAAGCCCCGAGGCCGCGGAGTACTGTCAGGAAACGATGCGCAGTAGAAGCGAAAAGCGAAGTAGCCCGTATTTTGAAACTCCAGGGACAAAAAGAAAGCTGCCGAAACGTTCTCTCGTCGGTCAACAAGGCAGGCGGCATTGGAGCCGCAGACGGCGGTCTCGTTCGTCCAAAAGTCCAAGCCCGCCTGATCGTTGCTGCCGATTGCATCGCGATTGAGAAAGTCGTGGTAATGCTGAGCTGCGAAATTTCGCGGGTCGTCAATTGGGTTAAGCAGCCCGTCGATTAGCTCATTGTCGACGATCTCGAGCGTAGCCGTGCTCGGTGTGCCGACGGTCGCGCCGGAGGCTCCAGTCAATTGAAGAGTCGCCGTCTCAGGTCCTTCAAAGTATGCGTCGTCACTGATAAGGACTGGGAAGGTCTTGCTCGTCTCGCCTGCGAGGAATAGCACAAAGCCAGACGCGTAACTGAAGTCGCTTTTCTGTGTGGCCGTACCGTCGCTGACAACGTAGTCCACTGTGCTTGGCAAGGTGTTCGGGCCAGTTCGAGTGACTGTGATATCAGTCTGCACTGTACCTTCCGCTACCTGATAACTGACCTGGCTGAACTGTACGACAGTTGGTGTCGGCGTGGCCTGAGCGGCCGCTGATACCGCCATTGGATTCGTTGCCGCGGCGGATTCACGAGCCGAAGGTACAGACTCGGCTTTTGCGCTCCGGCACAGGAGCAATGAACAACAAACGACTATTGTGAACGCAGTGAAAGCGAATAGCGTGAGACGTACTCTCTGAATGCTTTCCCAATTTAGACTCTCCGATTTGTTATTAGCACTGGGCTTGATTTGTCTTCTATCCCTCATGATGAGTCTCCTGAATTGCATCACCAGCGGACGGATATTGCCGCAGTGATCCTATTAGGGTTTTACCTACCGGGGGGTATGAACTGGAGGGCAAGAAACCGTCGTCGCTGTAGTTTCAAGAAATCTGTTGTTACGGGGGAGTGCGTCTCCTAAGGCGGACGCTTGAAGGATTTCCAACCCGTCCAATTCGCCTGGGCCAGTCAGTGGACCAATACTCTTAACGCGTGACAGGGAGCCTACTATTTCGGAGTCGTTCGCGTCAAATCCAAACGAGCTATAACCCGCTACGGTCTTGGCCCAAGCGCATCACGACGAACATACAGAAGCAAATTCACACCTGGACGCAGGGGATAACTGCCAGCCGAGTTAAAACCTGAATTGACCTGTTGGTAAAGATCGCCGAAGGTCGCCTGAACCTCCGCTCCCTGACTTTCAGAAGCGATAATCACTGGTTCGGTTGACGAGGTCATCCGACCGTGGTAACCCACGCCCGTATAGTCGCGCAGGTACCATGGCAGTGGCCAATAGTCCGGTGACACAATAGTGACGCCAGTCTTAGTTCCCCGCTTCGTGCGTTCGGCGATTTTTTCGATCTCATCGCACAGCGCTAACATCTCTCGTCGAGTGTGCGCATAAACGTAAACGTACGACTGAGCGTCGTTGTCGTAGTTGAAGAAGTTTAGATCGACTGTCTTATATCCGCTGATGGCAACTGCGAGGAGCATGACAGCGATGATCAGACGAATCTCGCCCAGACCCCAATCATAGATGACTTGCAATGCGTAACCGCTAATAAGCGCCAGCGGAACCACGAAATTCAAAACCAGCCACGGCGTTTTGTAGCTAATGAGTGAGTAAGCTGCCAGCAAGCCAAAGGCCCACAAAGCTGAGAACAAGGTGAAGGAGTTGCGAGGTTTCCAAACTATCAGTGCTGCCCCAACGGTTCCCAGAAATATCAGCGGCGGCTCCTGTCGCAACAACCACCAGACGTAAGTCGTGATAGGGTGACCATGCATTTCCTTTCCCGTCTTCGTCCAGAACTCAAAAGTCTTCACAGCATCGTAGACGCCCTTTGGGTAGTTGGTGAAAAAGGAAGAGTAGAAAAGTAGGTTCACTGCGACGAATACAAGTAACGCGACCAGGCCGAGAAGAGTTAATTTCTTTGCCCCGCCCAGTCTTTCCAGCGCCCTCGTTTGCGGACCGGTTCTCCGCCCGCGTTGTGACCTGCGCTGTTTCCGGTTGATCTGGCCCTCGCGAAAGATGGTGTTCCATAACCTCAGATAAAGCCATGTGCTTGCTAGGGCAATTACCAATACCGCGATCGAAATTATCGCTGTCTCCTTTGTTGCAAAAAGGAGCGCCACCGACACTGATGCCAGCATCAGGTAAACCGGGTTGCCGACTTCGTAATATTTCAAACCAGCCACGACCACTCCCAGCGTGAAGAAGACGAACAATGTTTCGTGAATAAAATAGCGCGAGAGATAGACTGCTCCGGGTGAAACAGCCAGTAACGCGGCGGCGCAGAGCGTGCCGACCGTGCCTACTCGCCGGCGCAGCAGGAGCACGAGCCAGATTGTCCCCAGCCCAAACAAGGCGGGCACAAGCCTTACAGTCACTGTGTTTAGTCCGTATTTGTTTTGAGCTGACTCACCAAGAAGAAATCTCAAGATCCAGGGGATCACGGCGGAAAAATAATAGAGAGTTGGGCCGTGATAGTTCGCGGGATCGTAACGGTAAAACCCTTCACGCACGAGGCGGACGAGGAAGTTTCCATTCACTCCCTCATCATGATGAAAAGGAACGAGACTGAGATTGTATAAACGGAGAATTGCTCCCACCGCCATGATGAAGAGGCTGCAAAGGAGCCAGGTCCGGTCCGAAAGCTCGCGTGCCTGAGGCAACCTGGCAACTTCCGGAGGCGTTGGCTTCGCCGGCGCAACCTCGGCTCGACGATTCTTTTTACGGTTGTGCGATTTTGTAGAGGCGGTACCCACCAGCTTCTCCTACTTTCATAAAACGCGAAAAGAATTGATCGTTTACGTTGGTCATATTACGTTCCTGCGGACCGACGACCACATACTTGATGTCATATTTTCCTAGCAGTCCTCCCGCGTCTGGCCCGCCCGCGTAAAGCCGCTTGATCTCGTCTTCACGCTGGCGGTATTCAAGACCATGCGTCCAGATGTGCCCGGGGTAACCCATCAATGATCGTCTCCCGATGAGGAACACCGGATGATTGTGCACAGGAGCATGAACAATTCTGGCCCGCGGCTCCGTTTCACGCTTGATGATCTCCGCGAACTGAATTCCCGGACGATCAAAAATCTGATACTTAGCGGACCTGAGAACGATAGTCGCAACGTCGACGCTCCCGGCGAGCGTTACACAACCAAATAGTACTACGGCAAGTATGCGGCGTAGGCCGCGCTGATGCCAAAGGCGCGCCAGCAACAGGGCCACTATCGGTGCGGAGGCCAACCACCAGTAGAACAGAACTTTGATATTGTCCCACACCCATGGGGCCATCTTGACCAGATTTGGCACAATGAAACAAAGCGTGAATGGCAAATAGAAAAGGAGTAGTCGTCGCGACACCAGGCGTTTCTTGCCGAGCCAGAAGATCGAGGCCAGGATCAAGGGAATGAACAGTCCCGTGTTCTTTAACCAAAACCAGATAGGATTTTCCTTATCGCGATCCCAGCCGACCTGCCAATCAAAGAAAGTAGCGGCGTTAACCGAACTGTTGTGTGTTGACCACCACATTTGGGGAAGAGTAACCAGCGAAGCCGCCAGAAAGAATAGTATCCAGTCACGCCATCGCCGCTGGACCAGTGCGATACACGCTCCCACTCCCATCACGGCTACGAAACTATGAGCGTGAACCAGCGGCAGCAAACCAGCAATGACGCCGGCGGCAATCATACTGTGGGCGGATGAGACACGGAGACCCGTAGACGGGGAGACGCGGAGATGCTGTTTACCGTGTCGCGCTTTGACCTTCTTTTGCTTCCTCCCCTTGCCATCGCGATCACGTGTCACCCCATCTCCCTGTCTCCCTGTCGCCGTTTCCTTCTTTTCCTTGTCGTTTCCGGCCATCCACCATTGCGTGAACACTATGACCGCGATCGGTAACCCCAGCAGCATGCCGCGCTGCGGTACCAGCAGTGTGGACATCGCGTTACCCCAACGCCAGGTTGTATTTGGAAGGATCGTAAGAGAGTTCGGGATACTCTTGAGCATCGCCGAGAGACCTTGTTCGTACTGTTTCGCTGGTTCCCACAAGAGCAACCAACCGAAACCGCCGTTTAGAAGCACCAGTAGCGGCGTTATCACGGCAGCAAGTCGATCTCGCACCATCTCAAGCGCCCAGCGGTGCAACAACCCCACGAACGAGACTGCCAGGATGAAATTCTCAATGAACATCGACTGGCGCAGACCCGCCCCGCAACGCACAAAGATTGCAGACACAAAATCGGTGAGAAAAGGATAAGTAAAGCGTACGCCGGCGTAAGTGGGATCTTCAGGGGGAAAGTTATTTCCAAAAGCGAAGCTCGTGATCACGCTTAAGTGGAATGGCAGATCGCCAAAGTTGTTCAGCACACCGGTATAGATCCCATCCGGCTCGTCGATCATTGCGCGGCTGAATATCCACCAGAGAATTACCGAGATCGTTGCGTAGAAAAGAATATAGCCGAACGGCGCTTTGGTGGGATGAAGCAACGAGCGCCTAATGCCATGCGATGCAG
The DNA here is from genome assembly GCA_023717605.1 of Pyrinomonadaceae bacterium. GTDB lineage: Bacteria > Acidobacteriota > Blastocatellia > Pyrinomonadales > Pyrinomonadaceae > PSRF01. The sequence continues at coordinate 9,198 of JAMQPH010000865.1, forward strand.
TGGTCAAGTCCACCTCTAAAGCTTGTCGACGCGTAGTATCCCGCAGCGTTACAAATGGAATTGCCAGGACCAAAACGGTGAGCATGATGGCGAGCGGCGTCAGTCCCAGAAACGAGGCGATCACGAAGCCGACCAATCCTAACGCCGCCAGACCGATGCAGGCGCCGGCGCAAACACGAGAAGCAATGGACGCGGCTTCGTCGTAGAGGTAAGTGCTAATCGTGCCGCTGGCGGTGACGAACAACGCAAGCACGAGCGAAATAATCATGAGTCGGATGACGGTGTACTTCGGAAGTAGTGCTTGTTAGTTTCCGCCCGATCCTTTTCTCAACGTGTCTTTGAGCTTTCGATCTGCAAGCGGGGCATTATACGCGAAGCTATGTTGATAGTCGCAGTGGGTCTTAGCCTGATTGCACCACTGCATGTTATCGTTGAGCTTCACCTAAGAGAGGATAACTTGATGCTCCGAGCAGGTATCGTTGGCTTGCCCAATGTAGGTAAATCTACGCTTTTCAATGCACTGACGGCGCAGACCGCGGCGCTGGCGGCAAACTATCCATTCGCCACCATTGAACCTAACGTCGGCGTTGTGCCTGTTCCTGATGAACGGCTGGAACCGCTAGCGAAGTTGGTGAAGACCTCAGTCATCGTGCCGGCTACGGTGGAATTCCTTGATATCGCTGGACTCGTGCGGGGAGCCTCGAAGGGTGAAGGACTGGGCAATCAGTTTCTCGCCAACATACGGGAGACTGATACAGTGGTCCAGGTAGTGCGTTGCTTCGCAGACGAAGGCGTTATTCACGTCGAAGGTTCAATCGACCCGGAACGTGACATTGAGACGATTCAAATAGAACTCGCACTCGCGGATCTCGCCACCGCCGAGCGTCGTCGCGACAAAGCGCTAAAGAACGTCAAGGGCGGCGACAAAACTGCCCGCGCGGAATTGGCCGTCCTGGACAAGATTCAGCCGGTACTCGAACAAGGCAAGTCTGCCCGAACGGTGTCGCTTACCGACGAAGAACGCGCCGTCGCTCGAGGATTCTTCCTCCTGACTATGAAACCGACAATCTATGCGGTCAACGTCGACGAAGCAACACTCGCAAGTCCGGATGAGCACGCCGGCGTACGGGCCGTACGAGAGATCGCCGAACAAGAAGGTGCTGAATGTCTGGTTATCTGCGCTCAACTGGAAGCCGAGCTGGTTGCCTTGCCGTCTGAAGAACGTCTTGATTATCTCAAGAGTGTTGGTGTGAGCAGCAGCGGCGTCGATCGGTTGATCAAAAACGCCTATCACCTGCTTGGCTTGATGTCTTTTCTCACAGCCGGAGAAAAGGAAGTGCGTGCCTGGACCATTCCGCAAAACACTCGCGCGCAGCAGGCCGCAGGAGTGATTCACTCGGACATCGAACGGGGGTTTATCCGCGCTGAAATAGTGAGCTATGCCGATCTGGTTCGCGTTGGGTCAACTACAGCGGCGCGGGAACAGGGATTAACGCGTCTGGAAGGCAAGGACTACCTGATGCAGGAAGGCGATGTGGTGAATTTTAGGTTTAATGTCTGAGGCTGTTTCGAAGTGCTTCGCGGGTTCGATTCAGACTTTCCGTGGCCTCAATTAGAGCTTCTTTTGTGTTCAAGGCTGTCGGGTTCGCTTTGATGGCCGCCGTCGCGACATCGTAATTGCTAACGGCGCCTACGTAGGCCTTGAGGTGCTTAGTCTGTTCGCGCGACCTTCTAGCGAACCGTTTCGCGTTCTCGCTAACAAGGCGCTCGATGCGCTCCCACCGCTCAAATGTCTCATCCAGTGTCATTCAGTTCCGTGGTTCGCCCTACAGCATGGACGTCAGTTGTTCACTGAGGAGCCTCCGTTGCCATTCTTGAGAATGTCAATCAACGCATCCAGCCGCTGATTCGTGTTAGCTTGAGATTCTGCAAGCTTGGCATGAGATTCATCAAGATGAGCTTGAGATTCTGCAAGCCTGGCATGAGATTCATCAAGATGAACTTGAGACTCTGCAAGCTTGGCAAATCTCGCTTCGTTTTCTATCTGCAGGTCAGCCAGGTAGTTGATCTTGTGATCATGGTTCCAAAAGTCGCGTCGCAATTCGCGGCGCGCCCGCATTCCCGCGTTGGCGAGGAGCTTCGCAATTCGTTCTAACCTGTCTAGTCTTTGTTCTGGGGTCATCGCTTTGCCTTTCGGTGAGGTCGAATGGATGATACATCATCGCCCAGACTTCAAGAATTGGTCAAGAAACAGGCGGTGGCGCGGTTTTGAAATCTCGTGTTGAAGTTTGTGACTCAACGCACAGAACCATTTGCGGTAAGCCAATGGGTCCGACACTCAACACGAGCAAAAGCCACTCAACTCAGCAGTAGCACTCAACGCAACGAACCATCTGCGGTACCCAATGATGGGTGTTGTACGGGTGCTGGGCCAGTTGAATCTAGCATCCATTGGCTACCGCAAAATGGTTCTGTGTAGAGGGGTGCTGGCCAGGTTGAGCTTGTTGGTTGAGCAGTGACGCTACCGCTCCCAACCGGTGGCGAATTGCCACCGTACGAGCGTGCGACTGAATAGTGACTGCTTGAAACCAGCCAAGTGGTGAGACCTTCGGCAATGAAGTTTGTAAGTTGGAGAGTCTCGCCAAAAGGCGTTCAGCGTAGCAGAGCGCGGATACCGACAAGGACTAGATATCCAATGGCGATTACCACAGCGAGTTTGATCAGTGCCACTGCGAGACCAAGTAGAAAACCGAGTATCCCCAAGGTGATTCCAGCCGCTGTCAACACCAGCGGGACGCCAACCACCAGAACAAACAATCCCAGAAGTATTATGCCGACGACTCTTAAAATATCCTGCGCTTCTTTCATTTCCGCTCCAATCCGTCTACTTTTGGTCGTGCTCTAAAATTGCCCGTTATCCGCGCTCGCCTGGGTATACGAAGATAAACTGGCAGGCGTTCCCTCGAAGATTCCTCGTATAATCCCGCAAAAGACGCTTTCGCGACCTGTGCTAAGCTTCGCATGAAACGAATATTCGGATGTCTTCTATAATCTCCGCGGGGCGGTCGAGCGCATCTTGCTTACGCGACACCCAGAGATAGATTTTTACCATGAACAGTTCGACGAGTGGAGATCTTTTCGGTGAATTGCCGGAGCCTAATAGGACGGCGGAGGGAGACTTCGCGCCTTTGGCGGAGCGAATGCGCCCCCAATCTCTCGATGAATTTGTGGGTCAGAGCCATCTCGTTGGAGAGGGTCGAATTCTTCGGAGGTTAATTGAGGGCGCGGGAAACCTGCCCTCGTTGATTCTTTGGGGAGCACCCGGTACCGGAAAAACAACCCTGGCACGATTGCTCGCGCAGAAAGCCAAGGCCCGTTTCATAGCCCTGTCGGCAGTCTTCTCCGGAGTGAAAGATCTTCGACAGGCTATTGCAGACGCTCGCAACGAACGCCGGTTCGGGAACCGGACAATCCTTTTCATCGACGAGATTCACCGCTTCAATAAGAGTCAGCAAGATGCGCTGTTACACGCGGTGGAAAATGGCACTGTCATAATGATTGGCGCCACCACTGAGAATCCTTCCTTTGAAGTAACGGGCGCTTTACTGTCGCGGTCTCGCGTTCTCGTCCTCAACCAACTCGCAGAGGAGGAGATAGCAGTAATCCTCGAGCGCGCGCTCAAGGACGATGAACGTGGCCTGGCCCATCTTGAGACAGAACTCTCCGATGAACTGATCCAAAGAATCGCTCACTCAGCCGGCGGCGATGCCCGCGTGGCGCTAGCCGCCCTCGAAGCCGCGGTCGAATCTACGCCGCCGGACCAGAGCGGTGTGCGCAGGATTACGGAGCAAATTGTTATTGAAGCTCTGGGACGCGCACAGTACGCATACGACAAAGGGGGCGAAGAGCATTACAATCTTGCATCGGCACTAATCAAATCGCTGCGCAACTCCGACGTTAATGCTTCTCTCTATTGGCTGGCGCGGTTAATCGAGGGTGGCGCCGATCCAGTGTTTATTGCACGCCGTTTGTGCATTCTCGCTTCGGAAGACATTGGGCTCGCCGATCCGCAGGCCATGGTGCAGGCTTCCGCGGCAGCGGAAATTGTTCAGCTCATCGGTCTTCCTGAGGGCTTGTTCCCGCTGTCGCAGGCGACTATCTACCTGGCCAAGGCGCCGAAGTCCAATGCGATCAAGCGCGCGTATCATGCTGCGGTTTCAGATGCGGTACAAACCGCCAGGGAACCAGTACCGCTACACTTGCGCAATGCGGTGACACCTTTAATGAAGCATGTCGGCTATGGCGAAGGTTACCGGTATGTTCACAATGACCCGGGCGCCAAAGAAGAAATGCAGTGTCTGCCTGAGAGTTTGCGCGAACACAAGTACTACGAAGAGGATGAGTAGCAGTGGTCAGTTGTCCGTAGTCAGTCGTCAGTGGTCAGTTGTCCGTGCTTTGTGCTTGGTGCTTTGTACTTGGATGTGCAATTTAATTGCCCACTGCGGCGAAGCGCGATTTGCTGACGAGAAGTTCTAAGCACTAAGCACCAAGGACAAAGTACAAAGCACTAAGTACAAAACACGAACAACTGACGACTGACTACGGACAACTGACTACTGATTTGAATAGTGATGATTGCACCCAAAACAGACAAAGAGCTGGCGTTCTTGCACGACTTGTTTGTCGCCACAGACTGGGGTGAGAGATTCGCCCAGTTGGTCGATGAGCACATCAAACTTCCTAACCAAGGTCGTGCGCTCTATGTGGGATCTGGAACCGGAGGCCATGCGATCGCACTCCAGGAACGGGCATCAGAGCTGAAATTCCTCTGCATTGAGGAGACTGACGAATATCTCGAATTGGCCCGCGCCAAAGCAACGGTAGTTAAAGATGCCGCAGAGTTTCGCCAGGGTAAGCTGGACCAACTTGAATTGGAAGATAATCAATTCGACTTCGTGATAGGCGACGGTTCAATGGCGGATACATCGCGGATCCCAGCTATGCTTGCCGAAATGGTACGCGTGGCGAAGCCGGGCGCGACCGTGGCGCTTAGTCTGGCAACAGCCGGTAGTTTCGGTGAATTTTTCTCTCTCTACTGGGAAGTTCTTCACAATTGCGGCCTGCTCGGGCACGAGTCAACCGTCGAAGAGCTCATCACTGAACTACTGACGACCTCCGAGCTGGAAAAATTGGCCGAGCACGAAGGACTCGAAGAAGTAGCATCCTGGTCCCGCATCGAAGAGTTCAATTTCGACTCGGGGGAGCGATTTCTAAACTCGCCTCTGATTTCTGATTTCCTGATGAATCGTTGGCTGGAATTTATCCCTGAAGAATCCCGGGAATGCATCCGGCAAGCTATCCCTGGCGTCGTAAACGACGACAGGCACGAAGCCGAGTTCACCCTTTCGGTAAAGGCCACTCTGGTAACCGGTCGCAACGCTCGTAGTCATTAATCAACCGGTGGGTTGGCGGCTAGCCAGTGAGGATCTAGTCAATCGGTGAGAGATCTGATTTGGGAAGAACTTATTTCTCGCGAGCTTCCTTTCTTGCTTCTTCTTCTCCTTCATCCAAACCGTCTTTAAAGGCGCGCTTGCTCTGACCCAGGGCCTTTGCCAATTGGGGCAGCCTGGTGGCGCCGAAAAGAAGAAAGATTACGACGGCGATTGCGACCATCTCGGTAGTTCCGAGTCCGCCGATTGCCAGTATGGTTTCAGTCATATTGCCTCTTTTCAGTTGAGTAAACTGCCGCTAACTTCGCGGCTTCACTCACCGTTGTTAGATTCGTAGAAGAGATACTTTCTCCACGTCTCGTCGGCCCGGCCAAGGTAGCGCATGATTTGCCGATTGACGTGCAGTGAGAAACCTCGCGGCCTGCGTAATAAGTGCATTCCTGATTCCTCAGGTGTCCGGTTTCCCTTACGGTGATTGCAGCGTTTGCAGCACGCCACCAGATTGTCCCACGCTGACTCCCCTCCACGTGAGCGCGGTAGCACATGGTCCAGTGTCAGTTCCGAGGGGGTATATTGCCTGCCGCAGTACTGACAGGTTGAATGATCGCGCAACAAGATGTTCTTGCGCGAAAGTGATCGCCTCTCGAAGGGAATGTGAATGTACTCGGTCAATCGGATGACCGCAGGCGCATGGATAGCCAGCCTCGCCGAATGGAGCATGTGACCGTTGTGCTCCTCGACGCGAGCTACCCCCTTAAAAATCATCACTACGGCGCGCCGTTCGGTGCACACGTTGATGGGCTCAAAGGAAGCATTCAGCACTAAAACTCGGCCGTTCATCCTGAGGCTGATATTACGCGAGCCTCTCAGAGGGTGTCAAAACAAGTTGCTCGTAACCGTCGTTCCTCTGCAACTTCGAGGAACTGCCGCATATTCCAAGTAAGGAAGTCCCAGCCGGAAACGGCAGTTCCGGCTGGGTCGGATCTCATGGCGGGCTCCAATGTCTTCAAATTAGGACAATCATCAGACTCCCCTGATCTCTACCAGCGCTACTATTGGAAGGTCTGGATCGGCCTGCCGCCCGGCACGCGCCTCGGAATCAGACTTCGCAAATTCTCCGGTTTGGCCCTCGGGTCGAGCAAGCCATTCCGAACAAAATCTACCAGCTGGCGGAATCGCTCGTTTGACAGGTGGACCGGTGTCGTCAATGCCGGATCAAGTCGTGCCAACACCGGCGCGGTGGGCCCTGTGTTGCCGCGCAGATCGCGCGCGACGCCAGCCGACCTCGGGTTGTAATGGGGCGCTTGCCCGGCTGCGTTGAGGTGAAAACGGATCGCATCTTCAAGTCGGGTGAACGCACCGTTATGGAAAAACGCTGGCTGCAAGGCGACGTTCCGGATCGGCGACGTGCGGAACATGTAGCGGTCGTTCGGATTGCTCGTCACCTGCTCCAACCCGAAGTCTTCGTTCTGCCCGGGTCCGTCGAAGGTCACATTACCAGCCGCCGGATTGCCTGGTGCCGGAGCGATCTGCGGTAAGCCGATGACGTGCTCTCGGAAGTCGCTAAACATTTCATTCGACTGCCCCGAGATTGCGTGGCAAGAAACACAATTGGCGCTGCCAAAGAAGAGCAGCGCGCCCCGTTTCTGGTCGTCGGTCAGCGCGTTCCTATGGCCACGTGCGAACCGATGGTTTATTCCCCCCTTACCAATGATCAGCGGCGGACATTCCTGCTGCACTAGATAGTTCACGGCATTGCCGCGCAGCAGGATTGACAATTCAGCGCCGGAGTTTTTCAACGCCCCGCTGAGCCAGAGGATCGTGTCGTCCTGTTCTTCGAGCGTGGCGCGATATGCTGTTTCCACTATGTTCAGAATCTTCATTGCTCTTCTCCTGAAACTCTGGAAAATGAATCTCACTAAGACCCTTCAAAACACAGCTGTGGACCTGATCAATTCTTTCTTTTTCACAACCTCTATTCCCTGTTCTTGACAGCTCTTGGTCACTTCGTCGGAATCACAAGAGTGTTCGTAGACTCTTGCGCCATCTTCAGAAAGTCTGCCGGGCTGCCTCGTTTCACGCCGTCAACCGCGTTAGCAGCGCCGCGCTCATCAACGCATAGCCCGCAGTTGACCCACGTCAGCAGCGGATTGCCGTTGCCGGTTTCCAGGAGTGAACTGACAAAAGCCCTCGTCGTGGGATGGTCTTCCTCTTCGAGCGTCGTACCCTTTACCGGGTTCGCGTGCGGAGCTTGATCTTTTAAGGCCAGACACACTGCGCCTTCGTAGGCAAACACATTCACGTGAATCCCTTTCTTCAACGCGGCCGAAATGATCCTGAACGCAGTCGTCGAATTTGCGGACTCAAATGGAGGATCCATCAAAGCCAAAGTCAATCTCTTCTCAGTCATGGCCCATCTCCATTAGTGCCAGACGGCTTTGGTATTTTCCTGAACCAATGCGTCGACCAATTGCTCAATACCCGATCGCTCAATGCCTGGCCGTAGCTCTGCGGGTTGAACGCCTCGCTCGCACAAGGAGAAATCGTCTACCAGGAGACTGACACCTGCCGCGTCCATGCGAGCGAGGGAACAGTCGCGGGCGTTCTGACGCGAAGCCAGAACGCCGTTCTGGACCAGAAACACCGTCACCTCATGTCCTCGCTGCTTGAGAGCGGTGGCTGTTTCTTCTAGAAACCGAGTGTCTCGCGATGCAAATGGATCTCTTGATTCAATGAACACGTAATGGGACATCTCTTACTCCTTGCGATCGTACTCGGGCTGTCTTCGGGTTCCGCAACTCGGGACGTGAAAGATCTCCCGCAGATGTGAGAAGGAGCTTGTTTCTTTTCGCCTTCAACACCGTAAGCGAGAATCCACTAGGAAACGGCTCAAACGATTTAGGATTTTTTCAAGCCTGCTACTTCATCCGGACTTTTAGGCTACGAGGAAATGCGTTCGGTGAAGCGCCGGGAAATGGGAAACCCCGCTCTATCACGGATCAGCCTCTGCCTGTTGCGGCACGAGACGCCGATAGCGCTGTC
>JAMQPH010000885.1 GCA_023717605.1 Pyrinomonadaceae bacterium
CCGAGGCCCAACACATTATTGAAGCCTGGCGGCTCGATTATAATCAGCGCCGCCCACATAGCTCGCTCGGCCACCTGACGCCGAATGAGTTTGCTGGACAACGTCAGGTGATCCGGGCTGCCGAAGAAGCTGTCTGTTCTAGTTAAGAACTGTCTCGGAATGGGGCCAACGTCAGAATCAACAGTTTTGCACTTGAGCAGAATCCGGTCCGGTAATACTTTTCCTTACGGGGTGACAGTCTGGTGCTTGAACCGCCTCGAAGCAACCCAACTAGCGGCGTGCGACAGTTACTCGGCGTCACCTTGCACGACTTCCTGCTTGACCATTCGCGAATATTCCAGTTAGTCATACACTACCGGGCAATTAGCCAGGAAGCGGCGCAGTTCAAAAGGATTTCTCCAGATAGCATAGAGGCCGGCCTGGACAATCAAGTCTATCGTGAGCCTCAAGACGAAAACTGGCGTTCAGCATGGGAGATCACCGAGGCCATCATCCGGGCGATGAATAGGGAGGTGCGGGCGCGCGGCAAGGTTCTGTTTGTCGCAACGTTGAGCAGCGGCATGCAAGTGCATCCTGACCGAAGCGAACGCTCAGTCTTCACCAAGCGATTGGAGGTGACTGATCTGCTGTATCCGGACCGGCGCATTATCGATTTGGCCCGGACTGAGCGTATCCCATCCGGGATGCTGGTCCCGGAGTTGCTCGACTGGGCGGAACGGAATGCCACCTGCGTGCACGGATTCCAGAACGCCACACCGTGCGGTGGTCACTGGAATCAATAGGGGCACAGGTTGGCAGGCGAAATACTTGCGCGGGAAATCTGTGCTCAGGTGCTGAGCAACAGATGAAGTCAGGCAAACCGCTTCAAACTGCGGGAACATGGTGACGACGGACTCGAAGCACAACCTGCCTGTGGCAGCGAACCTGCTGAATTTGGACTTCACGCCATCCGCTCCAAATCAGGCCTGGACATCGGACATCACCTATCGTTGGACGAATGAAGGCTGGCTCTATCGGGCGATCGTGCTCGACCTGTTCACCCGGGGACTGGTAGGCTGGTCGCTGAAACCACGCATGACGGCGGACGTCCTAACCGACGCGCTGACGTTGGCGTGGTTCCGGCGGAAACCGGCAGTTGGGCTGATGCATCACTCGGATCGAGGCAGCCAGTACGCCGGCCAAACCTTCCAGAACAAGCTGAAGGAAGATGGCATGGATGGCTCAATGAGTCGCAAGGGTCATGGCTGGGATAACGCGCCAACCGAGAGTTGGTTCAACCGTTTCACAAACGAGCGGATACAGGGGCTGCGCGATGAAACACGAGCAGAGATGACAGCGGCGAGCTTCGAATGCATTGAGATGTTCTACAACCGGAAGCGACGGCACTCGACGCTGGGTTACAAGTCACCGATGCAGTTTCTGGATGATTGGCTTATGGCTCAACAATATGAAAAACTGGTAGCATGAAACCTGCTCGATGCCCATTCCACTTTCGCGTATCGATCGAATGTTTCGATCGTTGAATGAATTCGATTTAAGAGCAACCGCATTGGACTTGGTGGGCGTTAGGCCCCTATGACGCCGGAACACAATAACATTCTTAATGTAGCTCGAATAGTTCAGTCTGCGATAGCCTGAAAAAGAGGTACCTCGCGAATCGTTTCCGGGGTTTAGAAATGAGCAACTTTGCTTTGAAGAGCGGGCTGAAAAAAGTTCGATCCGCTGCAACATCATGGATTGCTGAGCCTTCGATGCATCAACTCGAAGCTATTCGACGGCATGAACTTGATGTTGTGCTCTTGTTGCTGCCCGATTCCGGCAGGGTACTTGAGATTGGCGCGGGAGCAGGATGGCAGGCAAAATATTTAGCAAATCGAGGTTATATCGTTAGTGCAATTGATCTTCCTACGAGCACATACCTTGAGAATCGCATTTGGCCCGTTATCAACTACGACGGCAGCAAAATCCCGTTTGACGATAATACCTTTGATGTCATTTTTAGTTCTAATGTGCTTGAGCACATTCCCAATGTATATGCATTTCAGGAAGAGATCCATCGAGTTCTCAAGCAGGATGGGCGTGTAATCCATGTGCTGCCGTCAAGCGGCTGGCGTTTCTGGACAAACATTACGCACCTTATTAAACGGTGGAATGTTCCGCAGGCTCATGGCGAACACGCGAAGAATCCATTCACAGAAATGTTCTATTTCAGCCGCAGATACTGGACTCGGCTATTTCGTGAAACGGGCTGGGCGGTGGAAGCTTGCTATTCGAACAAATTATTTTATACCGGCCAAAAGATTATGGGTTCACGGTTGTCCATAAATACACGACGCAAATTAAGTCGTCTTCTAGGAGGGGCATGTAATATCTTTACCTTGCGGGAGAAAAACAGACACCTGTAATTATGCTGCAACGCGTGCGCCATTATGATTTCAACTTACTAAGAAAGAGGTATGACTACGATTTTTGAATCAGTGAATTTCGCAGCCAAGGATTCTTATTCTTGAACGTGTAAGGAGAAGGGTGGCAAGTGCCAGCCCACGGTAGTTGTCATGTTCTGTCCTCAGTTCCATCAGTTGGCCGTCGGCGTCGAGCGCTATTTCCCACGCGAATTAATCTACCGCCGGAACATGGGGTTTGTGATCCCAGTGGCGACTGGCTGCGTGGCCGCCTCGCGCCACTGATCGAGGAGGTCCTGTTCGACGCAAGGTTAATGGAGCCGCTGAACAGTGTTGTCATCTGCAAAACAGTGAAAGAGTTTCGCGAACAACACATCGACCATAGTATACGCCTGTGGGTGTTATTGATGTATGGCCTGTGGAAGAGGATTTGTTATGCCAAATGAAGCAAAAGAAGACCTGCGTTTTGAATTCGGTGAAAACTTGGCCATTATCTTGCAATCGTAGTAACTTTGAGAATAGACCAATTACCCTATTTGTTGTGGCGCTTCGCGCGCAACATCCTCTGCATTCCCCCCTGGACAAGGAACCTGCTTTTCTCCCCACAAGAGCTGGCGGCGCGCTTCGGCTCTAGCAATGCCAAGTATGCGTGGAATGTGTTTGCGAGAC
>JAMQPH010000887.1 GCA_023717605.1 Pyrinomonadaceae bacterium
CCTCCAGCACTTTTCAGGCCTTATGGTAGGCTTGAAAAATAAGATGAGACAGCAAAACACCTTGAATTCTTCATGGCTTGCTCAGACGAAACAAAGTTGGAAAGTGTGGATATTCTTTCTTTTAATGATGCTTGTACTGTCACTATTCGTTCTATTTGTGTGGCGAGTGAATAACCGCCATGCTACTTCGTCGCTTATCCCCGATGAGATTGCCCTAAGTTTGTCTTTTGTGATGTTGGGGATCCTTTCGCTCGGCTGGTTCTGGCTTAGTGTGAAGTGTCCTAAATGTAGAAAGAGTGTGGCGGGGCACATTATGAAGACTGCTCCTGCAAGCACGTGGCTCACGACACTGATAGCCCTGAAAGAATGTCCAGCCTGTGTCGCAGTCAATCCCATTCTTAGTTGATATTCCGAAGCGGCCTCGATGCAGTCATCATGCAATGCGAGTTCCCTCCACGCGCTCGGCCTTCCCGATCGTGGCCTGCAGGGCCGCGCGCAACTGCGGGAGATGGCGGTAGCCTTTGATCCGCCGCAGGCGCGGCTCGATGAGGAGCAGCGCACTGGCCACCCAGCGCTGTTTCTGGTCCGACGTACGCCAGTGATCCACCTTATCGGTGAGCTGGCCGAGCTGCGCATTCAGGGATTCCAGACAGTTGGTGGTCTTCAGGCTCACCCCCAGAATCGGAAACAGCCCCAGGCTATGCAGGGTCAGCGTCTCCTCCAGGCCTTCGTCCAAGCTAGCCGCGGCGGAGACGTTGAGCCCCCGCAACTCCTGGCGGAGCCGGCCCAGGGCGGCGCGGGCCTCGGCATACGTCGGCCGCTCGTAGGCCTGTTGCAGCCGCCGGCGCCAGGCCGCCTGCTGAGTCTTGGGCAGATACCGAACGACGTTCTCGCGCTTGTGCCACTGACAGCGTTGGACCAGGGCCTGGGCGCCGAACACCGTTTGAATGGCGGTGCGCAGCCCCTTGGCTCCGTCGATGACGCAGAGCAGGCCGGGCTCCACCCGCAACCCCCGCTCCACCAGTGCCCGCAGGAAGGCCGCACAGACCCGCTCGTTCTCGGTGGCCGTCTGGACGAAACCCAGGATCTGCTTCTGTCCCTGGAGCGTGATGCCCAGCGCGATGACCATCGCATCCTCGGCGAATGTTTTGCCATCGAGCACCAACGCGACGAACTCGTCCCGGTCCAGGCGCCGCTCACAGAAGGTCTGCAGGTGGCGGGCGCTGGCCCGGATAAAGCGGCGGGAGACACTGGAGGCACTCAGCCCAAACGCTTCCGGAACCGCTTCCGCACAGGCTTCGTACTGCCGACAGGTCAGGCCCACCAGAATCTTCCTGAACAAGCCCGCATCAGCCGCCCGCGGGCGTTGGAGTTGTTCGTACGTGGTCAGGGAGACCTCGCGGTTCGCCGCTCGGTCGCGCACCCGAGGCACGGGGAGGGGCAGTTTCTGATCGGCCAAGTAGACCGAGCCTCGTTGCTGCCCCCAGCGGACCACGCCCGCTTGCCCGCCCGTCCGACGGTAGCGTGCCCCCGCCAAGGCGACGACCTCGGCCTCCAACGCCTCACCGACGGCGTGCAGCCCCAATGGAATCAGGGCCTGGATCAGCGCCACCTTCGTCTCGATCTCCTCAGTCGGCAATCCAGCGGCTGCTGCCGACGCCCTCACGTCTTTCACCTTGCCTTGTCGCTGAATCTGGACTACGCTTTTCATGGAGCGGCTCCTTTCGGTTGGTGTGGAGTGGTGGTTGTCTGAGCAACGATCACTGCACCACACCGGGGCCGCTTCGTCAATTTTCAACTAAGCCTGGCACACTTTCCGAGGAGTGTTTCGAATTTCTGAGAGAGGGCTTCAGGTACTACAGAAGAATCCGACCGAACTCAATAATAAGTTTCTCAGACAATTTCCGGAGTTCGTTGAATTTACGCGAGGGACACGGGTTCAAACTAAAAAAGAAGACGAGCTCGAAGAAGATAATGTTGGAACACCGTTCGAAACTCTTGAGGTGGCTTATCAGAGCTTACGAAAAACTTTGGCTCAGGACCTTCTCGACCGTATTAAGATTTGCTCTCCCAAGTTCTTTGAAACTCTGGTCGTAGATCTGCTTGTTGCTATTGGTTACGGAGGATCGAGGAAGGACGCGGGGCAGGCCGTAGGGCGTTCAGGAGACGATGGTATTGACGGGATTATCAAAGAAGACAAGCTTGGACTCGACGTGGTTTATATCCAGGCAAAGAGATGGGAAGCAACAGTTGGTAGGCCTACAGTTCAAGAGTTCGCAGGCAGCCTAGAAGGGCATAGAGCAAGGAAGGGAGTTCTTATCACAACTTCTAGGTTCTCTCAGGATGCGAAGGAGTATGTAGGAAGAATAGAAAAAAAGATTGTTTTGATTGATGGCGAACTACTTACTCAACTCATGATTGATCATAGAATTGGTGTTACAGAGGTAAATAGTTACGTGGTAAGCAGGGTAGATTCCGACTACTTTGAAGAAGGTTGATCTTTAACCCTGTGCGCATCTGGGATATTTATCCGAAGAAGCTGTGTCGGAATCATTTGCTGGGGGAGCATCGGGAGTTGCACGCGATTTGGTCGGTGATCGTGAACGGCACGAAGGGCTATGCGCATCATCCTGAGACGTTGCGGTGGAAGGGGAAGCTGAAGGAATTGTATGGTCGGCATGAAGCGCT
>JAMQPH010000896.1 GCA_023717605.1 Pyrinomonadaceae bacterium
AGATAAAGACTGTCACCGCTCCATCGCTCACAGCCTCAAATGATTTCGCGAGACCCGACGCGGTTTTCATTAAGAACGGAACGGTCAGCGGCGGCCGGAGCTTCGTTGTGACTCTACCGAAGCACTCGGTGTCTGTGATCATTCTCGATGTGCGATAGGAAAGACGAGTCACTGGTGGCTGTGCCGCGTCCCTTGCGGAAAGGCTCTGCCTTTCCGATGTGGCCAAAGAAACTTGAGGCTACGCCTCAACATCAGGGAGGCATAGCCTCGAAAATTGTTATGGTGCAATCGGAAAGCCATAGGCTTTCCGCAAGGGGTGCGGCAAAGCCGCGAACCTGCGCCAGTAGCTGCTAGCACGTCAGGCCAACCCAGTACGTCAGGCCAACCCAGTACGTCAGGTCAACTCTCTTACTTTGCATCACCTTCCTTGACCACAATGTACCGGTCGAGTCCGGGATTTGCGACAGTTTGAACGCGGCCGCTGGGCCAGCGTACTTCAACTGAGCGGACCCCGGTAGCTGCGCCTAAGCCAACAACGATGCGCGGATCATTCGATGATAAGTAACTACCCGCACTGGTCGCGTCAAAGACCTGCTTCTTGCCGCCCGAGTCGGTCACAGTCAACCGCGCGCCTATTCCATTTCGATTGGACTTGGATCCAGAGAGCGTAATTCCCAACCAGTGATTCCTGGTTCCCATGTTACGAAGAATTAGCGGTGGGCCGTCTACAACTCCGATTACTACATCGACCTGACCGTCGTTGTTCAGATCGCAGAAAGCCGCCCCACGTGCAGCGATCGGGCTATTAAGGGCAGCTCCGGCAGTCGCCGAAACATTCACAAATCCTTTCCCGGTGTTGCGCGTCAAGAGCGGCGACTGTTTGTATTTCAAATAGACAGTAGACTGCTCAATCGTGTCGAGCACATGGCCCTGGGCAACAAACAGGTCGCGCAGCCCGTCATTGTCGGCATCAAGAAACCGCGTGCCCCAGCCAGAGTAAAGTAGACTGATCTGTCCGACACCGGAAGAGTTGGTTAAGTACGTGAAACTCAGATCGCCGTTGTTACGATAAAGAGGATACGTCTCGTTCGACAAAGTAGTTATGAAGACATCAATGTTGCCATCGTTGTCATAATCGGCGCAGTCGACTCCCATCCCGGCAAACGTCCTTCCGTTTTCGTCGTATCCTGCACCGGCCATCACTGCGATGTCTTCAAACGAGCCGTCGCCTTTGTTCCGGTAGAGAGACTGCCGCACACTATCGTTTGCAACAAATACGTCAACTAATCCGTCGTTGTCAAAATCCGCGAAAGCGACTCCCAGACCCTTGCCGGAAGGGTCAGCAATGCCCGCGATCTTGCTTACGTCCTCGAAACTTCCGTCAGCGCGCTGGTGATAAAGAATGTTTGTTGCGCCTTTGAAGTTGTCAGGATGGCAGTAAGCTCGCAGCCCCGGCGAGGCGCCGCCGCAGTAGATAGAACCGCTTTCAAAATCCCAATCCAGATAGCGCACTACAAACAGGTCGAGACGGCCGTCGCGGTCGTAATCAAACCACCCGGCGCTGGTGGACCATCCTTTACCAACCACAGCGAGCTTCCTGGTGGCATCGGTGAAGGTGCCGTCACCGTTATTGTGATATAGATGACTCTCGCCATAGCCGGTAATAAAAAGATCAAAGTAGCCATCGTTGTCATAATCTCCCGCCGCGGCCGCCATACTGTAGCCATCGCCTTTCAAGCCAGCGCGCTCTGTAACGTCTGCGAACGTGCCGTCTGCCTCTTGGTTATAGAGACGGTTCCAGTACTTCGGGTCGCGCTTGTCGGGCATTTCACCCTTGGGCATCGGATCTTTCAATGCTGCGCCGTTGGTAAAGAACAGATCCATGCGACCGTCGTTGTCATAATCGAGAACTGCCACGCCGCCACC
>JAMQPH010000755.1 GCA_023717605.1 Pyrinomonadaceae bacterium
CGAGGTCCTTGATCGCGCCTTCACTGCGGGTGCGCGCCACATGACGCACTTCATGAATGCGATGGCCCCGTTCAATCACCGGGCGCCAGGCCCGGTGGGTTGGGGCCTCGGGCGCGAGGATGCGACCTGCGACATCATTGCTGACGGCATACATCTCGATCCTTTCGTGTTGCGGCTGCTGATGAAAGCAAAAGGAGCGGATCGCCTTCTGTTAATCAGTGATGCTATCGCCGCCGCGGGAAAGGGCGACGGTGAATACAGCATCTGGGGCGAGATAATCACGGTAAAGGAGAGGCGTACTAGTAACTCGCGTGGGAGCATTGCCGGCTCAGTGATCACGATGCTTGATGCTGTGAGAATGATGCTCTCGCTGGGCGCGTCCGAGTCCGATGTCACGCGCATGGCTGCTACTAATCCCGCTCGTCTGTTGCGGCTCGATGATTGTGGCGCGATTCAGGAAGGGAAACGAGCGGATCTGGTGGCTTTGGATCCAGATGGCAATGTCCGCTTGACCGTTGTAGGAGGAAGCGTAGCTTTCCAAAGACAGTAACCAAAAGCCTTGACTGCCAGCAGGGGCTAATTCAGTTCTAATCTTCGCGAGCCTCAGACTTCTCATTCACACCTGGCTTTAGCCTGGTGATCCAAGGCAGAATACCCCTGACCGAAAACCGTTTTAACGGTTTTCGGCTTCACAATACACCTCACTAAGAAAGGACAGCTCACCATGTCAACTCACTCCTACTCTCGTCTTTGGATTCACCTCATCTCATTCACACCTGGCTGAAGCCAAGGTGTGAATGAGACGCCAATAAGGACGAGCTTCAGCAACTGTATCTGTCTGAGAGGCCGCAGTTAGTGAACCCTCCGAAGCCTAACGAGGCCATAGGTTCCTACCATGACGAGCAAAAGGCCTATAGCAATGTGCAAAATATCATCAACCTTTGTCCAAATAAAATACTGCCTGGGCGGGAGATTCAGGTAGCTTGCCAATGCCTGGTATAGATCAATCAGGCCGAATCCCACATTAAAAGAACTAACCAGGAACTCAATCCTGGACCACAGAACAACCAGACCGATAACGCCGAAGAAGATATGAAATACATTGTAAGGCGTCGCTCCGCTGGTGAGACCCAGCTCGGCAGGCAAAAGAAATCCCGCAACCCCTACCAGAATTAATAGCGGCGCAAACACAGACAGAGTTAGGTAGTTGAGACTCTTCTTAATGATCAACGCCTCCGCCTTCTTGGTAGAGTCCCGCCCGCCGATACGATTCGTCCAGCAATTCAACTGGATGACAAACCCGCAAAGTCATTCCCGCAAGCTTAGCTCCCGCGCCAATCTGCATCTGGCAGCCGGGATTTCCGGTGGTCAAAATAGCCGCTCCGGTCTCTCGAACATGAGTGAGTTTTTCCTTCAAGACTCCCTGGGACATGTGGGGTTCCAACAAGTTGTAGACTCCCGCAGCGCCGCAACATCTTTCCGCGCCTTCGAGCGGAATCAGCCTCAACTCAGGAATCGCACGCAGTAGTTTCAGTGGCGCTTCGGACGCGTGTTGTCCATATAGGAGATGACACGAGGCATCATACGTGGCCGTGTCAGATTGCCGGTCGGAGCCCTCTTTCAATTTCACGCCTTCCAACTGTTGGCTTACGTCCCGAACTCGAGAGCAGAACTTGCGTGCTCGTTCGGCGAAAAGCGGGTCTTCAGACAGCAAATGGCCATAGGTTGCGAGCATCGCTCCACAGCCGCCGGCATTGGTGATGATCGGGAGATTCACCGAATCGTCGAACGCTTCAATGTTGCAGCGGGCCAACATGCGAGCGCCGTCGAGATCTCCGGCATGTGCATGAAGGGCGCCGCAACAAACCTGGCCTTTGGGCACGCTAGTTCCAAATCCGTTAACGTTAAGAACGCGCGCCGTGGCCTTGTTCACCCGCGAGAATAATCCCTCCCCCACACAGCCTGCGAAGAGCATCGTAGATGCTTGAGATTGTGCATTGGCCTCAGCTTCAGTAGCGCCCGATTTTGAGGAGTCAGCGTCAGAATCCGAGGCGAACGAGACAGGTGACGAACTGTCGAGTAAAGCGAGGGCGAATTCAAAACGGCGAGAGAAGAGTCTGGGGATCTTCGATCTAACTAGTAATCGTGCAATACCTGAGTCGCGAAACATCCGTGCGACAGCAAAGGCGAACCGTAACCGCGCAGGGTGTAGCCACACGCGACGCAGCACCAGTCGCAAACAGCGATACGTGAACCCTCTCTGCTTGTCCGGACCGAATAATTCCGCGCGACTGGCTTCCAACAATTGTCCGTATTGAACGCCAGCAGGGCAGACCGGCTCGCAAGCTCGGCAGCCAAGACAGCGATCAATATGGAGTTTAAACGTGGCAGAATCAGCGGGGAGTTTGTTCTCCTCGACCGCACGCATCAAGTAGATTCGGCCGCGTGGGCTATCGTTCTCGTCGCCAGTGAGGACATAAGTGGGACAGGCTTCAAGGCAGAGACCGCAATGCACGCAAGCAAGGAGCTTTTGTTCCTCAGCTGCTAGTGTGGTTGTGAGTTGGGTAGCCAAGTAGTGTCCTTATGAGCGGCTGGGCCCTTATCCAAAGAAGGCAATGAATACGATCCACGAACTCACACGAAATGACACTAACAAGATTCGTGTGGCTTCGTGTGATTTCGCGGATCGTGTTTTTGGATCGCTCGAAATTGCCCGAACCGCAAGAAAGCTCGCCATCCTTAGTAACCTACCGCGAGGCCATCGCTGCGGCGGGGATCGGTTGCACCCAGCCTTACGCCGGTCTTCTCCTCAATCATGATTCCCTGTGCGTCGCCCATGTAACGAGGTCTGGTCACAAGCTTATGCCGGCGATTCGACAGAGCACTCTGCGTATCGCCTGACAACCCGTACGGTTCCCAGGCCACCTCATCCGGCAGCCATTGATGATGTATTCGGGGCGCGTCAATTGCCTGTTGAATATTCATGTTGTAATCAATGATGTTGGTGATCACTTGCAGCACGGTATTGATAATCGTTGGTCCGCCCGGTGTGCCGACCGTGAACCACAAGCTGCCGTCTTTGCGTAGCACAAAGGTTGGGGTCATCGCGGATAACGGGCGCTTGCGCGGCGCGACCGCGTTTCGCTCGCCTTGAATCAAGCCATAGAGGTTCGCCGTTCCCGGCTTGGCCGCAAAATCGTCCATCTCGTTGTTCAAGACTATCCCGGTGCCTTTAGCGACAACACCCGAACCAAACGAGTCGTTCAAAGTGTACGTGTTCGCGACTGCATTACCTTGAGCATCGACCACAGTGAAATGTGTAGTCTCCTCAGACTCATACCCTGTCGGTTGTCCGGCGCTGACCTCCTCACTAGTGGAGGCGCGGTCCGGACGAATCGTTTTGCGCAGGTCGGCCGCATAGGCCTTGTCGATCAGTCCGGCCACCGGTACCTTCACGAAATCCGCGTCGCCCATATACTCCGCCCGATCGGCAAACGCGCGGCGCATGGCTTCCACGGTCAGATGATGTCTGTCTGACGACGCCCAATCAAATTTCGCAAGGTCGAAGCCTTCCAAAATGTTAAGCATCTCCAGCAGCACTGCGCCACCAGACGAAGGCGGAGGCATCGAGAGGATTTCATAACCGCGATAAGAACCCCGCAGCGGCTCGCGTTCCTTGGCTACGTAAGCACGCATGTCTTCCATCGTTATCAGACCGTTGTGTCGCCTCATGTCTTCGACGATTAGCCTTGCCGTCAGCCCCTGGTAAAACTCCTGTGGCCCGGACCTTTGTAATCGCGCGAACGTCGCGGCCAGTTCGGGTTGTCGAAAAACTTCGCCGTCGTTATAAAAGTTTCCATTGCGCAGGAAAATCCTGCGCGTCTCTAGATACGTTGAAAGATAAGCGTTGCCGCGCAGAGAGCGGGCCAATATATGGCCCATAGGAAAGCCTTCGGTGGCAAGCCGGCGCGCGGGTTCGAGGAGTTGGGACCAGGTGAGTTTGCCTGAACCGTATCTCTTAAGAGCCAGGTCCATTCCGGCAACCGTGCCCGGTACTCCCGAAGCCCGATAGCCTACGGTTGATGAACCTTCTCCTTTTAGCAGGTTGCCGTCTTTGTCGAGATAGACATTGCGGTGGGCAGCGGCCGGAGCCATCTCACGATAATCAATAGCGACCGTCTTTCCGTCGCGCAATCTAATCAACATGAAACCGCCGCCGCCGATGTTTCCCGCAGCAGGATAGGTGACGGCCAGCGCAAAGGCGACAGCAATTGCCGCGTCGACAGCATTGCCTCCCCGCTTCAATACATCGACGCCAACTTGGGAGGCGATCTGGCTCGTTGAGGCGACCATACCACGCCTGGCGCGAACAGGATCTCGAGAGGCTGCGTATGCATTTCCCGGCTGGATCAGAAAAGTGCTGACGAGCGAAAGCGCAATTGTCAGAGTTAGAGCAGCGCGTCGAATCTTAGTCCACGATTTCATCTTCATCTCCAGAGTTCTTACTCAGACTGTTTTTGATGCCGAGAGATGCTCGACTAATCAGCATACCGAAGACTTTTAGGAAAACTTGAATCTTGTTGCTAACCAAGGTCAGCGGGTGAACCACCCTTCCCAACCTGCAAATTAGCGCTCGTCGAATGGGGCGACTCACCGCCCGCTAATTTGCAGGTTGGGAAGGTGGTTTACCCCGCTGACCCTCGTTAGCGTCAACATGCCAGATCATGACTATTCAATGCAGCTAAGCCGTCCGGGTGAAAAAAGGTTTTGCGGATCGAGCTCAGCCTTAATTCGTTTCGTCAAGTCCGCACTGCGGCGGTTACCCCAGGCGTCCATCGCGAGTTTCATCGCCTCCGTACCGCTTTCAATAATCAGTGAGCCACCAAACGATTCTGCGATCATCCGCAAAAGCTTGAGTCGTCTCGAGTGTTCTGCAGTATCCGCGTCGAGCTCTTCCATCATTCGCACGCAACCGTCGGCTATCCCCGCGTGCCAGAACGACTCTGAGAAGGAGTCAGGATATGTATCCTTGACGATCTTTATGAACTCACCGACCTGCATCGGTTGTACTCCGGCTCGCCAACTAAGAATTTCATCGAGCTTCGTTGCTGATGCGGCCAGGCGGCGCCAGAGGTCTCGATCATTTGACTCTATTTCGATACTAGCAAACTCCCCTGCGTCACGAATCAGTGCGGTGGCCTCTTCAAGCTGATAGCTAACAGTCTTAGCAATGCCTGCGAATCTTGCCAGCAGCAAAACATCGCCGGCGGTTGTCTCGATTCCGAGTTGATGCCCCAGTGCTGATGAGACCAGCTCGACAGCAACCGGGAAAAGCCGGGCTTCGTGCACCGACTGCACCACTCTTAGAATGGCTTCAAATGATCCAGTGGCCAGAACTGTAACTTCTTTTGCCGGTCGCGGTCGAAGTTTGAAAGTTAGTTCAGCGATTAGACCGAGAGTGCCATAGCTTCCGGTGAACAACTTGCACAGATCGTACCCTGCCACATTCTTTACCACACGGCCTCCGGCCTTCACGAGTTTTCCGTCAGGGAGAACAACTCGCATTCCAATCACAAAGTTCCGCGGCATGCCATAACCACATCTCTGAACACCCGCCAAACCCGTGGCGACGACTCCTCCCAGCGTAGCGCGGCCATTGTCGGGTGGATCGAGCGGCAGCCATTGGCCACCTCGCGCCAGCGTTTCATTAAAGTCTGTTAGCGTGACTCCTGCTTGTGCGCTGGCCACCAGATCAGCGGGTTCGTGATCGAGAAACTGGTTCAAGCGTGCGGTGCTGATGACAATGTTCACGCGCTCAATTGGATTTCCCGCATTGAGCCAAGTCGAAGCTCCGGCGGGCACAATTGACCACCCTTCACGTGAGGCGAGTTTCATTACCTCGCAGGCCTCGGCTATTGAACCGGGTGTTACAGAAAGAGACGCGGGGACGCTGCGACTCGGGGACGGGGAGACGGGGAGATGGGGAGACGCGGAGATATTCGCTTCACCGACGATGGCGGACAAATGTTTTGTCGCATAGTCTGGATCGAAAGGCTGCCTGCCACTCTCCGCGGCTTTGCCGCCTACCAGTGCGGAAAGGCTATGCCTTTCCGGCGCGTCAACTTCCTTCAGCGAGGCTCCGCCTCGCGGTTTCAGAGTTGACTCTGCTCCGTGCAAAGGCCCGGTCGCTTCCGCTCGCGGTTCTGACAAGATGCGGGCTTCACCGCAGCCGCGGAGCATCGGAATGATCTTTCCGGGATTACACAAGCGCGTTGGATCGAAGGCGGCGCGCACGCGAAGCATCGTATCCATGTCGTCATCGGAAAAGATCAGCGGCAGGTAATCTCGCTTGTCGAGGCCAACGCCGTGTTCTCCAGTAATAGTTCCACCGGCGTTGACGCACGTTTCCATTAGCTCGCGTCCTGCTTCCTTCACGCGTCGCACCTGCTCAGGCGAGCGCGAGTCGAAACAGATAAAGGGATGCAGGTTGCCGTCGCCTGCGTGGAAGACATTGGCGAGACGCAAGTCATATTTCGAAGCGATGCCGTAAATTGCGGCGAGCACTTCGGGCAACCGCGAACGGGGAACCACAGCATCCTGGATCATCGAATCGGGTGCGATTCTACCGACGGCACCAAAGGCGCCTTTACGCGCTGCCCAGAGTTTCTTGCGCTCCGTTTCGTCCCGCGCGAGGCGGCAACTGCGAGCGCGATACTCAAGGCAAATGCTCTTGACCCGCTCTGCCTCGTCGTCGATTCCCGCTTCAATCCCATCAAGCTCAACCAGCAGCGCCGCTCCGATGTCCAATGAAAGCCCGGCGGTAAAAACACTCGCTTCAACTGCCCGAATGATCTCACCGTCCATCATCTCCAACGCGGCCGGCATTACCCCGGCGGCGATAATTGCGGAAACCGCATGGCTGGCGTCGTTCACTTCGGGGAACTCAGCCAGCAGAGTGCGCACTGCGGGCGGCACCGGCACTAATCTCAAAGTGGCCTCGGTGGCAATTCCGAAAGTGCCCTCGGATCCGACGAAGACTCCGAGCAAATCGTAGCCCGTCGTGCTACTCCTGAGATCGACAATCTCACCACCTGCCAGCACGACGCGCGCGCCAATTACGTGGTCCGTGGTAGTTCCATACTTCAGGCAATGGATTCCGCCCGCATTCTCGGCTATGTTGCCTCCTATGGTGCAGGTTCCCTGGCTTGATGGATCGGGAACATAGTGGAGTCCAAGATGCGCGACTGCCTTCGACACATGAGCGTTAACCACGCCGGTCTGGACCACTACGGTGCGATTTCCTTCGTCGATGCTCAGAACCTTGCGCATCCTGGCCAATTCGATCACCACGCCACGGTCCAGCGCTAGCGCGCCGCCCG
Source organism: Pyrinomonadaceae bacterium (assembly GCA_023717605.1). Taxonomy (GTDB): domain Bacteria; phylum Acidobacteriota; class Blastocatellia; order Pyrinomonadales; family Pyrinomonadaceae; genus PSRF01. The sequence continues at coordinate 7,380 of JAMQPH010000755.1, forward strand.
AGAGACCGGTGCCCGCGCCGCGCGGTGTAAACGGGACCCCGGCGTCAGCGAGCGCCCGCATGACTTCCGCTGTTTGTTCGGTTGAGCTTGGAAACACCACCGCACGCGGCGGATATTTGTGTTGTGGCAGGCCGTCGCATTCGTAAACGATCAGTTCGCTTGGTTCCGAAAGGACAGCGCCACGTCCAACAATCGCGCGCAGTTTTTCGACTAGGTTATCCAATGTGTTTTGGTTGGTTCGTGCGGCCGGGGACGAAAGATTTATCTTTGCCGCTTGTCTAACAAGGCAATGATACACTACGCCTTTGATCTGCTCAGAATATCCTGTAAGTGTTATTGGTTCAGTTTTGCAGTCGTGGATGCGAAACACTGGTGCGTTGTTGCTACTGCTATGCCTCCTGATGTGAGGCGGTGGCTATGCCCCCGGGCGGAGCCCCAGTCATTTAAAAACGACTTTGACGGAAGGGCATAGCCACTTCCTCACATCGGGCGGCGAAGCCGTAACGCGTGTCGGGAGACAACTTTTCCAATGCAAATGAAGATCAAACTCCCGCTTATGGTATTCACATCCATCAATCTTATGGTTTCTAACTTGCCGAGCCACGCCGACGAACGCGCCCTTTCACCAACCCTGATCGTATTCAACGCGTCGGTTCACACGATGGACCCGCGAAAACCTTCCGCCGAGGCTGTTGCCATCTACGGGCAACACGTGATGGCCGTTGGATCCAGTAAGGAGATTAAGGCATTGGCCGGTGTCAGCACGCGCATTATCGATGCGCAAGGGCGATTGGTGTTACCGGGCTTTAACGATTCGCACGTACATTTCCTTAGCGGCGGGTTCCAGCTGTCGAGTGTCGATCTGCGCGATGCGGAAACGCAGCAAGAGTTTTCGGATCGTATTCGACGGTTTACAGAGAAAGTCCCATCCGGACGCTGGATCACCGGAGGCGACTGGGACCACGAACGGTGGGCCAATGTTAATGGCAGCGCTCCGCTGCCAACCAAAGAGCTCATTGATCGCTTCACCGCGAATACTCCGGTATTTGTCAGCCGACTCGATGGACATATGGCTCTCGCTAACAGCCTCGCTTTGAAGCTGGCCGGCGTAACGCGAGAAACACCGGATCCACCAGGTGGTCTGATTGTGCGTGATGCGAAGACGGGCGAACCCACGGGAGTCTTGAAAGACGCGGCGATGAGTTACGTCTGGAAAATTGTTCCAGAGTCGAGTTTTGAAGAAAAACTCGCAGCCGCACGCGCGGCGACGGAGCATGCAGCCCGACTCGGTGTTACCAGCGTCCAGGATGTGTCTGCAGGGAATGACGTCGGCGTTTATCAAACGCTGCTTGATCGCGGAGAGTTGAAGACCCGCATCTATGCGCTTTCACCGTTGCCTGCCTGGGAGCGTCTGGCGCGAACGGGTGTACGTGCTCACTTCGGCAATCACATGTTGCGCATCGGTGGCCTGAAGGGGTTTTCCGACGGCAGCCTCGGCTCAACCACCGCATTCTTTTATGAACCATACAAAGATGCACCGAATACGAGTGGCCTCGCCGGCGATGAGATGTTTCCGGAGGGTGCAATGCTCACGCGAGTGCGTCAAGCCGACCGCGCCGGGCTACAGATCATGATTCATGCCATTGGCGACCGGGCAAACGATCTGATTCTGTCGATCTTTGAACAAGTAACCCGCGAGAATGGGGAGCGTGATCGGCGCTTTCGCATCGAGCATGCGCAACATTTGCGGCGTGAAGATATTCCCCGTTTCGGCCGTGCGAAAGTGATTGCCTCAATGCAGCCTTATCACGCGATTGATGACGGCCGTTGGGCGGAAAAGAGAATTGGAAGCGAGCGCGCGAGAACAACCTACGCCTTCCGCTCGCTACTGGACGCCGGTGCCACACTCGCCTTTGGCACCGACTGGTCCGTGGCGCCTCTCGATCCGCTGCTGAGTCTTTATGCGGCCGTTACTCGGCGCACGCTCGATGGTAAAAACCCGCTAGGATGGATTCCCGAGCAGAAGATCTCAGTCGAAGAGGCTGTTCGTGCCTACACCCTTGGCTCCGCTTATGCAGAGTTTCAGGACGGAGTGAAGGGCAGCATTATGCCCGGTCAGCTAGACGACCTGGTGATGCTTTCGCGCGATATTTACAAGATTGATCCGAAGGAGATCGAGACAGTGAAGGTGGTGTTGACTGTAGTAGATGGACAAATAGTGTACGCGCGGGAGCAATGATCGAGGGGATAATTGTGTGTCAGAGATTCTGGCAAAGTTGACAAA
>JAMQPH010000013.1 GCA_023717605.1 Pyrinomonadaceae bacterium
AAGTAATAGTGTTTGAGACCTATCTAAAAAGAGTGGGCATGCCAGTACGGAGATGTCGACGAGGAATGCTGAGACCTGTCTTATTCGCACGAAGAAATTCCCCCGGCCACTCAATGCATCTGATTTTGTTCAAGGCCCGAAACGAGTCCCGGCACATTCTGATCAACCCACACGCCGCTCATGAACATGGCCCCGAATCTAAGAAGCCGGATTGGGAATGTCAGGAGGAACCATCATGAGTAGTTACTTTATTCGGTTGATCGCAACGAGGCCGATTAAACAGGACCGCTTTCCTTGAGACAGGTCACTCATCCTAACCCCTTGGAGCACGTGAATAGTTAAACCATTTCCCGAGGAGTCGAAAAAATGAAAAAGAAACTTGCGGTAGCATCTGTCATAGTTTTGTTGGGAGTAGCGGCAATCGCGTTCGCCGATGGCGGGTTCAGGAGAATAAGAGAGTTTCTGAAAGGCTTTGAGGAAGTGCCAGCTGTGTCCACTGTGGCCGACGGGGAGTTTCGTGCACGGATCAGTCATGACCAGACTCAGATTCAATGGGAGCTAAGTTATTCTGATCTGGAAAGCGCTGTCCAGCAAGCACACATTCACCTGGGCCAGAAGGATGTCAACGGCGGGATCACCGTTTTCCTTTGCACCAATCTCGGCAATGGCCCAGCGGGTATACAACTCTGCCCGCCTTCTCCGGCGACGATTTCAGGAACGATCATGGCGGCCGACGTCAGCCCGAACATTCCAGCAACCCTGGCGGCGAGGAATCAAGGATTGAATACGGGAGAGCTGGACGAGTTAATTAGGGCGATTCGTGCCGGCAAGACTTATGTCAACGTCCACACCACGGATCGTCCAGGTGGTGAGATACGAAGCCAAATCAATCATGGCGGGGGGCATGACGATCATTAGAGCGAGGAGAGATCAAGGCAATGATGATGATGAAGAGGAAGAGACTTGACTTGGCGATCCTCGTTGATTAGCCAATCTTCCTCTCGTCTGAGCGCGTTTCAGAGGATGACCCTCCGTTATTTACGTTCACGTAATTCGGAGAGTCTTCGGAGACCTCTGAGACGCGCTCCCTTGCGTCTTAGTGGAACATCGAATTTGTCGTAATGAGGTGCAGTAGAGGAAGCTTAGCAAGCCAAGAAATCAGGAAGGAACGGCAATCGCAGAACGACGTAGCGAATTGAAGTTGCTCAGGATGCGTCTGGAAACAAGAAGTTGAATCATTCTATTGCACGCAGCCAGATGTCGGACTCGGTCGAGTCAATACTCAAGTAGATCGAGCGGTCGTCCGGTGAAACCGTGAATCCGCTTATCGCGTTAGGCGCAACCGAATAAACCTTATGAGGCTTCCCTTTCGTTCGCCGGTCGACTAGATATATTGTTCCCTGGTCGTGGAAGAGCAGGCGATGATTGTCATTCAGCCACAGTGGCGCGGTTCCGAATTCAGTTATCTTCTCAAACTCATGGGTCTGGAAAGAGTAAAGCATGATCCCATGGCTCCCGGTCTGACCACCGCCAAGCACGCCGGCAAGAGCTGACCCATCAGGAGACCAATCCCAGGGGCCAAATTTCAGCACAGGATGAACAAACGTTGGCAATCGCTCCAGTCTCTGCTCTTCCCAGGCCTTGCCAACCTCGATTATGTAAGAGGAGGACTGACTCATTCGATATTGGATCCTCTGGCTGTCGGGTGACCAGAGTGGATAGAAGGTCATGTTCTCTTCCGGTGTGTACGTAAGTTGCTCGAGCCCACTCCCATCGGGATTAGTCAGCCAGATTTCGTATTCACCGCTTCTATCAGAGTAGAAAGCTATTTTCTTTCCATTAGGTGACCAGCGGGCCCCCCGATCTCGATGAATATCGTTTGTGATCTGCGCGAAACCTTTTCCATCTCGCCGCATGATGAAGAGATCCTCCTGCTTTTCGCCCTGATTGGTAAAGACCAACCATTCACCATCAGGCGAAATGTCGGGACTGCTGAACAATCTCGATCCTTGATTGATCGGAACGGCTTGACCGGTAGCGCTGTCTGCTGTCGGATCGAGGGCGATCTGGTAAAGGCTCTTTCTCATTGACACCTGCACATAGGACATCAATCTTCCGTCTGTTGAGAAACCGAAATGCTGAACGTAATCTCCCGGGAGCTTGACTGGCTCCGCCTTTCCAGTGGTCTCGCCCGATTGCTCATCGATCTGAATGCGCCACAGATTCATTTTTCCATCTCGGTCGCTCGCGAAATAAAGATAGCTACCATCGTGCGACCACACCGGATTCCAATCGCTAACCGGATCGTTTGTCACTTCAACGGGCTCGCCGCCCTTTATCGCAACGGTCCAGATATCCCGCTGGCCGCCTTGGCGCATGCCCCAGTAGGCGACTCTATGCCCGTTCGGCGAGCAGCTAGGCTGCACGGCATCCCCAGCCGTAATGACGCGTCGCTTACTTGTCTCTACATTCACTGCATATAGCTCGCTTGGAGGGGGTGTCCTCGAAGTCTCTCTTTGACCATTGGCATGAGCCACGATGATCTCAGTTCCGTCGCGAGACCAGACTGGCGTGTGGCCGGCATCCGCAAGTTTTCTGACACTCTTGCCGCCGACGTCCGTGACAAAGATGCCGCCTCCTTCTCGGCCGGATCGAAAAACTATCTGCTTACCATCCGGCGAGAAGGCCGGTTGGACATCGTCGAACGGCGAAGCGGCGGTAAGGTTGACCGGCTCAGGGAACACGCTCGAATCGCTTTGCCTGACCGGTTGAATGTAGATGTCCCAATTACCAGCCGCGCTGCTGGCGTAAACCAGCCTCGTTCCGTCGGGGGAAAGGCTCGGCGATAATTCAAGCCCCGGTCCGGCGGTTTGCTTAACGTAATTCCCCTCTGATGCTTGCTGCTTCGACTCTCGGGCTTTGGATTCCGGTCGAAAGATCATATAGCCCAAACCAACCAACAAGAGCGCACCGAGCAGCAGATAGGTGGTTGCCGCTCTTGAGAACAGGGAGGGGCCCGCGGCACGTGCGAGCCGTTTGAGATCCGTTTTAAGCTGATCAGCCGTTTGATATCGCAAATCCCGGTCTTTCTCTAATGCTCGATTGATGATTCGACTCATCGGCGCGGGCAACTCCCGTCCGAGAATGGGCGGGGGTTCATTGATAAGGATCGCGTCGAAAGTAGCCGCGATGCTGGATCCGGTGAACGGTCTCTTGCCTGCTACCATCTCGTAAAGCACCACGCCCAGGCTGAAGATGTCCGTTCGGTGATCGATCTCAATCGAGCGCACCTGTTCCGGCGATAGATAGTTGGTCGTGCCCATGAGCGTCCCGGAATCGGTTCTCGAGCTAAGTGAGGCTTGCAGTCCCGGTCCCTGTGAAACGCCCTCACGTTCGAACGGTTGAGCCAGCCCAAAGTCCAGAACTTTAACCAGACCGTCAGGCCGCACCATTATATTTTCCGGTTTGATATCCCGGTGAACTATCCCTGCGGAGTGCGCAGCTGAAAGCGCGCTCGCTATCTGTAGCGCGATATCGACTACTTCGTTCAAACCCAACACGCCGCTCCTAATTTTCTCGCGCAACGTCTGCCCCTCAATGAACTCGGTGGCAATAAAATGGGTATCGTCGACCTTTCCGATCTCATGGATCGTAATGATGTTCGGGTGGTTGAGCGATGATGCGGCGCGGGCCTCCCTTCCGAATCGTCGAACGTGCGCCGCTTCAGTCGTGAAATGAGGCGGAAGAAGCTTCAAGGCAACCTGGCGATCGAGCTGGCCGTCGCACGCAAGATAAACTTCACCCATTCCGCCAGCCCCCAGCAAAGAAAGAAGCTCGTATTGATGGATCTTTCTTCCCACCGCAAGGCCAGCCTCCCAGTCACGAGGCAGGCCTCCGGTCGCGCCAGAACGGAAGTTTGTGATTCGATCAGCTTGTTCGGGGGATTCAATTCGGCCTAGGAAGGCAGGCGCTTCAATGAAGTCGCTGGCTTCTTCAAAGGAGGTTACGAGGCGCTCTGCTTCGCTTCTCAACGACTCGTCGCCTGCGCAGGCTTCATCGATGAAGGTGCGTCGCAGGTTCGGCGGGCGCTCGATCGCAGCCTGGAAGATCGTTTCCAGTTGCTGCCATCGGTCAGCGGGCGTTCCTAGTCGTTCTTTTTCAGTTCCTGGTACAGCCATGCTTTAGCCATGTTCCAATCGCGCATAACAGTGTTGCACGAGATGCCGAGTACCTCCGCGGTCTCCTCTACACTCAGTCCTCCAAAGTATCGCAACTCGACAACGTCACTCTTTCGCGAATCTTTCTCTCTCAATCTGGTAAGCGCTTCGTCCAGTTCGACAATCTGCTCATCCTGTCTTTGATACAGATTCATCGTATCCTCAAGCGACAGCTTGTATGCACCGCCGCCTCGCTTGGCGCGACAGTTTGCCCTGGCGTGATCCACCAGAACGCGGCGCATCATCTGGGCCGCCACCCCGAAGAAATGTGCTCGGTTTTGCCAGTGCACTTGATTCTGACCGGTGAGACGAAGATAGGCCTCGTGAACGAGCGCCGTCGGCTGGAGCGTGTGATCGGGGCGCTCTGAACGCAAGTAGTGTTTGGCCAGCCGCCGCAGCTCGTCATAGACGATCTGCATCAATCCTTCCAGGGCTTCGGCGTCGCCGTTGCTCCAGGCTACCAGGCGTTGCGTTATGAGGCTTGTCGAGTTGGTCTCCATGAGCAGTTTCGAGTCTCCGATAAATACAAGCGGTACGGGTGAGGCCGCTTCGCTGGATTCTCTCACTTTCAACGATGAGAAAACTTCCACCCGATGGGAGTTTTTATCTTGTTTTGTCGCGTTATGGGTCGGAGAGCGGCAAAGAAGCTCGCGCGCGACAGGCCTAATAGTGAGGATCGGCCAATTTGATGAAACTGAATTGCAACGAGACAACTCCCAGGGCGCTCATTGTACCTCAGGGGTTGAGCTCGAGCAATCGAACCCAATGAACAAGGAGATGTCAGTAAGGTTTCGTGTCCTAAAGGAGATCGACCAATGAAAACCTTTCACGACGATGCAACAATCAGTCGGACCAGGAGCGGTGAAAAGGGCTTTACTCTGATCGAATTGCTTGTGGTCATAGCGATATTAACTGTCCTCCCAGGAGTTCTTCTTCCTGCGATTCAGGCAGCCCGTGAGGCGGCTGCCCACAATGAAGCGTCAGCAAACGTGAATCAGTTGATCATAGCCTCCCAGGGGTACCGTAATCGTAGGGGTTCTTATCCTCGTCGCGTTGAGGATCTGATCGGGTGGAACCTTACTCCGCTCGACCCGGAGGTAGCACGAGGAAAGAAGAACGGCTATCTCTTCGGGATGGTCGAGTCCGATCAGGACCACTGCCAAATAGAGGCAAAGCCTGAATACCCCGGCATCACCGGCGCCTTAAATATGGGTGCAGTGGTTACGAGCAATAATGTCGGCTCATATCATAATGTCCGCTCATATCAAATACTCAGTGCGGGCGCGGACGAAACGCGAGAGCGGGTGGTCAACAACATCCGCGCCAAAGCTGCCGAAACTGTGGTCAGGCTGCTGAACTTCGACAACTCCGCAACCTCTCAGGTTCGAGGGTATGTCGAATCGCCCGATACAATCAACGGCGTCTTCAACGCGCTCGATAGCGATGATGACGGGAGGGTCAGTGTCGAAGAGATATTGACATCCTCCTCGTCGATCCGCGATGCCGAGTTGAGAAGCCCGGTGGAGGAATTCCTTGCCTACGTTGCCCAGGAAATGAAACTCGACAGCTTGAGCGAAGCAGAGAAAAGAGAAATTTCTGTAGGAATCGCTGATCTTGAGTTTACTCAACAGCAGGCGCAGACGCTGTTTTCCTATGATGGCCTTTCCCTCCTGACGAAGGCTTGGATCAACCAGCCGGACATCAGCAATTCACTGTGCGCAACCCTGGAAGCCGCCGAGGCCGCTGAAGAGAATGGAGACCTGGAAAGCTTCGTCTTGATGATGAGGAGCTACCAGAATCAGGTCAGGGCGCAGATCGGCCAGACGATAACTGGCAGCGATGCGCAACGTCTCATTACCCTCACAGACGTGATGGTATCCCGGTATTGACCGTCACGCCGCCGTGCCGGAAGCCTAATCGGCCGGGGTGCAGGAATCGAGTCTGAAAGGGACCAAATCATGATCAGCGATATCACTCGAAAAGCTTTGAACGCAAGACTGGCAGCGTTGGCGTTGCTCGCACTTTGCCTTGTTCACCCACAAGCTCGTGCGCAGGAGGAGGCCGCCTTCGTTTTCCATACGAGTTCGTGGGGTATGGTTGGCGGCCAGACGGCGCGCTTCAGCGTATTCAATCAAATTGAACCATCGGAGCGGGAGCGGCTGGGGCCAGTCTTTATCCAGGTGATGTTGTTTGACGCGAGCGGTGCCGTGATCGCGACAAGCGACGAGATCGCCATCCCGCCCGGTGAATTCCGTTCGGTTGATTTCAATCGCGACGATCTTCCCGTATCGCACGAACCCGGCGGGCGCGTGCAAACGCGCGCTCAGGTTCGCTACAGATCCTTCTACTTAGTTGATCGCACGAGGGCGGTCGGCTTTGCTCCTTCGATCGAGCTAATTGATAACAGCACAGGCAGAACGACTGCCGTGTGGGTTACCGTAGGGTTTTTCGAGGTTGTACAGCCACAAGAGCCTCAGTGAACTATTTCACGCGGCGCCAGGTGAACCACCTCGCTGCCATTACCAAGTCCGTCCGTTAAGTCATCTATGCAAGAAACGACAACTACCCGAGCCTTTTGCAGGCGAGGAAGAACCAAGTAAGGAGAGCTTATGAAACGCTACATCGACCGACAGATTCTGATCGCTAAGTTGGCCGCGTTGGCTCTGCTCACCCTTTGCATCCCGCAAACGCAAGTCCGCGCGCAGGAAATGACCGAATACGTCATATTATTTCCGTCAGTGGGGGTGGCGCTCAACCAAAGCCTGTATTTGACTCTTTTCAATCCGAATGGCCCGCCAGTGCGCGCTCAGGTGCAGGTCCGCCACCATGGCGGCATGTTGGTCGGCTTCGGCGACGGCTCAGTACGATTCGTACCAGAAGGCGTATCTGAGTCATTTGAAATCAAACGTAGCGACATTCTCCTGCCGGGCGAAGATCGCACGGGCCGTATTCAACTTTCCGTATCAATAAGCTGCGCCAGACAAACCGTTTCGGACGCAATTGATCCCCTTGTTGCCTCGATTGAGATCATTGAAGTTAGAGATGGAACAAGCAACACGATTCTCATCGGCGAAGCTATCCCCTCCGCACCAAGTAGCGGCGGTGGGCGTGACGTCCTCGTAGGAGGTAGTGGGCAAGACACTCTGATGGGATTTGGCACTGATGAGAAGCTGCGCGTCACTCTATACAATCCGCAATCGTCAGGACCGGCGCATTTGCCCTCGCGGGTGAAGCTTTTCGAGAGGTACGGCAGTCTGATCGCTCAGAGCCCTGATCTGGTCATCCCGCCCGGCGAATTTCGCTCTTTCGACATCGACCGCGATGCGCTGACTCTGCCGGGCGAGCCAGGCACACGCCGTCTCCAAGTGCGAATAAGGGTGGAGACAACAACGGCTGACCCTTCATCGCTCACTACCGACCCAAGAGCGTCGGGGCCGCTCGTGGGTTCGTTCGAGTTGATTGACAACGGGACGGGAAGAACAACAGCGCACCAGAATAACCTCAAACAGATTGGGTTGGCCTTCCATAGCCATAGCGACTCTCGAAATTGAGAAGAGATGAATCGAGTTGAACAGTCGAAGCCGCCAGGATGACGGCCTCATCAAAGAAACCGCTAACCGAAGTAAAGGACAACGAAAGAAGCATCTATGAAACATTATGTAATTCGCTACAGCATGATCGTCTCGCTGATCGCGTTGGTTGGCCTGGCCGCCGGTCGAGCAAACGCGCAGCACAGGAACGAGATCATAATCGAAAGCCTTTCCTGGGGAATCACGTCGGGGCAGACGGCGCGCATCAGCGTCTTAAATGCGGTTCCTTTGGACGGGTCGACCCTGCTGAACGACCCTGTTATTGCGCGCATCCAGCTCCTGGACACGGAGGGCGAAGTGATCGCGCAGTCGGATGAG
>JAMQPH010000031.1 GCA_023717605.1 Pyrinomonadaceae bacterium
CGGATGCCCATCACGAACGGCTATCGGAATTTCTAGCAGGGTGCTGAAAAAGTCCGCCAGCAGGGGAGGGAGCGGCCAGGTGCCCTTCTTGCTCGCAGAACGCGCACGATGAAAGGAGTGGAATGACACCCGTGCCGATCCCTTGCTCCCGGAACGCGCACGATCAGAATGTGCTCGTTCGACGGCCGCAGTGGGACCAGCACGGGTGCCATTCCATGAGAGAGAAGCGAGCAAGCTCGGAGGGATCATTTAGATGGATGGTGCTCGTTCGATGCGCGCAGTAAAGGGCAGCCTCGGCCGCTCCCCTAAAGAGAGGTAGAGAGAATTGGAAGGGCCGCGCTCAACGCGCGCAGGGTGGGACTCATACGGGCCATCAGAGGACAACCTAAACGCGCAAGCTCGGAAGAAGCATCTTTGGTCGCTCGCTGCGGCCTTGCTTGGGAGAAGGCGCGTCCTTGGGCGAAGAGGCTGTCTTGGCAGACTCAGGGCGGGCGGGTGAAGTATCCGCCAGGGTTGGGTGGGTGAGAAGTCTGGCCTTTTTGAGCATCCTGCGCGGGTGTCCTCCTCATATGCCACACTGCAAGCCATCGAAGCTTAGTTGCACCATTTCCTAAAATTCCTCCCTTGACTCCGTGGCAGCCAGTGTTATCTCAATCTTTATACAGAGAACTCGGCGCGCGCCTCGAAGAGACATCGAACAACAATAACAAGGAGGTCTAGCATGACACTCGTACGGTGGGATCCGTCTCGTGAACTCGAAGACATGTCGGATCGGTTGAATCGGATGTTTAGCCGTCGCGCTCTGCCTCAGGCGAACGGTAAGGAGACGATGGTTGTCGCCGACTGGGTGCCATCCGTGGACGTCAGTGAAACTGATGGGGACTACCAGATTAAGGCGGAGATCCCTGACGTGAAGAAAGAGGATGTGAAGGTAACTGTAGAAAACGGCGTCCTCACGATTCAGGGCGAGCGCAAGCAGGAAAAGGAAGAGAAGGGCAAAAAGTACCATCGAGTAGAGCGCTCCTATGGCAGCTTCGTCCGGAGCTTCACATTGCCCGATCTCGTCGATGAGGAGAAGGTGAAGGCGGAATTCAAGGACGGCGTTCTGAATCTTCAGCTGCCCAAGTCCGAGAAGGCAAAGCCGAAAGCGATCGAAGTCAAGGTCGGCTAATCGTCAATCGCCACATACGGTCTGAACAGAGGCCCGCTCCGGCGGGCCTCTTCTTTTTGGCCCCTACGTCCCGCCGTCGGTCGTTTCGCCCATCACGAGTTCCCAGATTAGATGATCCAGATCGTACCGCAGCACATAGCGATGTCCGTCGTCAGCTTGAAGGCGGAAATAGCAGTGGGTCTCGGTATACCAGCGAGTTACGATCTCGGTCACTGTCCGCCGGTTTCCACCATGCGTGAAGGCCCGGGGAGTCTCCTCCCCCTTCGCACCAGCGAACGCGTCAACAACGATATGCGACCTGTCCATAGACCAATACCCTTGTGCAAGTAGGGGAGCTGAGTTTATCATGGCGCCCGCACCACCTAGCACCCTTACACCGGAGTAGTATCCATGAAAAAGACAGCGACTCATTCATCACCTGCGACCAGAGTTGAACGCGATACGATGGGTGAGCTG
>JAMQPH010000757.1 GCA_023717605.1 Pyrinomonadaceae bacterium
AGTTGAAGAGGTTAAAAACCTCCCAACGGATTTGCAGGGCATGTCCTTCACTCCAAGGCATCTTGAACGACTTGCCGAAGCCAATATCGGTGTTCACGAATCCGACATTCCTGAAGACGTTTCGCTCACCTGATTCACCCGGTAGTGCGTTGCGAAAGCTTTGGAATGCCGCTACCGTATTGCAACCGAAAAACGCGCCACCGCGCGTCGGACAGGCTTCCACAGGTCTGATTCTTGTAGAATTGCTCTGCACATTCCAGTTGGTCGCCCAGCGCGCGTCATCGATGGGAGCTGAAACAGGGAGACCGGAGTTGTAGCGGACAATGCCGGAGAACTGCCAGCCACCCAACAGGCTATCCGCCAGCCTGCCACTATTTCCGAGCAACCACTGCCCTTTCCCGATTGGAAGTTCCCAGACGAAGTTGGTATTGATGTTATGACGCACGTCGAAATCCGAAAATGCGTATCTATCGCTCTGGCGGAACGGATTCAGGATGTTCACTCCGGTGGTGGAGGCAGTTTGCAGGCCCGAAGCGTCATCTTTGGAGTTGGAAAGCGTATAGTTGAAGTCAAACGTTAGAGAGCGTCGAAATCTTTGCTGCAGTGAGACGGTGAACGCACGGTAATCAGAATTCCCAATCGAACTCCAGGCACCGAGGGTTCCCCATTGCGGCTGGTAATATGCGTGGCAGGCGGAACTGAAGTTTGGGTTCGGAGGATTGCAAGTTGCATTCGCCAGTGTCGAAATATCCAACAACACGCTCGTCCAGTCGTTGCCGTAATTGTAGGCGCTATCTCCGCCCAGTGACGCCGGGACGGTGAGCGCATAGACCGCCTGCGTCTGATTATAGGCGGGATTCAAACCAAGTAGACTCGAGAGTCCCGCGGGGAACAGATTTGCAAAGTAAGGGATCTGGGAAATGCTCGACACCGGACGACCCGAGGCCCTGAGCGTCTCAAGCATACCGCCCGCTGTATACCAATCCACACCAGACCCAGGATCCGTCAAATTGTTGATCGACATGATGTCGCGCGTAGCCAGCAGCGATCTCGCATTACGGCCGATCAGGGAGAGCTGGAGCATGGTGCCAAAAGGTAGTTCGCGTTCAAAAGTAAAGCTGTAATTGTAATGCGTCGGAGCGATGATCGAATCGTCCAGGCTGGTCTCAATATTGCCCGGGAACGCGCGCCTGGTCGTAGTGCGCGGGAACGTTATGCTGCCGGGCACAACAACACCCGGCAGGCCACGAACTGCTTGCCCATAGCCTGTAAACAGCGGCCCTGGGTTAGTGGTCAGATTGTAGGTGTTGGCAGAAGTCACCGTACTCGAGGAAAAGCCAACCGTATTGTTGAGGTCGAAATTCACCGCAAGTTGCTGCCCGTAGTAATCATTGAACATAGCAAACCCGCCACGAAACACCGATTTGCCTTGATCGCCGAAAAGACGGTGCCAAAAGCCCTTTTTGAAATCGGGCGACCACGCAACAGCAGCGCGCGGCTGAAAATTGTTCTTGTCAAACTGGTATGCACCGCTTTTGCCATTTGCCGGTCCGGATAAATCAAGCGAGACGAGTTCGTTGTACGGTTTGCCTGCATTCATGCCTGCGATTCTTCGTTCGAAGTACTCGCCCAGACTGATGCTCGGCTTCACTTCAAACCCAAACTTCTCATAAACAGGCTTGCTGATGCCGTAACGTAACCCGTAGGTGAGAGTCAGATTCGGTCGAATTTTCCAGGAATCCTGAGCGTAGAGATCGTACTCTTCCGTGGCAAAAGTACGTGCACTAGGCGAACCCGCTGGTGTCAGCGAGCCGTCCTTATTGAAAATAAAGTTGGCCGAAAACTGGCTGTAGCGACCAATCACGGCCGTCACGGCATTCTGAACATTTGAAATATCAGACCCACCGATATTGTATCCGGCGGCCAGAATCGGCGAGGTAATGGACGTTCCACCTCCAGGATAGAACGACGGATTTGTGAACGCAGTGTCGAAGGAATTGGCGAAAGAAACGCGCTCGTTGCGGATGATTCTGATATTCGTTCCAAACGTAAATGTATGACTTCCTTTCGTCCATGACAAATCGTCGGTGATATTTTGCACGGGTGTCGTGCGACTCAACGTGCGCGCAAAAAGGTACGGGCTGAAAATGAAGCGGAACGAGATAGCGTTATCACTCGAGTCGCCCTGCGTGCTGAAAGAGTCTCGGGTTAGTCCGTAACGGAAATTGTTTAGGAGGCTATTCGAAATAGTCCAGGTATGCCCCGCCACAATGCCTTTCGGGTGAACCCAATTTGCCGGTTGCGGCGTGTCAGGGAAGTTCTGAGCGCTGCTGACGTTATCGCTAATGTAGTTGGCTCTGACAAAGACTAGATGGTTGCTTGCAAGGTTGAAATCAAACCGCCCAATGTGTGAGTTTCGATCTTCAATGAGCGGAGCATTAAATCTAAACCCGGCCGTATTCAACAATCTGCCCGGCGCGCTGTCGCCTGCATTGAAGTCGTTAGCCGGATACTTCGCAGCCGC
>JAMQPH010000068.1 GCA_023717605.1 Pyrinomonadaceae bacterium
TTACACGTTCAGCAAGGTCGCGCAGCGTTCGGGCTTTCACGTTTTGCAAGATCTCGCCAAGGTCGATATTCCTTATCAAGGCATCGGCATCGTTGCACGCAGAAGTTTTCTTGACCAGTCACCGGATGTGGCCGAACGAACTCTCAAAGCCATCGTCAAGGCGGTAGCCTATTTTCAGGACCCGGTGAACAAACAGAGCGTCGTTGATATTCTCATGAAATGGCTGCGCTTGCCGCGCGTGGAGGATGCCGTGGCGGGCTATGAAGCCATGCGGCCGCTTTACAGCCGCCGTATCTTTCCAACGGTCGAAGGTGTGCGCAACACCGTGCGCATTTTAGGCCGCGTGGATCCCAAGTTCAGCAGGTTAAAGGCGGAAGAGCTCATCGACGAGCGCATCGTCCGAAAGCTCGAAAGGGAAGGGGCGCTACCCAGGTAAACTGGACGCTGCCAGGCGGCACGTGGTATAGCCACGCGTCTTGCTCTCTCCGTATTGGGACATCGAGACCGCCCCCTTTTCAGCCAGCATCGGAGCTTACTCTGCGTTCACCAACACCAACAACAGACAACGAAGAAGCAGAGGCGCCGGGTGTCGATGGCGCCGGGGAAGCAACTTCCAGGCAGACCTGGCGCTCTTTCCATGCGTTACGTCAACTGCGGATCTTAGATGCGCTCGGCCATCGCGAGTTCCGTTTGATCTGGTACGGCCAGATATTCTCGTCCATGGCAACATGGATGGACCAGGTCGCCCGTGGTTGGCTTATCTATGAGCTGACAGACTCCGCGTTCCAGCTGGGCTTGGTGCGAGGAATTCAAGCCATACCGATTCTCTTGCTCAGCCCGCTGGCGGGGAGTACCGCCGACCGCTATTCCCGCAAAATGCAGGTGCTGGTGGCCCAAGTTGTGGACGGGCTGTTGTACGGCGTGGTCGCACTGCTCATATTTACAGGCCAGATCCAGCCGTGGCACGTGTACGTGACCGCCTTCGGCATGTCGATCGTCTGGACTTTTCAGCAACCCTCCAGAGCTGCCATGGTCGGCGATGCCGTCCCACTGAATCAACTGACCAACGCCGTCGGTCTCAGCTCGATTGTCTTTAATGTGGCTCGCAGTGCAGGCCCCGCCCTAGCGGGCTTTCTCATCGCTATCTGCGGCACCGGCGGTTCATATACGGCTCAGGCGATTTTTTACCTCTTGGCGACAATTTGGACCGTAAAGTTACGTTCCGGCCAGCAGCCGCGCGCCCGCTCCCACGGTGACCCGGCTCACACGGACTCGTTAGGCCAGAGCATCATCGAAGGGTGGAAGTTCAGCTGGCAAAACGAGGCCGTTCGCGCAAGCCTCCTTATCGTAGTTTTCGCATCTCTGTTTATCATTCCCTTTATGACCCTCTTGCCGGTGTTTGCGCGTGACATCCTCAAAGTCGGCGCCACGGGCCAAGGGCTGCTCCTAAGCGCGATGGGCGTGGGCGCCCTCTGCAGCTCTGTCCTCCTGGCGTCCTTTGGTGACCGATTGCCAAGAATAAACTTGATGCTGGGAGGGGTTACGTTATATGGGATCATCATCGTAGCCTTCGCGGCGTCTCCTTGGTTCGAACTTTCATTGGTGTTGATGGGGATCGTCGGCATTGTCCATGTGACCTCCCACGCCCTAGCGCAAACGGTGATTCAAACCTATTCGCCTTCCGACTTCCGCGGCCGGACAATGGCTGTTTTTCATATGACCCATGTGGTGCTGTTGGCAGGGGGGATACTCATCGGGGCATTCTCGACGCTCGTTGGAGCGCAGTGGGCTGCGGCCTCGATGAGCATCGTCGGCGCGCTGGCCATGGTTGGCATATACTTGGCTCTGCCGCGCGCCCGGCTCATCCGATAGCGCATCTATCAACTCACTCCGATTATCAGAGAGAAGTGGGGTTTACTGCCAGCTGGGACAATTGACAGCGAAGCGTGGCTTTTGGGTAAGCCCTTTCGGGCGAAGGCAATGATCCTATGCGTTGAGGATGTCTTCAGGCGCCTCGTTTAGAGCAGACATCAGGGAAGGGAGGGAGATCATTGCCGAGCACCAAGAAACCGATGCGCAGGTATGTGCTCGAGTGCCTTCGCCCTTCGGGGTTCACCCCTCGGCGTAGAGAGTGTCATGTTTTTTCCGGGGCCTGTGCATCACGTGACTAAGACGCTTCTTCTTGCGCCAGACCGAAGACTTTTTTCCACACTTTGCCGCCGTTGGTGGAGTGTCGCGTTTTATCTTGCAATCGCCCGATCAGTAATCGCTTTTCACAAAGTTCCGCACTAAGCTTTTCGCATTCAGAAGATAGGCGTTCAATGAACCTGCCAATCTCGGTTTCGCGGACGGCAGCCGCATCGATCAGGCTTTCTTTTTGTTTAAGTTCCCTTTCCCGGCTTGCCAACTTCGCTTCGGTCTCTTGTAATCGTAGTTGAAGATTTTGAATGCTGGTTCGCAAATCTCCCTCGTGCCGACTTAAAGCCAATTCCCGTGCGGCGAGGGATTCCTCGCGCGTTTCCAGCTGAAGCCTGAGGTCAGTGAACTCGGCCTCTATTCGCGCTGTATGTTGATGGGCGCGAGCTTCGGCCTGCTCAGCGGCGAGCTCTGTTTCTCTTACGCGACCGACAAGAAAATCTCTTTCTGACGCAAGATGCTGTAATTGAATCTCCCGATTTTTTAGTTGACTCTCCTGGTCTTGGATGCGGCTTGCGAGCTCTGCCAAGTTTGCGTTTGACGTCTGCTCGAATTTTGCCAGAGCTATATCTCGTGCCTGAAGGAATTCCTCTTTCTCTTTGATTTGGTGCTGCAAGGCTTTGATCTCAGCTGCCATCGTCTCTTCGATGTGGTCGGCGCACTGGGCCTCCCGGATAACTGCGTCACAGGCCTGGTCGGCGAAGGATCTCAACTCGTTGAATAGCTTCAAGAGACGGTTGGCA
>JAMQPH010000088.1 GCA_023717605.1 Pyrinomonadaceae bacterium
GCGTTGGAATTACGGCATCAATACTCGATCGGCTACAAACCCAGCAATTTTTCCAACGATGGCAAGTGGCGTAAGATTAAGGTGAAGGTAACTCCGCCGCGCGGCTTGCCGCGGCTGTTTGTGCGTTCTAAGGAGGGTTACTACGCAATTCCCGGCCCACGGTGACACTTGTTTTCGAATCTGTCCGGCAACGCACTAACCCTCCGAAGGCATCCTTTTAGTGTGTGCGCAGTGGACGCAGTTGTTCGCGACGCTGTTTGCCCCAGCTTTCGCGAGGTAGGTAGGAAAGCTTACTCGGCGCTCCGCCCCCAGTTCTTCAAGGGGCTGCGGGGCGCTTCGCACGATCGGGGTAATCCTTTAAACTACGACCAGCCCAAGGCAGAGCCGTCTGTCAGACGTTTTTCAGGTGAGGACATAGTTAGTGAAGAGTCGTCTTAGATATCAAAGTGCGAATTCGAGGCTTGTGGCGCTAGTTCTCCTGAGCCTCGCGCTCAGTGTCGCTGCACTTATCGGCACAAGCCATACTTCGGCCGCCGTCGCCCAGGAAGAACGAGCTCGCCGGAGCGAGCAAGCAAGGCCGACCCCCACTCCTGCTCCGGCGCGTCCCAGCGCCTCAACTCAGAACCAACCAGCAACTCAGAACCAACCAGCAACCACAGCCCCGGCATCAAGTCCGACAACGACTCCCACTCCGATACCAAGTGCTACTCCTACGCAGACACCTGCGACGGTTGAAGATAGAATCACTCCGCAATTAGGCGAGCCCCCTCCGGCGCCGAAGCTAAAGCCAAAACCGACACCCACACCACCCGAAGAGTTTGGCGAGGGTGAGACCGTTAGGGTGGACACCGAGCTGGTCACCCTCAATATTCGCGTAATTGACCGCAATAATCGGCCCATCGATAACGTCAGAGAGAGTGAGTTCCACGTCTTTGAAGACGGCGTAGAACAACCGGTGGCTTTCTTTACCAGAGAAGAAGTGCCGGTCAGCTACGGCCTTGCAGTAGACAATTCAGGTTCACTCAGGAGCCAGTTACAGAGCGTGATTGAAGCCGGCAAGACCATCATCAACAGTAACAAGCCGGGTGATGAAACCTTTCTGGTTCGATTCATCAGCAGCGACAAGATCGAAACCATGCAGGACTTCACCTCGAACATGGAGCTCCTTTTGGATGGACTCGACAACATGTACGTTGAGGGTGGTCAAACGGCGGTCATCGACGCAGTCTTTCTATCTGCTGAGCGTATTGCGGAATACAAGAAAGGCGATGACAACGACCGGCGCCGGCGAGCGTTGATAGTAGTAACTGACGGCGAAGATCGAGTCAGTTTTTATAAGCAGGAACAGTTGTTTGCGCGACTGCGCGAGGCAGACGTTCAGATCTACGTCATTGGATTCGTAAATGAGCTCGAGAAAGACGGCGGCTTTATTCGCAAGAGTTCGCGCGACAAAGCAGTTAATCTACTAAACAAACTGGCATCCGAGACTGGCGGTCGCGCGTTCTTCCCTCAATCAATATCAGAACTGCCCGGAATCGCTAAAGAGATCGTCCGCGACCTTCGCACCCAGTACGTGCTCGCGTATAACCCAACCAACAAAGCCCGAGACGGTTCATATCGTGCGATTAGAGTTGCTGTTGCTGATTCGGGAGGACGCGACAAGCGTATCGCCCTAACCCGCGGCGGGCGTCTTGCCCCCAAGGGAGGACCGCTGACCCCGGTTCCGAAGAAACCCGCTACCCGCACAACCACAGGCAGCCCAAGAGCAGCTTCGACAACAAAGACACCTTGAAGTACTTAAGCTGCGGCAACGCTTAAGGGCATGGCTATCCGTAGGTAAAGGCAAATGATTTATCGAAGGTATTCACGTTCGTTTGCCACAGCTGTTTTCATGATCTTCATATCGGTTGCCCCGATAGGCAGCGCTGGTGGGCAAGCCGGGAGAACACCCTCACAGGGGGAGAGCCGTCCGCGTAAGACGGGCGAAACAACTCAGCAATCGAACCCCACTCTTAAACACGTAGACCGAAATGACGAATCAAATCATCAAGCGGATGATGTGGTGAGGATCGAAACCGACCTCGCAAACGTTTTCTTCACGGCGGTCGATAAGAACAAGCGGTTCATCACCTCGATTCGAAAAGAAGATATCCGGTTAACAGAGGATGGCGTGTCACAGGAGATCTTTACCTTTCAGCGTGAGACGGATCGTCCCCTATCGCTAGCGATCCTCGTTGATGTGAGTGCGTCACAACAACTGACATTACAGGACGAAAAGGATGCGGCAAGAAGATTTGTCAATGCCGTAGTTCATCACGCAAAGGATGAAGTTGCGGTCATTTCGTTCGGTGGTGAAGCGACCATCGAACAAGGACTAACGAACCGGGTCGCCAGCATACAGCAGGCTCTCGAGCGAATCGAAATTGTTCTGCCGCCCGGATACATAGGAGGAGGGATGATAATTTTAGGCCCAACGCCACCCTCGGCCGGCAATGCCGATCCTCGACTAGGCACGACGGCAATTTGGGATGCCATATGGGCGGTTAGTGAGGAGCTATTCTCAGATAGCGGCAAAGAAAAGCGACGGGCCATCATACTCATTTCGGACGGAGTCGATACCACGAGCCGTCTCAAGAGCGACGAGGCCATAAAGCGCGCGATATCTGCGGATGTAGCGGTGTATGCAGTTGGGATCGGTGATGACCAAAATTTTGAGGGAGTAAAGAAGAGTTCGCTGCGCAAGATTGCGGAGCGCACCGGCGGCCGCGCCTACTTTCCGCGAAACAGCGCGGAATTACAAGGATCGTTCTCGCAGATTGAGCAGGAGCTACGCTCGCAATACCTGGTCGCGTACTCACCTTCAAACAAGAACCACGATGGCTCCTATAGAAAGTTAGAAATTGAGTTGGTCAATCCTGAATTCCAGAAACAAAGGCTACTTCTTAATTATCGCCAGGGATACTTTGCCAAGAGAACCAACTCATCACACTTGCGAACTTCGCAATAGCATGGGGTTCAGTCAGGAGATTGAACTCATGCGGCACGTGAACCACATGCGGATTAGGTCGACATTTCTCATTATTCATCTGTTGATTATCGTCGGATTCCTTTCTCTGGATTTGACAGGATTCACGTCTGCGCAAAGCGGGGCTGGCCAGAAAACCAAATCAAACCTCCGCTCCTTGCCGGCTATCACTTCGCGAGCTGAATTTGATTCCCTCGCCCGGGTTTATTCCGATAAGGCATACCCGCTCCCTCACGCGCTCTTCGTTATCGACCGCAAGGATAAGAACAAGATCTATTATGTGAATTCGACGCGTTATCCTTTCCATAAAGACTTCGTCAATGGCACTTATCTTTCTCTCGAGCGCGGTCAGGAGTTTTTTGAGAACAACTACTTGAAACCCAACCGGCGTTTCATATTGGGCACAGTCGCCTATCAAACTCCCCTCCAACGATGGACGTTCGAATTGTGGGAAGGGGATCTAATCCCAGCAGACCAGATCAAGACTGTGTCCGAGGTCATCAACAAGAGCTTCTTCCAACCGGTGGCTTTCAAGCCCAACTCATCACGCCAGGACGAGGCATCGGTCGGTGTTGAGGGCCTCGAGCGAGTCCTGCAAAGTGATATTGCCAAGGAGCAGGAATATGAACCGCTCAATCTGGCCCGCGGGTTGGGCCGCGTTCACATCATCGAGAAACTGGACGACCACGTCGAAATTGGATCTAACGAAATCCTGGTGCTGAACGAAGTGCCCATCCAGCTTCCGCCGGTTGCCGGCGTGATCGTCGCTAAGCCTTCCACGCCACTGTCGCACATTAATTTGCTTGTGAAGGGCTGGGGTGTGCCTAACGCCTATATCCAGAATGCTCATCAGCTTCTAAAGGAGTACGACGGTTGGTGGGTCTCGTT
Organism: Pyrinomonadaceae bacterium; assembly: GCA_023717605.1. GTDB lineage: Bacteria > Acidobacteriota > Blastocatellia > Pyrinomonadales > Pyrinomonadaceae > PSRF01. Next base: position 3,914 of record JAMQPH010000088.1, read on the forward strand.
TGAGACAAAGCGAGACACTTATACGATCAAGCGCGCCGACCTTGGTGAAGTTACGGAGTATCAGAAGCGCATGGCTTCTCGTCCAGACTTGATCAGGCCGCGTTCGGACCTGACTGTGAGTCGTATTGCTCCCCTCAGTCAGCAACGCGCCAAGGATGTCATAGCTTATGGTGGCAAGTCGGCTAATCTGGGCGAGATGATGCAGGCTCGACTCCGTGGAATCATCGTTCCTAACGGCTTTACCGTTCCCTTCTTCTATTACGACCAGTTCATACGCGAGAACAAACTCGATGGTACGATCGACGAAATGATGAACGATCAGAAGTTCGTTCACGATCCTTCATACCGACGCGCGCGGCTTAAGGAGTTACGGGAGCAGATGCAACAAGGTCGGGTCAACGATCAATTGCGCGCCGCTATTTTGCGCATTGTTCATACTCAGTATCCGGGCAAGGGTCTATTCGCCCGCAGCTCTTCAAACTCGGAAGACCTACCGAAGTTCAGTGGCGCGGGGATTCATTCCAGCGTTCCCAACGTCAAGGGTGACCAGCAGTTGATGGAAGCGATTAAGACCGTTTGGGCGTCGCTTTGGAACTTCGAGGCGTATGAAGCGCGCGAGCGTTCCGGGATTGACCATGGAAGAGTTTTTATGGCGGTGCTGGTGCAGGAAGGCATCAACGCAGACAGCGCGGGAGTTATGCTCACCACCGACCCTTACGACCGCGAAAACAAAAGCGCTTTCTACATCAGCGCCAAACGTGGCTTAGGGATCAAGGTCGTCGAAGGTAAGAGAGTGGCGGAACAAATCATTTTTCGCCCGGCAACTAACACAATCCAGGTGCTCACCAGGTCGGCTGAAGATAGTTTGCTGACGTTTGATGAAAACGGCGGCGTTAAGGAAATCCCTATCTCCGGTGAGCGTGCCGTCTTAACCGATGGAATGGTTCGCAAACTGGTGAAAGCGGCTCAGAGTATTAAGCGCGTCTTTGGCGGCAAGGACCAGGACATCGAATGGATCTACATGGGCGGTCAAATCTACATCGTGCAGTCGCGCCCGTTCATCGCCTAGCGAAGCTGGTTTTTCGAATCAGTATCTAAGGTTATGTGGGAACCTGGTTTTCGAGAGACTCTGGGTGACGATGCTTTGCATGCTTGGCCTGATGACGCACCTCGGCCTCTTCGATGGAATGGCTATTGGTAAGCGACAAATCCTTTTTTGCCATATTGACCAGCTCGTGATAGTGCTTGTGCAGAGTTTAGATCTCTTCCTCGGTGAGACTTTCGACATCAATGAGCCGGTTGCTCGCTCCCTGCAGCGCCGCAACAATCTCATTAAGTTTCAGATGTATGGCGAGGGCGTCTTTGTTCTGAGGGCGTTGGATTAGGAAGACCATCAGGAAGGTTATTATCGTTGTGCCGGTATTGATGACGAGTTGCCATGTGTCAGAAAAGTTAAATAGCGGACCCGTAAACCCCCAAACGATAATCACCGATAGGGCAATCATGAAGCCTTGGACGTGCCGGTTGCCTGTGTCGCTTTTTTTGAAAGGCGCTCCAGCATCTCGCTCAAATTATTTTCTTCTTTCGAGTCATTGCGACCTCCAAATTGCTTTTCTTCAATCATCACTTCAGATCACACGGGGAAGCTGCTTCGAATCTAGAAGTCGATCGAGACTCCCAGCTGAACCCCAGCCCGCGGACTTGCTGCGAATTTGCCGCCGAGGATCGCAAAGTCGAAGGAAAGATTGTCCCTGACCAGGTAATTTCCGCCGACCAGAGGTTGTAATAGTCCTTTGCCCAGCTGAAACTCAGTTGTCATGGCTCCGGTCAGTTCAACTCCAAGCTGCAGCTTTGGCGTAAATTGCCTGACCAGTGATCCGCTGGCTGTGTACACAGTTCCCCGACTCCTGATTCCGATTGCTCCGGTTGCTTCGTTTCCGGAAAAGAGGATTCCGCCATTCAGTCGCAACTTGGTCGCCCCATTCAATGACTTCTGCAAAATACCGTTAACGTAAAAATCCGCCAGGCCAGACCCCAGTTGCCTTTCGACGTCGCCGGTCGGCACCTTGAAGTTAAAAGCGACCGTCAGAGCGGGAACGCGCGAATTCCCCTCCTCCTTGCGAAAATTGTACTTCACTAACAAGTTCATGTCCCCGACTCCCGTCACGCTCTTAGGAGTTGTTCCCGATGAATTGAAGATCGTCAGTAAGGGCGCCGCTACACCTATTTCGACACCGTCAAACAGCCCGTAATCCAGTTCGAAGTGTGCGGTGTTTTGTTTGAGATTAGGAAATGAAGAACGCTGAAGGAGATTGAATTCGTTTCTGAATTCAAAGTGAAACCGGTCCTTTGGGGTCACGTCGGCGTCATCGGTGACAAAAGGCTGCTGGGCCTGGACAACCGCAGAAACTATAAAGAAGAGCCCCAGCGCGCAGGCGAGGCACCAGAGAGAGCGGAGTAGTGGTGAGGGTTGCAGGGTTCCAACACGCCTAGCAGGCTTCCCGTTCGAAGACCTCGGTCGGTCCCGCTGAGTCTTGGTTCTTAACATCTCGTCTGTTCGGTGAACAGTCGTTTTGTGACACGCGCACGCCGTGTCTTAGGTGCCCGGTAACGATTGTAGATGTGCGCTTAGGTGAGAACGGTCGGCCAAAGCCCGTAGCAATGGCCCCTCGGGAGTGAATTCGACGACACTGACTGACCCGACAGGGCAAACCAGCCGGTAACGAAAGCGTCCCACATCGATGCCTAACAGGCTGCAAAGAATAATTCTTATCGTTGCCTTGTGCGAGACAATCAGGACATTCCCGTCGGCGAACTGCTGCTTGATCTCCTCAATAACCTGGAGGCCACGGCGGGCAATCATAACCGCCAACTCTCCTCCGGTTGGTGCATGCCATGCAGGATCCGCTAGCCAACTAACGTAATCGTCGTGGTACTCCTTCCCGACCTTCTCCTTGGTCTTCCCTTCCCACTTACCATAAGCGATCTCTCTCAAGTCCGCGCGCTCCTCTATCTTCTGGTGCACGGCGTCGGACAACAGTTGGGCAGTGACCACTGTTCGCCGCAGATCGCTGGAATAGATCGCGCTCCAGGCTTTGGCGCTGTAGGCAGCAGTGAAAGCCTGGGCCATCTCCAAACCCTGCTGAGTTAATTCAGGATCCAGACCGGCTCCGCAGAAGACGTCTTCGCGGCTAAGTTCGGTTTGTCCATGCCGAAGGAGATAGAGAGTCAGGCTCATTCGAGGGCGGCAAGATCGAGCGTGTGAACGCACGACAACGGTCAGCACTAATTGTCTTACTTAGGGCGCACCGAGCCACTGATCTTCTTTCTGGTGGTCTCACCTGTTCGTAGCACGGGTATGCCATGATCAACATTCGCGTGCGGTCGAGGAATGACGTGCGTAGCGATAACTTCTCCGACCCGGCTCGCAGCCGCGGCTCCTGCATCAACAGCGCTTCGCACGGCCGCCACCTCACCACGCACAATTGCAGTCACCAGACCAGCGTCGATCTTCTCATAGCCAACGAGCTGCACGTTTGCTGCTTTGACCATCGTATCAGCCGCCTCAATCATGGCGACCAACCCTCTGCATTCAACCATACCGAGCGCTTCTTCCATGGTTCATCCTCTCCAGAAGTGTCGGGCAAATCGTGTTAGCATTCCTGCCACCACAGGCGCGAAGAATATCATAACTTTCCTGGCGTTTCGCTAGTTCCTTAATGAGTGAATAGGCGCTGGAATTCGTCCGCCGCGCTGGATAAAACCGGCCGAAGAGAAAAGACTGGCGGCCATTATCGGTGCGCTGCCGAGCAGACCGCCGTACTCGACCATCTCACCCACCTCACGTCCCGGCACGGGAATAATGCGCACGGCTGTAGTCTTGTTGTTCATAACGCCGATGGCCATCTCATCAGCAATGATTGCTGCAATGGTCTCTGCCGACGTAGATCCGGGCACCGCCACCATGTCGATACCTACCGAACACACGCTGGTCCACGCTTCGAGTTTGTCCAGTGAGAGGGCGCCGACTTGCACGGCTTCGATCATGCCCGCATCTTCCGACACCGGAATGAAGGCGCCACTCATACCACCAACCGATCCGCTGGCCATCGCACCGCCCTTTTTCACCGCGTCGGTAAGAAGCGCCAGTGCGGCTGTGGTTCCGTGAGCGCCGGCGCGCTCGAACCCCATCGCTTCAATAATATTGGCCACTGAATCACCTGGCACAGGGGTGGGCGCCAGCGATAGATCGATAATGCCGAACGGCAGGCCCAACCTGCGCGCTGCCTCTCGACCTACCAGTTCCCCGGCGCGCGAAAGCTTAAACGAGAGCTTCTTGATGATTTCAGCTAACTCCTGCAGCGGCAAATCCGCAGGCGCATGTCTAACTGCATAATGCACCACGCCCGGCCCCGAAACTCCCACGTTAATCACCGCGTCAGGTTCGCCGACACCGTGAAAGGCGCCAGCCATAAACGGGTTGTCTTCCACAGCGTTGGCAAAACAAACAAACTTGGCGCAGGCAATCCCGCCTCGTTCGCGTGTGCGCTCGGCAGCGTCTTTGATAATGTTCCCGACCTGCCGGACCGCATCCATGTTGATGCCCGCCCGGGTGGTCGCCACATTTACTGACGAGCACAAACGTTCGGTGCCGGCCAGAGCCTCGGGAATAGAATTCAGAAATTCAGTTTCCGAATGGGTAGCACCCTTGTGGACCAGGGCAGAGTAGCCGCCAATGAAATCGACGCCGACCACTTCAGCCGCTTCATCGATTGCCCGAGCCAGCTGCACCGGATTGCCGGTGGACGCTTCCGAAATCATCGAAACAGGGGTGACCGCGATCCTTTTGTTGGCGATCCGAATCCCAATCTCGTCTCCGATTTCGTCGACCGTGCGAACCAGCCTGTCTGCAACGCGCCTGATTTTTTCCCCGGCGCGTTCAGCCGTCCTCTCTATCGACTCACTGGCGCAATCACGCAGACTCAAACCCAGAGTGACGGTCCGCACATCGAGGTGCTCCATCTCCGTCATCGCCACGGTCTGGAGGATTTCGGCCTGTGAATATTCCATAGAAATCTCAGAATTTTTGATTTTAGATTTGTGATTTTAGATTTAAGAACAATTGGAACCCGAGATGGATTCTCAAATCTAAAATCAAAAATTAGAAATCAAGACTCCTCTTAGGTCATCAGTTCGCTCAGCAGCAATAACAACAGAAACAAGACAAACAATACAGCCGCGACGAGCAAGAAGCGCATGCTCGGATCATACGAAGCTTCGTCAATCATCGCGCTGGACATCTGGCGGAACCTTTCAACCCGATTGAGCCCATCCTCCTCCGCCACTTCGCGCCGAGGCGGTTCGGCCCGGTGAACCATCCCGACAGTTGCTTGCAATGGCTGCTTACGGCGAGCAGAGGACCGAGTCGAGAAAGCGGTTGGTGGGACTCCCGTCTTTTCGGAGTTTAATGGCTTGGTGGCCGCCGATTTTGACTTGTCTGTTGTAAACTCCTGAGCTCCCGGGTCGGGCGTCAACAGTGCGGTGTCCTCGGTTTCAGCCGCTGCAACCGGCTTCGGAGTTAAAGGCTTGCCGCATTGGGGACAAAAACTTGCGCGTACCCGAATGGATACGCCGCATGATAGACAACGACGGGCAATCTCGGGCTCAGTCATAAGAAGAATTTCGAATTGCGGATTTCGGATTGCGGATTGTGCAAACTCCCTTTCTTGAAAACTCGAACGATGAAATTCGCAATTTGAAACTCAACAATAGGTTCCCTTAAATCCGAAATCCGAAATCCGAAATCCGAAATTCAGATCCGGTGCATGGCATTAAAGAGGTCTTCGCGCTGCGCGTAGATGCGGACTCCAAGTTTTTCGCCTTCAAGTCTCAAGCGTTCTTTCAACTCGGTTGCACTTTCCCGCGAGCGCGCAGTGTCTGCGATGATCACCATCGCAAATTTTCTCTGGACGACTGTTTGATTGATGTCCACGATGCTGCATTCAGCTGCCGCCAATATTTGTGCTACCGCGGCCACAATACCTGGATGGTCGACGCCAAAGACTGAAATGACCATGCGGTCCGACGAGCCCTCTCGCGACTGCGACGAGATGCTTTCGGTTGTGGGAAATGATTGCGAAGTAGCGTGGGTAGCGCCGTTGGTGCCGAGGAATGGTTCGACCTCGCGGTAAATATCCGTGACTAGTTGCTCGACCGCCTGCTCTTCCGCTCCGCCACCCAAACGGCTATACACCGCCCGGGTGATTCGGTAGATCAAATCTTCATTGGCCACTGTTACATTTCCAATTGCCGATTGCCGATTGCCGATTGCCAATCTTTAGGAAGCGGCGAGTGGTCTCGAACGCCTTTTTTCAATCGGCAATTGGCAATCGGCAATCGGCAATGCTTCAAAACCTGCCGTTATCTCTTATTAGTTCCCTGGCTGCGTCGCGCATCTCCTCGGAAACTGACTCTTGTATATCAACTCGATCGACAATCCCCACGACTGCGGCTTCTATTGCCATATCCTGGTTGCCGATTGCCGAGCGCGCCGCTTTCCCGTAGGCACACATCACCATTTCGCCGGCGCCGGCTCCCAGCCTGTCAGCAACGACTACGATGTTGCGCGTCGGTTCCTTATCAAGGTCGTAAGGATGCACAACCAGAAACCGGACCCCTTCGAGGTCCGGCGATTTTTTGGTAGACCAAACCGTGCCTACGACTTTGGCTAGGAACATGTCAGTTTGTCAGTTGTCAGTTGTCAGTTGTCGGTTGTCAGTGGGTCCTTGGCCTTTGGTCTTTGGCCTTTGGTCTTTGGTCTTTGGTCTTTGGTCTTTGGCCTTGGTTCCGTGTTCTTCAAAATCCAAAGCGTCAACCACAAAGACCAAAGGCCAAAGACCCAACTGACAACTGACCACGGACTACTGACGTTTTAGGTCTTTGCAAAAATTTCAGCAGGCTCGCCAATGTCTCGGGCAGCCGGCGTAATAATCGTCTTCGCGTTGATGTAGATCTTCTCGCCCTTTTGAATTGCGCGGCGCACATCATCCTCGCTCACAAAATCTACCACGCTGCGGCCATTACTGGCTGGGCTCGTGACCCGAACAGAAGTCGGATCCTGGCGACCGGAACGCTCGCCGTTGTCTGTCCGCGTCAGTCGAGGTTCCCGCACACCTGAACTGGGACCGGAATACATGCTTCCCGCTTCGGTTTCAATCGGTCGTGGCGGCGGCGGCGACGGCAACGATTGCTCAAGTTCTTCTGGCCGGCGTCCAGCCAGGAATCGATCCACAATCTCCGCTATCTCGTCGCGACTAATCTTACCGCCACTAGCGGAAACTATCGGCTGACGACTGGGGGCGTCACTACGCACTGGCTGAGCAGGTTGACTGATCTCCCGAACCGTTACGGCTGGCCGACTGCTCTTTACCGGCCTTGTTTCGAAGGCTACGCGTTTAATGTCCATCAAATGGAGGGGTGACACATTGTCAGAGGTAACGTTTCCGCCCCAGGAGCCGCAACCCAGTGTCATCGACGGTGGCAGCGCGGTGGAAAACCCAATTGCCCCGTGCGTGGTCGGAGTGTTGACGGTTATCCGCGAAGCGGGCAATTCGCTCCCTACTCGGATTGCGACTTCACGCGAGCGTGTGTGAAGACCCGCGGTGTGGCCCATGCCGCCGTACTGAAGCACTTCCTTGCTTCGCTCCGCTCCCTGTTGTGTTCCATCCACGACATAAAAGGCCAGAATCGGGGACAATTTTTCCATGGACAGCGGATATTCGCGTCCGACTCCGCCGACATCGGCAATCAAGCAGCGCGTACCTGGCGGCACACTGAGTCCGGCCATCTTTGCGATTACTTCTACAGATCGTCCGACTATACCCGGATTCAAGGAGCGCTGAGGTGTGGCGACAATCTTGGCGAGTTGATCGGCTTCTGAGTTGGAAAGAAAGTGGGCGCCTTGAGCTTTGAATTGTTCGCGGACCGCTTTCTCGATGGGTGCGTCGCAAACAACGGCCTGCTCGGAGGCACAAATAGTTCCATTATCGAAGCACTTGCCCGTCAGAATATCCTGCACCGCTTTCGGCACATCAGCGGTCCGTTCAATAAAGCTCGGGACATTTCCCGGCCCGACGCCGAACGCCGGCTTGCCCGAAGAGTAAGCAGCGCGAACCAGGCCGATGCCCCCGGTCGCCAGAATCACGGCAGTCTGCTTGCTCTTCATCAGGGTTTCCGTACCCTCGATAGTAGCGGTGGTCATGCAGCCAATTGCGTCGGCCGGTAGTCCTTCCTTAATACCAGCTTCTCGCATCACTCTTGCTGATTCGTTGATACAACGGGCGGCAGACGGATGCGGGGACAGCACGATCGCGTTACGAGATTTGATTGCGATGAGTATCTTGAAGATGGCCGTCGAGGTGGGATTGGTTGACGGGATGATTCCGGCTACTACTCCGCGAGGGCTGGCGATCTCTACTACGTCTTTCGATTCGGACACTACGCCAACCGTACGCAGTCCGCGAAAATAGTTCCAAACATCTTCGGCCGCGAAACGGTTCTTCTCGCGCTTGTCATCGGCAACTCCATAGCCTGTTTCTTCGACGGCCAATGCTCCCAATCGAGCGGCTTCGCGCAGTGCGGCCCGGGCCATAGCCTCACAAATACGATCAATCTTAGCTTGATCGAAGCGAGCCACCTCGCCTTGAGCCCTATGTGCCGCTTCGACAAGGTCGCGTGCCTGCTGGACCGAAACAAGATCCTTATCTGCCGACATAAACAACCTCCGCGCGGGATTGCTGATTTTTGATTTGTGATTTTTGATTCGCCATTCGAGGTGCTGCGCTAATCGAAAATCTGAAATCTAAAATCTGAAATCAGCCTACCGGGCTCGTTCCTTGCTTCCTTCGCGTGCGCCGGCCTGGAGGGAGCGACCCTGTTCACCCTGTCCCAGCTGCCCGCGTGCCCCACCTTGCAGCGAACGCTCATCGGGGCTCAGGCCAGTCTTGCCGTCAACTGGAAGAACGCGCTCAACCTCTGCGTGCGGACGCGGGATTACGTGGACGCTGATTAACTCCCCGACTCGCCGCGCGGCCGCGGCCCCTGCGTCAGTCGCGGCTTTCACTGCTCCGACGTCTCCACGAACGAAAATAGTTACGTAGCCGGCGCCGATATATTCTTTTCCCAGGAGCTGTACGTTGGCAGCTTTCACCATCGCATCTGCGGCTTCTACAGCCCCGACGAAACCTTTGGTTTCCACCATTCCAAGCGCTTCTAAAGGCATTCCTGTGTCCTCACTTTTTCTATTGTAGAAATTAAAGGCGACTGATTCGGATTTCTGTCGTCAAGCTATCACCGCAGGCGCGAAGAATCAAGAGACGCGATTATTCGGAGTAGCATGAGTTTGACACCGTTTAGCATCGCAAGTATATTGCGCTTAAGAGTTAAGTTCGGCTTACACATGGGCAGAGGACACGTACGAGGCTGCGGAAAACGGATCAAGATCTCTTCCCCGCGGTGCATCGTAAAGGTTACAACCAACCGAGCAGGCGCATGGGCTGAAGCGGATTGGTAATGGCAGCTACTATTGGTGAACAGTTGCGACTCACGCGCGAAGAGCGTGGCATTCCGCTACGAGAGATTTCCGACGAAACACGCATCTCCATTCACTATCTCGAAGCCATCGAATCAAACGACTATAAACGTCTGCCCGGCGGAATCTTCAATCGGAGTTTCGTGAGGGCTTACGCGCGCTGCATTGGGTATGACGAGAAAGAGGCCATCGAAGGATACTCGCGCTACATGCGCGAAAGCGGTGAGACCGGCGACGACGTTGCAACCACGCGACATCATTCGAAAGTCTACACTGACGCGCCCGCGACCCGCTCCCCGATTCTGACTGTGGTTCTGGCGATATTGATTCTGGGTTTATTAACTTTGGGAGCACTTGCCGCGCTGCATTGGTATCAGCGTCGCTCCGCGGTCTTACTTCGCCCGGTTTTGCCATCGGTGGCATTTCTGAGCCTCCGGGCGGACCATTCGCCCACGTCCAGGCCCGTAGTCGATTTGGGTTTTTGGAAAGCTGATTACGAAACTGTTCTGCAATAACACCTCGTGTCGACTGTGTCTTGTGCCGAATGGCGCACTGCCGAAGCTTGTGCGGCATCCGTGCCTGGATCAGGAAATGAAAAACGACTGCCCGCTGCGCAAGTAGCGGGCAGTTCTGTATTCCGCGACTCGTCTTCATTGCTAAATTTTATTTGAATATCAAGGAGTAGTAACCACCATCATGATCTCGGCTAACATTCCCGAAGGCCTTACTTTTGACGACGTACTATTACTGCCCGCGCGTGCTGACGTGCTGCCGTCTGAAACCGACACCTCGACACAGTTCACCCGCCACATCAGGTTGCAAATCCCGCTCTGTTCCGCGGCGATGGATACTGTAACTGAGGCCGCGCTCGCCATTGCCTTGGCCCAACAGGGCGGCATCGGTGTAATTCATAAGAACCTGAGTATTGAGCGTCAGGCGGAAGAAGTGGACAAGGTAAAACGATCTGAATCAGGAATGATCGTAGATCCGGTGACGATTCGGCCAGACCGACCCGTGCGCGAAGCTCTGATGGTGATGGAAACGTATCATATCAGCGGCGTGCCGGTGGTGGATGAAGCCGGGCATCTCGTCGGCATCATTACTAACCGCGACTTGCGTTTTGAAACGAGGTTCGACATTCCTGTTTCCGATGTCATGACTAAGCAGCCCCTGGTCACGGTTCCCGTCGGTACCACACTGGAACAGGCGAAGGCGGTGCTACAAAAACACCGCATTGAAAAGCTGCTTGTGATTGACGACGACAAACGGATCAAGGGCTTAATCACGGTTAAAGACATTCAGAAGGCAATCAAATATCCGACAGCCGCCAAAGATGACCTTGGCCGTCTACGCGTCGCAGCCGCGATCGGGGCCACCGGCGATTTCCGCGAACGCGCGGATGAATTGGTAAAGGCCCGAGTTGATTGTCTGGTCGTTGATACGGCCCACGGGCATTCGTCACGTGTAATCGAAGCCGTTCACGAGATTAAGCGTCGACATCCGAACACAGATCTGGTCGCAGGCAATATAGGTACTGCCGAGGGAGCGGAGGAATTAATCGAAGCCGGCGTCGACGCTATCAAGGTCGGCATCGGTCCGGGATCAATCTGTACGACTCGTGTGGTCACCGGCGCCGGCGTGCCACAGATCACTGCCATCCAGTCGTGTGTAAGAGCCGCGCAAGGTACGGGAGTTCCCGTGATCTCGGATGGCGGTGTGAAATTCTCAGGGGATGTGGCCAAAGCCATTGCCGCAGGCGCCGACATCGTGATGATTGGTTCCCTTTTTGCGGGAACGGAGGAAGCACCCGGCGAAGTGATTCTGTTCCAGGGGCGATCCTTCAAAACATACAGGGGCATGGGCTCAATTGGGGCAATGCGCGAGGGCTCCCGCGACAGGTACGCTCAGGAGATGGCCGAGAGCGAGTCGAAACTCGTCCCCGAGGGTATCGAAGGTCGCGTTGCTTATAAAGGCACTATCGCTGAGATGACGACGCAGTTAGTTGGCGGTTTGCGTTCGGGAATGGGCTACACCGGGTGTCGCACTATCAAAGAATTTCAGGACAAGAGTCAGTTCATACGCATCACTTCCGCCGGCCTGAAAGAGTCGCACGTTCACGATGTGATCATCACGAAGGAAGCGCCTAACTACCGGCTGGAATAGCTGCAACACGCCAATGAAAGGTAGTTTCACGCAAAGACGG
>JAMQPH010000095.1 GCA_023717605.1 Pyrinomonadaceae bacterium
GCAGGTTCGTCTTTTCAACATGCACCCCACCGGCAAGATGACGCGGGACGAACGCCTCGAAGCGCTGCTGCAGGAAGATGGCATCGCCAACTGTGGCAACTCACAAAACTGCGTGCAGGTCTGTCCAATGAATATCCCGCTCACCAGGGCTATCTATGAAGAGAACCGCGAGGCTGTAGTTCACGGCTTGTTCGGCTGGCTAAGGAAATAAAGACTGCACAAGAGGGTTATGTCCTTGAAAGGTTACCTTAGCCCAGGATACGAGCACTCAAGTCACAGAACCGCTTGCCGTAGCCAGCGGATGCTAGCACTCACCTTACCGTTAACTGTGAGAGCGCGGGTGATTGCGTAAATAAGCAAGGCTTCGGTTCGTCACATCTTTGACTGAAGAGCTTTTGATCTGATGCCCTACGACCAAGCCTCCATCGTCGGGTTTTGAGCAGTTTCGATAATGTTGAGAGCCAGCATCCGCTGGCTACGGCAAGCGGTTCTGTGAGTTGAGTACATTCGCGCAGCTCCGACTACTTACGCGCTACCGCGCTACGGTACTGATTTTCAAGATGATCTAATCCATAGTCCTTTTCTCGAAGGAGAATAAAGATGGCCAAGGCCCCCGCGCTCTTCCGCTTAATTCTTCAAGTTGACGATTTGGATAAAGCTTCAGAATTTTATGCAAAGCTACTTGACGATCCGGGAAGAAGAATTCCCCGAGCCTCCCGTCATTATGTCGATTGCGGGCCAGTAATTCTGGCGCTGGTGGATGTCACAGCAGGTGGCGAGGAGGCGAAACCGACTCCTGACTACATCTATTTCGCGGTAGGGGATCTCGAGCGATTCTATGAGCGGGCGACTGAACTCGACTGTCTTTCGACAGAAGACGTTCATGGAGCCAGTGCCGGCGAGATAGTTGTTCGACCCTGGGGTGAACGTTCGTTCTACGTTAACGATCCCTGGGGCAACGGACTCTGCTTCGTTGACGAGAAGACGCTCTTCACCGGCCGTTGAGGTGGTTCATCGATAGTCGATCGCCGACCATTGACTAACCAAGCTGTCTGAAGTCTAGAATCCAGTCTAAAGACTGGACAAATCTCGAGGGCTTTTACTAAAAACCCCAAACAAAACTTACCATGGGCAACAAAACCAACCTCGGAATGCGATTTGCGCGCGTTTACAATCCAACGTCTGTAGCGCTTCACAAGAATCCTGTACGTTCCCGTTGATTATGTTTCCTATTACTCAAAGGAACGTTCGGTAGGATCAGCCAATTCGGAATAATTCGCGAGTGGCGGATGGAAAAGGCCATAAGAATGCGCCATATCGTCTTGCTCAAAGGCATAATTCTATTCATCGCACTATCCGTCTTCTCTTCGCGCACTCAGAGTTCAACTCCTTGTAACTCTATCGCTTATAGAAGTAATCAGAGCATCACGGTTGGACAAACTCCAGTCTTCATCGCTGCAGCCGACCTTAATGGGGACGGCTTGAGTGACCTTGCGGTGGCAAATAGCGCTTCTAACGACATTTCTATTCTTATTCGAGATAGTAGGGGCGAATTAGGCATTCTGGGCACTGTTCCGGTTGGGAAAACCCCTCGGGCGGTGGCTGTATCCGACTTCAACATCGATGGTCTTGTTGATTTGGCGGTCTCAAACAGCGGTTCGAATAACGTCTCGATTCTTCTGGGCGATGGTAAAGGCAGTTTCCGGGGAACTGACGCATATTTAGTCGGAGTGGAACCCGTATCATTGGTTATTAGTGATTTCAACCACGACGGCAAGGCTGATCTCGCCACCGCAAACGTGAAGTCCAACAACGTTTCGGTGTTACTTGGTGATGGTAAGGGCCGATTCGGCGCTGCAGTGAGTCTTCTTGTGCCTGGGGGACCATTCTCGATAGCCGCTGGCGATATCAACAATGACGGCAGAACAGATCTGGTTAGCGCCAATTCCAGCTCTAACAGTATTTCAACGCTGATCGGCGATGGTAAGGGACACTTTGCCACCGCAGTTAGTTATGTTGCCGGAACTTCTCCAACCGCTGTGGCGATAACCAACCTCAACAACGACGCGAAGAACGATCTGGCCGTGGCGAATTTCGCCTCTGATAATCTCTCAGTACTGCTCGGTGGCCCGCATGGTCTGTTAGCAGCACGAAGCTATGAAGTCGGGGAACGACCTGAACAGGTTGCTATTGCCGATTTCAACAAGGACGGCCGCCCGGATCTGGCAGTTGCCAATCAGGATTCCAGCGATGTCAGCATTCTGTTGGGACAGACTGGCGGCACTTTTGAGGCAATTGCTGGTGTGTCGGTAGGGGCCGGCCCTCTGTCGGTGACCGCAAGCGATTTGAACAGAGACGGCAATGTCGATCTGGCAGTAGCCAACTACAACTCAAACAATATCTCGATTCTCCTGGGAGGGGGAAAGGGCGATTTTCGCTCCGCCACTAACTATACGACTGGCTCCGGACCTCGAACTGTTGCCGTTGGAGATTTGAATGGTGACCGTCATCTTGATCTGGTTGTGCCGAATTTTACTTCTCGGACCGTTTCAACTTTTCTTGGCGTGGGTGACGGCGCCTTCCGCAAACCGGCAGATTGCGAGGTCGAAATCGAGCCGGTGGGTCTCGCAATCAGCGATTTCAACGGCGATGGTCGTCAAGATCTGGCTGCCACCGATCCACGGCGAGAAAAGTTGTCGATCCTCCTGGGTGATGGAAAGGGCGGTTTTGGTAAAGCTTCAATTCACGCGGCGGGTCGGGGAGCCCGCGCCATTGCAACCGGCGACTTCAATAGAGATCGGAATGTTGACGTGGCAATAGCGAACGACGGGCCTAACAATGTTTCCGTATTTCTGGGTAATGGTCAGGGAGGTTTTGTCAGAAGCGGTGATTTTAGCGTGGGTTCAAGACCAGTCTGGATTCTGGCGCAGGACTTCAACGCCGACGGCAGCCTTGATCTGGCAACAGCAGATACCAGATCGGGCACTGTTTCGATCCTGATAGGAGACGGCAAAGGCGCATTCGGCGGAGCGAAAGGATTTCCTGTCGGGGTCGCTCCCTCTTCGGTCGCAGCAGGCGATTTCAACGGTGACAAAGTCGTCGATCTCGCTGTAACTAACTACGCGTCAAAGAGCGTAGCGGTTGTGCTTGGCGATGGCCAGGGCGGTTTTGCCGCGGGCAAGAACTTCCGCGCAGGTCGTAATCCCTTCGCGATGGTGACTGGCGATTTCAATATTGATGGCCGCACGGACTTGGTTTTGGCGAATGCAACATCTGGAGACATTTCCGTTTTCATCGGAGACGGTGCCGGAGGTGTTGGGCCGGCAACAAATTATGCTGTTGGGAGCTATCCCCGCGGGATAGCGTTAAGTGGTTCTCAGGCAGACGGCAAATTGGATCGGGCGGTCGCGAATTCCGGATCAAATAGCGTTGCGATCTTATCTAATATTTGTCGGTGATTGGTGAGCACTTTGTAAATGCTTCAGCTAAACCCAATCATAGCAATCACGGCTGCAATTACTGTTCTCTTCATTGGTCTACCTGAGAGATCATGCAAGGATCAGAACCAGTCGGGAACACCCAGGGAAAGCGGCACGCCGAAAATGGAGATCACGAAAGTAGCGGAAGGTGTCTGGGGCGGACCACACATCATCATGGAGGTGACTGCTGATAGCGCCGTGATTACTTACGATTGCGCCGTTGGCACGATTGATGAGCCAATCAAGATCGACAAAGACGGTCGGTTTGCGGTTCGCGGAACTCTTACCCGCCAGCGAGGAGGATCTGTCAGATCAGATGAAACACCGGATCGACAGACGGCCCGCTATGTTGGTCGCGTAGAAAGCAAGTCGATGACCTTAGTTGTGACGCTCCCAAATAAGAAAGAAACCGAAGGCACGTTTTATCTCAAGCACGGCGAACGACCAGAATTGACAAGATGCATGTAGCGATGATAACGAGGCTTTTTTTCACCTCAAATACGATTCACGATAGTCGTGTGAGCCACGGCTCTTAAACATCAGTCGCGCAGTCGCAGTTTGGAGCTGGCGCTTCCCATTTCAGGATAGTTGAGCTTAGCAATCTACTTCGAGCAAATAAACCGTTGGGTGTCTGTCTGACCAAAAATTCAGAGCCCGGCCAACCCCGAGAGGAATCGAGATGAATCACTCAAAACCGCAAAACAATAATCTTGGGAACCAAAAGAGACTAGTGAGCCAGGCGAGCCGAGTAGCATTACTACTTGCCTTCCTGGCCGCAGCTCTATTCTTCACGACTAAACCCTTTTCCGTTGAAGGAAAAAAACTCCGCGCTGCTCAGGGCAAGAGTGGAGTTCAAGTTCATCGTATCAAGGTTGAAGGTGTAACCTCGGCAGTGGTCAATTTTGAGGAACTGGCGAGACAACAGGCCCTAAACCCTGGAGTGTCTGACCCTTCGCCCCGGGCCATTGCGCCACCGAAAACTATTGAGGAGGTGGAGGGTGAAACAGGGGAAGCCGAAGCACCAAACCTCGCGGCCCAAGTGGATATACCCTCACCACTAATACCATCACCGGCTCCGGCTACGAACTTCGCCGGGCTTAACGACATACCGTTTGCCCCGCCCGGCACTGCGTTCTTCACAATTCCACCCGATACGACTGGTGCTGTATCGCCAGACTCGGTGAATCGGGTATTTACCACGCTTAACAACAATTATCGTATCCAGGACAAGACCGGTACCCAGATTGGCAGCGACGTTTCGATGACAAACTTCTGGGCTCCCACGGGCGCGGTTAGTCCTTTTGACCCGCGCGTGCAGTATGACCCGTATAACGACCGCTGGATCCTGACCGGCGTCTCCAATGCCCAATCTGCCAACACCTCGATTTTGGTTGGTATATCCCAAACCTCCGACCCCGGAGGCAGTTATTTCCTGTTCAGAATTCCGGCACGCATCGCTACCGATCTCGCGGCCACAAATTTTGCCGATTTTCCAATGCTCGGTTTCAACAAGAACTGGGTAGTGGTGTCAATCAACATGTTCAGCACCGTGTTCGTCGACGGCCGTTCTTTAGTGATTGACTATCCAACGCTCCGCACC
Source organism: Pyrinomonadaceae bacterium (assembly GCA_023717605.1). Classification (GTDB taxonomy): domain Bacteria; phylum Acidobacteriota; class Blastocatellia; order Pyrinomonadales; family Pyrinomonadaceae; genus PSRF01. Next base: position 5,080 of record JAMQPH010000095.1, read on the forward strand.
GGTGTGTTCGCGGCTACATACTTCACCGGTGTCTCCGCCGCTAATGCCGGCTTCTGTATGCATCCCGCCACCACCTATTCTTCCACTGAAGCGACAGAATTCCTGGTTGCCCATCAAAGCAGCGCTGGAGCGACCTACCGAATGCATACCATCACCGGCACTCCAGCGGCGCCGGTTTTCACCATCGGTGTTCTGAAGACCAGACCAGGAGGTGGATGGACACAGCCAGGGGGTAACCAGTTGCCGCAAGCGATGGGGACATGTGCTACGACTCCCTTGAGGATGGAGTCTGGGGACGCCTTCGTCAGGTCCAACGTCGTCTTCCGCAATGGCACTATCTGGTATCCACAAACCGTTGGCCTTCCGGCAGGCGTGCTCACTCATACTGCCGTGCAGTGGACTCAACTAGATAACGCCGGCAATGTCTTACAAGGCGGGCGAGTGGAAGACCCAACAGCCACTGCCACCAATGGCGGTAAGTGGTATGCCTACTCTTCGATCGCTGTTAATGCCAGCAATGACGTCCTTTTAGGCTTCTCGGAATTTGAGTCTGACGGCTTTGCCGACGCCGGTTACACTTACCGCGATCACGCCGACGCCGCCGGCACAATGCGTGATCCGGTCATTTACAAGGCCGGTGAGGATTGCTACAGCAAGGACTTTTCATCCGGCAGGAATCGTTGGGGCGATTTCAGCCATACCATGGTCGATCCTACGGACGACTGCAGTTTCTGGACCATTCAGGAATACGCCAAGCTGCAAGCTCCACCGGTGGTCGGCGGGAGCTCGAGCAAGTGGGGTACCTGGTGGGCCAGAGTCAACGCTGTGAGTTCGTGCGCCACGTTAGTTGCGGCCACTGGTTCACTGGTGACTGAAAGCTGCGTGCCCGCCAACAGTCAGATCGATCCGGGTGAGCGGGTCACGGTCCATCTGCAGGTGACGAACAACGGCCCTGGTCCCGCTGTAAACGTGGTGGGTACGTTGCAGTCGAGTGGGGGAGCGTTGTATCCCAGCGCTCCTAAGAACTATGGAACAATTGCAGCCGGAGCAACCGTCGGCCGAGACTTTACGTTCACCGCCGATCCGGCCCTGAGTCCAGGCAATCCGATAACGGCAACCTTGCAAACCAACTTCGACAACGTGACCTATACCTTCACAGCCGGTCCTACGCCGTGTGGCTTAGTAAGGCTAGTAACGACTTCGAGCCTAACCTGCACGAGCCCTTCGACTGTTCAGGCGTCGATCACCGTAAGCAACATCGGTACCTTGCCTGCCAACAGCGTCTCGCTGACCCTGGCCAAGCTGGGAAGCACCGATGGTACGCCGCTGCCACAAGCCCTCGGCAATATCGGCCCTGGAAGCTCGGTGAACACGACGGTGACCTTTGCTTCGAGTGGTGGCTCAACACTTGCTCTCGGTGGCACTTACACAGGTGGCACTTTCAGCAGTACTAAGCGGGTCAGCATCTCGTGCAGTCCGGCGAGCCCGTCAAAGTATTAGCGGAGGTTGATCACTCAGCGACGATCCCATCGGCGCTGCATAAACGCGCAGTCACGGTTCCCGACAGCTGCGCAAAGGCCCACTCCCGACAAACGGGAGTGGGCCTTTTTTTGCTGTGGCTGGACGCGTTCAATTGAGGTCAGTCTTGAGTAGGCATTGGCTCACAACTTCTGCTGCTATATCGATCAATAGAATGGGCTTCGTTCTCCACCTAATCAGTGGTTATTCCCAGA
>JAMQPH010000108.1 GCA_023717605.1 Pyrinomonadaceae bacterium
TGCTACTGCGTCAAGCACAAGAGCGTAATCGCTTTGCCAGGAGAGACCAGGCGCCAGATAGTCAATCTGTATGCGCTTGCGTGCTGTTGTCCCTCGGTTCTGAATCACCAGATGCAACACGGGCGACTTTTCATTGTTCACTTGCGCTCCGTCGTAACTGACATCCTGACGCACAACCTCAGCGTCGTCAGCCATCACGCGCACAGTACGAATGTTGGCCCTGGGCATCAGGCTACGCCACACGACGGTGTTATAGCCTGGTTGCAATTCAATCGTCCGTTCTTCAAGGAACTCGGCTATACCGGCAGTGTAGATGGTCAAGTTGGCCATGCTGTTACTGTTTGATTGGGCGCTAGCGGAAGGTTGATAGGTCAGGCAACAAATCAACAAGGCAAGGCGCAGGCAACGTGTTCGTGGCAACATGATTGTCTCCTTATCGATTCTTTCCAAATCAGGAACTGTGGTTTACACACCTCGTGTGATGAAGTGCGGTGAAATTCAACCGCTGGTTCTAATTTTGATAGTAACCGATCGTCAGGAAGGTTATTGACTTAAGGGAGACTGATCCGCGGCAATAGCAAGCCAGAAGGTCGCTTCCCGGGAATCAAGGGACCGCACGTTGCGCGTTGCAACTGAGATGGAGGCATCAACGCACCGGGTTGCCCATTTGGTCTACTACAGAACCGGATCATTTTCCATTTGTCATTTCTCATTTTTCATTGGTCATCTTCCTGATCTCATTTGGTCTCTGTTCGTGTAATTTTCGTGGATCGTTCTTTATCTCCCAGCCAAACAAGCGATCCACGAAACAGCACGAAGCACCACGAAATGAAATTCTGAAAATGACCAATGAAAAATGAGAAATGACAAATGGAAAATGATCCGGTCGCTACCGCTCTCGCTTCCGTATCAACTTCCTGCCGCGCCAAATGCAAGCTAGCTGCTACAATGCCCTTTCGAGCCACACACTAACCACGATGGTCCACCAGCCGCTCAATCCATCTTTTGCCGCAGAGGTTCAACGAAGCTTTGCCAGGCAGTCGATCATGCAACTGATCGGCGCCGAGCTTGGCCGCGTCGAGCCCGGCATAGTTGAGATCACGATCCCGTATCGAAGTGAACTAACGCAACAGAATGGATATCTGCACGCGGGCATCGTCACCACAATCGCTGACTCGGCGTGCGGGTATGCCGCCTATAGTTTGATGCCCGCCGGCTCCGAAGTCTTGAGTGTCGAGTTCAAAGTCAATCTCTTGCGACCGGCAAAGGGCGACAAGTTTCTCGCCCGCGCTGAGGTGATCAAGCCTGGCAAAACGCTGACGGTCGTGAAGGCAGACGTGTTCGGAATATCGGGAGCAGAAGCGGACCAGACTCTCGTGGCTTCTATGTTAGGCACGATGTTCTGCATTTCGAAAAATCGCGAGTAAAGCTGAAAATCTATGTGTTTATTGCATTACATCGGCGGCGCCTTCACTCGCAAGCCGGAGGAATTGAAAGACGGCGTTAGCTCGAAGGCAGCCGACCTTATCAAGCGCGCCTTTGACGACATCGACCCCGAACTCCTGATTGATCATCATACTCATGTCGCCGGGCTCGGTACGGAAGGCACAGATGCTTTCGTAAACCCCAAGATGCGCAGCTGGACGCATCCCTTTCATCCTCTCAAGTTTAAAGTCTATCTGAGTGCGGCGGGCGTGGAAGATGTAGAGCGGGCTGATGCGGAATTGATTCAACGCCTGGCGAATCTCATAAGGCACATCGAGCATCACGGCAAGCACCGTCTGCTGGCCTTCGATAAGAACTATCGGCCGGATGGTTCCGTGAACCTTGAGAAAACAGAATTCTACGTTTCAAACGAGTACGTGTTTGCCCTGGCCGAACAGTATCCGGATTTGTTCGTACCAAATATCTCAGTTAATCCCTACCGGCCCAACGCACTTGAAGAACTGGAAAAGTGGGCGGGTCGAGGCGCTCGGATTGTTAAATGGCTGCCCAATGCGATGGGGATCGATCCAGCTGATCCACGTTGCGATCCCTTCTATCAAAAGATGAAGCAGCTGGATCTGATTCTGCTGAGTCACGGTGGTGAAGAGAAGGCAGTCGAAGCGAAAGAGGACCAGAAACTCGGCAACCCGCTGCTGTTGCGGCGCGCGTTGGATCATGGCGTGAAGGTAATCGTCGCCCATTGTGCCGGATTGGGTGTCAACGAGGACCTCGACAAACCAGATAAGAAACATGTGCACAATTTTGACCTGTTCATGCGTTTAATGGATGAGAAGCGTTACGAGGGTCTGGTCTTCGGCGAGATCTCTGCAATGACTCAGTTCAACAGGATCGGAGAACCATTGACGACGATCCTGGAAAGAGAGGATTTGCATGACCGTCTTCTCAACGGCAGTGACTATCCCTTGCCGGCAATCAACGTCCTGATTAGAACCCGACCGTTGGTGAGAGGCGGCTACATCAACGCTGATGAGCGTGAATCTTTAAAAGAGATCTACGATTACAACCCGCTGCTGTTCGACTTCGTCCTGAAACGCACGATAAAGCTTCCCACAACCAACAAGCGCCTCCCAGCGGCAGTTTTCATGACGAATGCTTCACTGGGCATTTGATCGTGCCAGTTGGATCCAACACTCAACCTGAGCAGAACCCCGCTCGCCACACAGACCACAAGCAAGTCAGTGGTTCCCGGTTTGGGTTGAGTGCTGGGATCCATTGGCTACCGCAAATGGTTCTGTGCGTTGAGTCCTAACTTGGAACAAGCTGCAGGTTAAGCGTATTATTGCTGTTCCAACAGAGCCATGACCACTATCCTCAAAGATTCATACGGCCGCGCGATACGCGACCTGCGTGTCTCGTTGACTGACCGCTGCAATTTTCGCTGCTTCTACTGTCTGCCACACGGCGAACCGCCCATAGCTCCCAAAGAGCAGATGCTCTCCTACGAAGAGATCGAATTCGTTTGCGACATCTTTGTCTCGCTGGGCATCGAGAAGATCCGTCTAACGGGGGGCGAGCCGATGATGCGTCGAGACATTGAGACGATCATTGAGAAGCTTGCCGAACTGAAACCGCAAGGTCTGCAAGATCTGGCCTTGACCACGAACGGTTATTTTCTCCCTGATCGAGCGCATGGGTTGAAAGATGCCGGCCTGGATCGAATCACGATTAGTGTCGACAGTTTGAAAAGGGAAGTCTTCAAGGAGATGACGGGAGTTGATGTCCTGGATCGAGTGCTGGCTGGAATCGCTGCTGCCAAAAGCGCCGGCCTCGAGCCGATCAAGATCAACGCCGTCATCGTGCGGGGTCATAACGAGGATGAAGTGGCAGACTTCGCGGCGTTTGCCCGCGAGCACGATGTGAAGATGCGTTTCATCGAATTCATGCCGCTTGATTCCGGTCACGACTGGTCACGTGAGGACGTGGTTTCGGGACGTGAAATTCGCGAGAGAATTAACGAACGTTTTCCCTTAATTCCCATTGATGTTGCCCGTGGTTCAGAAACGTCTTCTCGTTACCGCTTCGCCGACGGCGCACCCGGTGAGATTGGCATCATCGCACCAGTTACCGAGCCTTTCTGCGGCGCCTGCTCACGCATTCGACTCACGGCCGATGGACAGATTCGCACGTGCCTCTTTTCAACCGTCGAGCACAGCCTGCGCGACGTGTTGCGTTCTGCTGCTTCAAGGTCAGAGATCATCGACTACATAGAAAGTGTGGTGATGAAGAAAGAACCTCGCCATTTCATCAACGATCCGACTTTCGTCACTCCCTCACGCACCATGAGCTTTATCGGGGGTTAACAAGTCGGTCCCTCGGACTTCAGTTAATTTGCGAGGTATCGAATCGTTCATCCCAACAACCACGCCTTCAAGCCATCGTAATCATCATACCCATCTCGCAAACGCGGCTTTGCCGCCCCAGCAGTGCGGTAAGGCTCAGCCTTACCGCACTGGAGGGTGGCAAAGCCACAAGAGACGGGACCCACGTGTCAGTGAGAGCAAAATCTTTGTACGTGTAGTAAACTATGGTCGCAAACAAAGTTTTCGGGGGAGCCGCACAGAAGCGGCTGAGAGTCTGGGGACTTTTGATTTGCCATTTGTGATTCTTGATTTCGTGGCGGCTCTTTGAGCTCCACTCTTGGGATAAAACCCAATCACAAATCAGCAATCAAAAATCAAAAATCCAGAGACCCCTTGAACCTGATACGGTTAGCACCGTCGAAGGGAGAAACAGCCATCTAATGACCGTTCCATCCTTCTGACCTGGGTGGGACGGTTTTTATTTGGGCTTTAACGAATCAAAAGGAGTTCTCATGAGCACCGCAATCACCTCAACCGAACCCGAAAATCAGATCGCCAATGAAAAGCCGCTGCCCAACTCTCGACGCATCTACGTCAACGGTGCACAACCCGGCGTGCGAGTTCCTTTTCGCGAAATCGACCAAAACCCCACCCGCACCTTCGGTGGGACACTTGAAGAGAATTCACCCGTGCGTGTTTACGACACCAGCGGGCCGTGGGGTGATCCTGCGGCGCGGTGCGAAGTCAGCGAGGGCCTGCCGACGTTACGACGCCACTGGATTCTCGAGCGCGGCGACGTCGAGGAGTATGAAGGCCGGGACGTGAAACCTATCGACGATGGCTACCTCACGTTTGCGGCAGCCGACCAGGCGCGTCAAAAAGAAAAGGGCCGCTTGGAGGATTTTCCTGCACTTCGGCGGGTTCCTTTGCGCGCCAGGGCGGGTTACTGTGTGACGCAAATTCACTCTGCGCGTCGGGGCATTATCACTCCCGAAATGGAGTTTATCGCCATTCGCGAAAATCTTGGACGCTCTGCGACAGGTCGAAGCACTCAAAGTACCGACGACCGTTCTTCGCTGCACCATCAGCATCGCGGCCAATCCTTTGGCGCCGCTATTCCCGAATACGTCACACCTGAATTCGTGCGAGACGAAGTTGCCCGCGGCCGCGCCATTATTCCCGCCAACGTCAATCATCCTGAGTCCGAACCGATGATCATCGGCCGCAACTTTCTGGTAAAGATCAACGCCAACATCGGCAACTCTGCTGTCCTGTCTTCTATCGACGACGAAGTTGAGAAGATGCGTTGGTCCATCAAGTGTGGCTCCGACACGGTGATGGATCTTTCCACCGGCAAGAACATTCACGCCACCCGCGAATGGATTCTACGCAACTCACCCGTGCCCATCGGCACTGTGCCGATTTACCAGGCCCTGGAAAAAGTTGGCGGTAAAGCCGAAGATCTGACCTGGGAGATCTTTCGCGACACGCTGATTGAACAGGCTGAGCAGGGCGTTGACTACTTCACGATCCATGCGGGCGTGCGTCTTCCCTACATACCCTTGACCGCAAAACGCACCACTGGAATC
>JAMQPH010000111.1 GCA_023717605.1 Pyrinomonadaceae bacterium
TCATTATTTCCGGTCTCCACCAGGTTATCGTTTACGACGACGGAACCCAACCCGGAGACATCGATATAAGCTCACTCACGCCTCCGGCGCCGCCGCTGCCGCAGCTGATCACCGACCCGGTTAGGAGAATCTACCGGGGGCCGGACCCGAGACCGCTGTTCCCAACAACACTAGACCGAGTCGAGGTAGTGCATTTCGCCAATCGAGGAACCTATCTCGTGATCTGCGGAGTCCTCCCCCATTTCCAACAGGGCATGTTCGGTTTCGTGAAAGTGCGTAACCACGACAGGGACTAGGGCAGGTGCAGTATTGCGCCGAATGGTGAGTCACGGGGACGGATCGACCCACACTCCCGAGGGCGTGGCACTACAACGTGTCGTAAGGTGCGCACGCTTGAGCCCTCACAATGGGTCGAGTCCAAGCAGCAAGAGAAGACACTTGGCAGAAACCTGAAGGCGGTCGACGCAGTGTAAGAAACGCCAAATCACACCTACAGCGTCCGCCGCTTTCTTTCTGTTTCCTGCTTATTGCTTACTGCCCACTGTTCTTACTATCCACCCGCCGCCCATAACTTCGTTCTCGCGATAGAAGGCCGTAGCTTGGCCAGGGGTGATGGCTCGCTGAGGCTCATCAAACAGGACGTGTGCCCGAGAATTTTCAAGTGGTGTGATGGTGGCTGGAGCTTCAGCGTGGCGATAGCGGATACGCACCTGGCCGCGCACGGGTGTTGCCGGCGTGTCGGAAGCGATCCAGTTCACACCGGCAGCGGTAAACTCACGGCTCAATAATTCCTCTTGCCCGCCCACCACCACACGGTTCTTTTGCGCATCGATTGAGAGGACGTAGAGCGGCCGCTCATTCGCAATCCCGATTCCACGTCGCTGGCCAATGGTGTAACGATGGATGCCGGTGTGTTGGCCGACGATGTCACCGCGTGTGTCCAGGATCTGGCCCTGTCCGGGCAATCGGTCCCGCGCGTCTTCGGCTTCGAGATAACGATCGATGAAGCCGGCATAGTTTCCATCAGGAACGAAACAGATCTCCTGCGACTCCGCTTTTTCAGCCACCGCCAACTGATGCTCGCGCGCTACTTCACGAACCTCCGGCTTGGACATTTCGCCGAGGGGAAACATGGAACGTGACAGCTGGTCCTGAGTTAGTTCCCAGAGAAAGTAAGACTGGTCTTTTTGAAGATTGCGTCCACGGAACAGCCGGTACCGCTCGGACGATTGATCAAATTCAACGCGGGCGTAGTGACCCGTGGCTACTTTCTCACAACCAAGACTCGCAGCGAGCTTGTCGAGCGAAGCAAACTTCAAACGACTATTGCATGAGACGCAGGGGATGGGCGTCTCTCCATTGAGATAACTCGCCACAAACGGTTGCACTACGTCGCGCTCAAATTCCCGCTCGAGGTTTAGCACATAGAAAGGGAAACCCAGTTCTTCGGCCACGCGCCGCGCGTCATAAACGTCATCAAGCGAACAGCAGCGGGAAGGAAGCGGATCGCCATTCTCGTCGACGCTGATACCGCGACGCTGATTCCACAGCTGCATCGAGAAGCCGACCAGGTCATGCCCCTGCTCCTTCAAAATTGCAGCCGCCGCGGAAGAGTCCACGCCGCCGCTCATTGCT
>JAMQPH010000118.1 GCA_023717605.1 Pyrinomonadaceae bacterium
GGTAACCAACGGAAGTATTATAGCCAGATCACTGACTTGGTCCATTTGCGCGAGGATGGGACGTACACGATTCCACTGTTTTCCAGCAATCGGACCCAGCAGGAAAAAGAAACTCACAGTGGAATATTGCATGAATTAGAAGGTCGCTTCGGTCCACAGAGAGAAGCAGGCACCGAATTCACGCAACATCACAAAGACATTGCGGCTGCTCTCCAGGCTGTAGTGCAAACCTGCCAGCTGCACGTGCTTCGACATTTCCGACGGGAGGCTGGAATGGAGAATCTGTGCATGGCTGGTGGTGTGGCTCTCAACTGTTCGGCAAATGGCGTCATTAAGCGCAGTCGTCAATTCAAGCGTATGTTCGTCCAGCCAGCAGCGGGAGACGATGGCGTTGCATTGGGGGCGGCGCTGTATGTACATGGCCTCAGCAATCCAAAATTTGAACCGAAGCGAATGGCTGCTCCGTTATGGGGGCCGTGCTTCAGTCGAGAAGAAATAGAGGCAACGTTGGGTCCGAGAAAGGATTGTGTCGTTCGGCTGGGGGAGACTTTCCCGTCGCTGTGTCGTGAGGTTGCGGGACGTCTGGACCAAGGACAAATCGTGGGGTGGTTCCAAGGGCGGATGGAATATGGCCCGCGCGCTTTGGGGAACCGCAGTATTTTGGCCGATCCGCGCGACCCTGGCATGCGTGACAAAATCAATGCATTGGTGAAAAAGCGAGAAGGATTCCGACCATTCGCCCCGGTAGTAACGAAAGAAGCCGCCAGCACATACTTCGAAATCCAGGAAGGGGAAGAGGAGGCCTATGCGCATATGCTTCTCGTGACACAAGTGCGTGCAGCCTATCGCGAGAAACTGCCTGCTATTACCCATATTGATGGGTCGGCTCGGGTGCAAACGGTGTCTCGAGAAAACTATCCGAAATTGCATGAGTTGCTTTGCGCATTCGAGGCGATTACCGGCATACCCATTTTGCTGAACACGTCGTTCAACGTGAAGGGACAGCCGATGATCTGTACACCGACCGAAGCCTTGGACACGTTCCTCTTTGCCAGACTTGACTTGCTTGTGCTCGAAGAGTTTCTCATTTCGTCCCATGCTGGAGAGATTGGGGAGGCCGATCGCCTCGTCGCGTCAGAGAGAATCTCCATCGGAGTTGGCTAAGTGTTATCAAATTCTCCTGACAATAACGTTGACAGTTCTGTGGATGTCGAAACTTCCCATCAGGATTTCTGGCGGCGCCAGTTCCCGCATCCTGTGGAGCTGGTGTTGTTGCCTTTGGACAATCCTCGACCACCGACCCCTTCGTACGTGAGGAATACCGCCGAACTCTCATTGACATCATCGGCCAGTAACGGTCTTCGCGATCTCAGCTCCCGCCTGAACGCACCACCGCTCGCTGTTCTTATTGCGGCGTTCAGTACCGTACTCTTTCGTTATGCTAGGCAGGAAACACTTGTGGTGGGGGCTGTGGCTCAGGCGAGTGGCCCAGCAGACGAATTTGTGCGCAAGGGCTTTCCCTTGTTGCCTATTCGGGCAAGCGCCTCTTTGTTCATGGAAGTTTCTGGCGATGAATTGGCGAGAGAGCTGGCGCGGTGTCTGGCTGAAGCCGAAGCCCATGCAGGCTATTCTCTTCGAGAGCTTCAATCCTGGGCCGGTGTTCCAGACGCAGCTTTCGGCTATCGTCTCTTCAACGTCGCGCTCTGTCTCGCCGAGGAATCTAGTCGACCGGCTTACGGCTGGCCGATGTCAGACCCTGATTTGAGCGAATTCATAGCCCAATGTGATGTGTCGATTACTGTGATGCCGACTGCTTCAGGAATAACCCTGCAGGCTGACTATGATATCGATCTCTTTGAAAAGTCCACCATAGATCGACTCCTCGGCCACCTAAGTATGATATTGGAGGGGATGATCCAACACCCGTCCTGTCCGGTTCTGCGGTTGCCGATTCTGACTGCAGTCGAACGACAACAATTACTCGTCGAGTGGAACACGAGCAAGGCCAGGATACCGTCCTATGGGACATTGCACCAATGGTTCGAGGCGCAAGTGGCGCGCACGCCAGATGCAGTGGCCTTGACCCACGAAGGACGGTCCTTGACCTACCAAGAGTTAAATCAGCGTGCCAATCGGTTGGCGCACGCGCTGCATGAGCGCGGAGTTGGTTCCGAAGTCATTGTGGGGCTTTGCTTGGACCGGTCGCTGGAACTGGTGATTAGTCTCCTTGCCATTCTTAAAGCCGGTGGCGCCTACTTGCCCATCGACCTTGCGTATCCCAAGGAACGACTCGCGTTTATGTTGGAAGATACTCGGGCACCCTTCCTAGTGACGCAATCAAGACTTGCGGCCGATCTGCCGGTCAATCAGGCACAAGTGATTTGCGTGGATGATGCGGACCTTTCGGAATTCCAGTTGCACCCGACATCCAATTGTTTAAGCGGAGCAACTGCAGAAAGTCTAGCCTATGTCATTTACACCTCAGGGACGACGGGCAAGTCAAAAGGGGCTTTAATCAGACATCAGAACGTGACGCGGCTGTTCACCGCCACAGAGCCTTGGTACGGATTCAATGAGCGAGACGTTTGGACATTGTTCCATTCCACAGCGTTTGACTTCTCCGTCTGGGAAATCTGGGGCGCGTTGCTCTACGGCGGCCGAGTTGTAGTCGTTCCGTTCATGATCAGTCGGTCGCCGGAGGCGTTTTATGAGCTTCTTGCGCGGGAACGCGTGACGGTCCTGAATCAGACTCCCTCTGCATTTAGGCAGCTGATCCAGGCTGAGGAGACCGTTGGGCAAAGGGATCTGGCCCTGCGCTATGTGATTTTCGGAGGAGAGGCATTGGAGATCCAGAGCCTCCGGCCCTGGTTTGAGAGACATGGAGATCAAGAGCCACGGCTCGTGAACATGTATGGCATCACCGAGACGACGGTGCATGTGACCTATCGACCCCTCTCAAAGAACGACCTCGAATCGGGAAGTGTTATTGGGGTGCCAATTCCCGATCTCCAAATCTACATTCTCGACGGAGAGAAGCAGCCTGTGCCCATCGGAGTCGCAGGAGAAATGTATGTAGGCGGAGCCGGTTTGGCACGGGGGTATCTGTCTCGTCCCGAACTGACCGCGGAACGATTTATTCCAGACCACCTCACGAGTCGGCCAGGGTCACGTCTGTATAAGACGGGCGACTTGGCGCGGTTTCTTCCCGGTCGGGACATCGAGTATTTAGGGCGGATCGATCATCAGGTCAAAATTCGCGGTTTCCGCATTGAGCTGGGTGAAATTGAGTCGGTGCTGTGCCAGCATGCGATGGTCAGAGAAGCGGTGGTAATGGCGAGGGAAGACACTCCCGGTGTGAAATCCTTAGCGGCGTATCTTGTCACGTCATTGCCGGTACCA
>JAMQPH010000188.1 GCA_023717605.1 Pyrinomonadaceae bacterium
TGGATGAGTACCTGCCAAGTTGAGTTCCGCCCCTTGAACGGCGCTGAGGTGTGGTTGCGGTCCAGGGCTATAAACGCAATATGAAAGGGGTGCCCCTTTGGTGATAGTTTCATTGTGCTGAAACGAAACTGATTACCTGAAGGAGAACCCCAAATGGACTTGGCATTTTTGACCGACCACAAAACTGCTTGAAGTCTTAGGTAGCTTGGTGAAGAAGTTCGGCTTATGCACGATCGAAACTCAGATCATGAAAGTAGCAATGTTTTCTCGGCACTGAGGCCAGGCAGCGGCCTTACAGGCGCGGGCATCGGCTTGCGCAAGCAGGGCACTAACGCCACCATCAACGACTTCGGGATTGAAGGGATGGGGGCGACCAGTTCGCCTGGGGTGGAGAACTTCGTCGGCGGATTGAACCCAGGCTCGGCAGACGGAATTGGCGACGGCAGCGTCAACGGCGTCCTACTCATCTCCGCCGCCAGCGGATTTTCTAATTGTAGTTCCGCACCGCTCATCTTTTCACCCGAGGGTGTCGAGCCATACGACACATGGCTCTCTAGAATTTTGAGAAACACAACCCGCACCACGTGTGCGAACGGAGTAGAGGAGCCTTCATGGCCCACACCGAATAGTTTCACTTCGGGCGGAATTGAAAAATCTCTTGCGACCGCAATCTCTGGCAGCACCAGCTATTCACTCAGTCAACGACAACTCGACCTAGTTGCCCCAGCCGCCGTTGAACGGTGGTTGGCGGCTGGGCTGACGCGGGAACAAAAGTTGGCGATGCGCGAGCTGCGGTTTGAGGTGGGCGAGTTGGCGGGTTCTTATCTTGGCGAGGCGCGTGGTAATCGCATCATTGTCGATCGGGATGCCGGCGGAAAGGGCTGGTTCATTGACGCCACACCTATGGATGACATGGAGTTTGGCAACGCCATTTCCGGGTTGCGCCGCTACACCGATCCTGCAGGAGCGCCTGCCGGTCACATTGATCTACTCACTGCCATCATGCATGAGATGGGTCACCGCGTTGGTCTCACCGATTCATATTCACTACTGACTCGCGACGACTTGATGTATGGCTACCTGACCAAAGGCGAGCGCAGACTTCCGCTCAAGGCCCAGGCGCTGAGTGCGATTCCGAACAGATACTCAGGAACGAACTTCCTCTCGGTTGAACCGTATAGAGAAACACTGTCGCAGCGCATAGCTGAGGTTGTGACCGGGTATGCAAGTCCATTGGTTACTTCGCCGCCGACGGTAATTTCGCAAGCTCGTGGTGAGGACGCTGTGCTTAAATTCACGGCTATCACCTCAGCGCCACTGGGCCAAACGCAAGCGCGCGGCTCGCAAGATAAACGGACTCAAGGGGGCGGCAAACGAGTTGCGCCTTCTACAACACCGCAACAGACTGGTGCGCCAAGTAAACCTACGGTCCAACCAGCAGTGCCGGGCGTCGTAGTGGATCCTGGCGTGCGCTTTGTACCGAAGCCGAAACCAGGCGGTCCACCGGCAGGCGGCGGACTTCCAACTCCACCAGTCATCGTGGGTGACAACCTGACCTGGAACGTCGGCACCTTGCCGGCTGGCCAATCAGTCACGATCACCTTCCAGGTGGTGGTCGACGATCCATTCATGGGCGCGCGCGATGCCGCAGGTTTCTAACCAGGGCACGGTCACAGCCGACGGCGGCATCTCGGTTCTGACTGATGATCCAGACGTCGCCGGCGCTAACAACCCGACCGTAACGGGTGTCACGGTTCCGCCCGATCTCTTCGTCAGAGATGCGCGCGTGGCCGAACCGAGTTCGGGTTCTTCGCAAATGATCTTCACTCTGGCCCTCTCAGCTCCGGCGCCTTTCGGCGGGATTGTCGTAGACGTGAGCACGGCTGACGGGACGGCCACCGGCGGTACTTGCGCAGGAGGCGCAGACTACGAGTCGGTCAGCGACAGCACTGCCAGCTTCGCCACTGGCGAGCAGATCAAGACATTCCGCGTTACGGTCTGTGCGGATGCTAGCGTCGAGGGAGACGAAACCTTCTCCCTGAACCTCGACAGCGCACCGGGCGCCGTGATTGTCGACGGCCAGGGGATAGGCACAATTACAGCTAATGTGCCGGGCACCATATTGATTTCCGAGATGCGCACCAGCGGCCCAGCCGGCGCAGGTGATGACTTCGTGGAGATCTACAACAACACCGACACGCCATTCACCGTACCGGCGGGTGGTTATGGCCTCTTCAAAAGGGGCGCGAGCTGCGACGCTTTGCCGGTTCTAATCGGAACCATTCCGGCGGCGACGGTGATTCCACAACGTGGTCACTACCTGTTCGTAGGCAGCACCTATGGCTTGACTGTCTACGCTGGTGCTAATGCGGTGCTGACGACTGACATCGAGAGCGACTTCAACGTCGGGCTCTTCACGACGGTAGACCCACTCCAGATCTCCACGGCTAACAGACTCGACGCCGTCGGGTTTGGGATTAGCACAGGTGGGGTCTGCGGCTTGTTGCTGGAGGGCACAACTTTGCCGCCGGCTGAGGGCAGCACTTCGCAGTACAGTTTCGTGCGCGAGTTCAAGCTATTCAGTAACGACGTGCCGACGCCCACCGACGGCAACGACAACGCGGCGGACTTCACGGTGGTCTCGACCACGCCGGGGACGCCGGTTGGAGCGACTGCTGCTCCCAGGTTGGGAGCACCCGGTCCGGAGAATCTGGCCGGTCCGAACTTGAAGAAGTTCTCGCAGGTGGGCTCGCAACTCATCGACCCATTGGTTCCGCAGTCGGCAGCACCGAACCGAGCCCGCGACACCACGCCGGACCCGCCGAACAATTCGCTTCTCGGCACGCTGGCCAGCCGGCGGACGTTCACCAACAACACGGGAGCTCCCATAACGCGGCTCCGGTTCCGCATCTACGACATGACGACGTTCCCGTCCCCGGTGGGTACGGCCGACCTGAGGGCGCGCACCTCAACTAACGCAGTGGTGACGGTAACCGGCGTGGGCTCCGTGACTGCGTTGGCAACCACGCTGGAAATGCCGCCGAACCAGCCTTCAAGCGGCGGTCTTAACTCGAGTCTGGCAGCGGGAACGGTGACAATGGGAACCCCGTTGGCTCCGGGCGCGTCGATCCACCTGAATTTCCTTTTCGGAGTGCAACAGTCGGGCAGCTTCCGCGTCTTCGTCTTCGTCGAGGCGGTCCCCTAAAAAGGGTAAAAGGGTAAAGGGGTAAAAGGGGAATGGGTCAGAGATGAGAGATGACCCCCGTTCCCCTTTGTCCCATTTCCCCTTTTACCCTTTTCCCCATTTCCCCCCGGATCAGCCTCGGCGCCAGGTCCATTCCTCGGCGGCGGGCTTGCCGTTCATGGTGCCTTCGATCTTCGCGTGCAGCGCGCCATCGTCACTGATCCAGTAGATGATGCGTTGAGGAAAGTCGTGCTTCGCGTTTTCGAAGACAGCGCGTTGACCTTTCTGTTCAATTAAACGGAAGGGTGTTGCCGGGCGACCGCCGGGACTGGCCCAGTAGGTGATCGCCTCCGGTGTTGCTTCGATTCTCAGAAACTCAAAAGACACCGTCCGGCCTCCTTTGACGTCGCGATGAAGCCCAAGCATCGTGTTACCTTTCGGCTCCTGCCAGAATTCCTCCATCTCTACTCCGCCCTGAACTCCGCTCCAGTTTCCAGCCATCCACGCCAGACTCGACAAGTCCGTGGCTTTCGCGCCCACGCTTACGCTGAAGCTAACCGCCAGTATTACAACTAGGATTGCTATTCTTGATGTGTGCATTAGATTGATCCTCCGCCTGCAGCTTAGAGGTTCTACGACGCTTCGTCTTGAAGAAAAGCGACAGTCCGAGCCGCGAGCGGCAGCGACCGGGTTCAGGCTACCAGTGACTCAAGCCGCGACCTCATGAGGCCAGCACCATGCCGTAGCCAATGGATCCTAGAGTTCAACCAGCTCAAGCACCTCTCAACCACAGAACCATTTGCCGTAGCCAATGGATCCTAGAGTTCAACCAGGCCCGCAGCTACTCGAGGCTGGGTCGAGTGCAATCATCCTCTGGTACGCCAATCGGTTCCGTGCCTGGGGATTAGGCCTAGTCGAATACCAACATCCATCGGCTATGGCAAATGGTTCTGTGGTTGAGAGGTGCTTGAGCTGGTTGAATTTAGGTTCC
>JAMQPH010000207.1 GCA_023717605.1 Pyrinomonadaceae bacterium
AAGGAATTGACGTTAAGAGGAGGACCGGCGGAGAGCGTAAATCGCTTTTCGAAATAGCTGGAGCGAAACCACCTATTGCCTTCCAACTCGATGCGCGTTAACTCGCCTTCGATGATGCGAAACGTCACCACTCCATCGGTAATCCTCTGGTCCGGCAGAACCGCCCCCGAATTAACATATCCCCTGTTGATATAGAAAAGAGTCAGCGCAATCCGCAGCGCCTCCAGGTCCTCCGCGGCTAGTTCTCGATTTTGATACGGTGCCGTAACCGCAGCCAGTTCTTCGGCGGAAAAGACCGTGGTTCCGGTTATGCGGATGTCGCGAACCAGTACCCGGAACGGCAGCGGTCCGGCTCTCCCTTTTTGGGGAACGGGAGCGGGAGGCAAAACGATGCCTGGTGCAACCCTCGGCGGTTCAGGTTCTTCCTCGCGCAGGCGCGGAGGTTCACCTGAGCGCCCGGTGGGATCGATGACGGGGGGAGTCGGCACCGCGGCCTGCGCGGCAGACGAAACTCAGACCAGGAGGGCTAAAAGCAAGACTGACAGACCGATGAAAAACCGGGTGAGCCAGTTCGTTGTCGATCGGCGATTTGCACGCTCCGCAGCCGAGCCGGCTATTGGGAGCAGGCGAAGCCCAAGGCGGTCTTGGCCAATTGAAACTGATTCCATCCCGTCCTTAATCGCGGCTGCTCGTCGCTCGATCCGAGGACAGAAGCCATTTGTCCTTCGCTGCGAAGGTGACTCCCGGAGCTGAGCGCAGAGGCCGCGGCCGCATAGAGAGGGCTAGGCAACAAGCCGCCGGGCTCGAGCGGCAGACCGCCGCGCCCGCCAAGCACTAAACTACTCGATTTGCCAGAGGCGAGACGCGCGGCGCACGTCGCCCGCAAAAGTTCCGTTGCCTGAAGCGGCGCTACCGGCAACTGAGCAATGTCCCCGCTTACATCGACGATGGCGGCTTGAATATCGATGGTGCCAGAGGTGCTCAAATTTGACGAAGCAGTAACCGCAGTTGAGATGGGCAGACTACTCAGGAACAGGTTCGCAAAGATATTGATGTTGCCACCCGGACCGCCAAAGGCATTGGCGTGGATGCCGCTATTATCCAGGATGATAAAGTCAAACGGATGAATCTCGGAGCCGATCGTGATGTTGCCTCCTTGACCCAGCCCGCTCTGAACACTCGTGGCAACTTGGCTATTCGTCATATGCAGGAGTGACCCCGTGCTCGTGATGGAAATATTGCCGCCGTCGGCGACGACAGCCCCCGTTGTAATGCTGCTGTTTTCCATGCGCAGCGTGTCGCTGACGACTACGTTGATATTCCCCGCGGTGGCGCTAGCGGTTCCAGTACTATTGGCTGAGACAACCCCACCATCGGTGACTTGGAGTTGAGCGGTTTGGATATTGATTGTGCCGCCAGCACCAGTGCCAGAGGCGGTGCTGAACAATCCGGTACCCTGACCGGAGATCGAGGCCGAATCCGTCGCGTTGGCCGACACCGTTCCACCTTGACCCGCTCCGCTTGTACTGCTCACAATCTGCGCCCCACCTGTAAGACTGAAATTGCTCACGTTCAGCAATGCGTTGCCGGCATTTCCGGCGCCGGATGTGGCCACCGAGATCGTTCCGCCTTTACTTATAGCCAAGGTTGGCGTGGATACCGTGACCTCGCCCGCATCCCCCGTATTCGATGCCGTGCTGAACAGCCCGCCTCCACTGCCAGAGATCGACATGGAATTGGCTGCCGCGACCGTCACACTCCCACCTTGACCGGCGCCGTCCGTGCTACTCACAACCTGTGACCCACCTGTGAGGCTAAAATTATTTGCATTCAGCAAGACGCTTCCCGCGTTACCCGCCTTTGGCATTGTGCCTGTGGTGGCAACCGATATCTTCCCACCGTCCGCTATCGTCAGCGTCGGTACAGGTATCGACCCCGGCGCCAATACGGTGATTTGACCCGCATTGCCTGTATTGGACGCTGTGCTGAACAGCCCACTCCCCGCACCCGAAATCGAAACCAAATCTCTCGCAGTAAGTTCTAACGTTCCGCCAGCACCCGCGCCGTCCGTGCTACTTTCCACTCGCGCCCCGTTTGTCTGTGTGAAACTGTTCACGTTCAGCGCAATGTTGCCGGCATTACCCGCGCCCGAAGTAACAACAGAGATTGTCCCGCCGTCACCCATGGTCAACGCCGGTGTGGTTAAATTAATCTGCCCGGCATTTCCCGTGCTTGACGCCGTGCTGAACAGCCCGCCTCCACTGCCAGAGATCGACATGGAATTGGCTGCCGCGACCGTCACACTCCCACCTTGACCGGCGCCGTCCGTGCTACTCACAACCTGTGACCCACCTGT
>JAMQPH010000232.1 GCA_023717605.1 Pyrinomonadaceae bacterium
TTCGGCGGGAGCAGACCCTACAACGCGTTGTGCGATTTGAGGTGGGAGAGGAGTAACCCTATGGAGCCGAGAGTACAGCGGCGTATTCAGGCGATTTCCTGAAAAGAATTTACCTTTTTAGGCGGATGATGTCGGGTTGATCACAATATCGTACTTGGGCAATTGCGGATCGCGCTTCAATCGGGCTTCAACCGCTGCCATCGCGGCCTTCCCGAGCGAAATACCCTTCTCATACACTGTGCGGCTCAGGTTCACCACTGGATGGAGCCCCTTCCAGGTCATCTGCTTGGCCCATCCCAGCATGGTCTCTACATCGATCAGTTTCGTCCCATTCCACTTCAATTCTAAGATCCCCCAACATCGTTCAATGGGATTATATTTACTGTGATACGGCGGATAATACAGCAACTGAATGGGCTTGTTGATGACATCAGCAAACTCTACCATACGAGACAAAAATTGGGTGCGAATGCCACTACTCTCTGGCCCATTGTCCATTTTGATCTGGATGAGACTCGTCTGGGCTTGTTCGTGTGCATCCATGGCGTTCCACTTGGCTTCGATCGTATCCACGATGAAATCACTCGTTTTATACGAGCTGCCAAAGGTTATATGCAGCTCGGCACTCGCTTCATCGACGATCCCACACGGGATATACTTCTCTGCCCACCCCAGATCGTGGTCACTGGCACGATGGTCGCCTCGCGTCACTCCACCACGGGAAAAATCACCAATCTTCACCGTCGCTTTACAGTCTATACTCCAGCGTTTGACGCCTGCAGATGCTCGGGCTTCGTCATCTTTTTTTTGATATTGTCGAAGATCGCATCGGTCTCTTTGATCTGCTTTTGGGGCTTCGCCTTGACCACCTTACGCAAGCGATAGCCCATGCGATTGAGCACTTCGGCCATGGTACTCGGCGAGGGCAACTGTTCTGCGGTGTACCCCTGTGTGCGCAGTGCCTGTAAAGCCGATTGCGCCGTCAGGCGCGTGTACGTCAAGCTGGTGCGAAAGGTCGGGTCCTGTTGCGCATGGGCCTCGGCAGGGTCACGAAGCGCTTGCGCAGCCTGCGGATGCTGCGCTTCCCAGCGTTTGCGGCCACTGAAAGCCGATTGAGAGCCTCGACAGATGATCCCGCTGCGTCTCTCAGCCAGGCCAAGCGCCACGGTCTGGCGCCCCCAACCAAAAATGGCTTCCGCCATCAGGGGGCTGCCCTCACAATATTTTAACGTCATCTCGGCCTCAAAAGAGCGCCGTGCGGGGCCGGTCAGTTTCGATGCCGCGAGGCGCAAGTCGGCAATTTGTGACGGCGTGAGCGACCGTTGGCTTGGAAACGTCGCATACGGCATGCACATGAGAGGACCTCTTGAAGAGAGTCAGAGTTCACTTTTTCAGAGGATCATCTGAGCATGCCTATTCTAACATAGTAAGATCTTTTCCGGAAATCGCCTAAGAACTTTGAGACTTAAGAATAGTTAGTGGCCACTAATTTATTGGGGCATTGCATTGATTGAGTTTACGGCACCTCACACGCAGCCGTCGGCGGAATATGCGTGCCCGCTTCGAGAG
>JAMQPH010000248.1 GCA_023717605.1 Pyrinomonadaceae bacterium
GTTCAACTACAGACGACAGTCGCAAGATCAAAGATCAAAGACCGAAGACCAAAGACCAAAGACCGTCTGACCACTGTTCAGTTAAGCAGGTCGAGTTGCGACTGGATCAATCCGTCGCCAATTAGAGAGGAGGGAACGAAGGTAGGATGATCTTGAATGTAAGCATTTGCCGCGTTTGCATCCAGGGGGCGGGAGAATAGATAACCCTGACCCAGAGTACAGCTCATTGATTTCAGTTGCTCTAACTGCTCCACAGTTTCAACGCCTTCGGCAACCACTTCCATACCCAGATTTTGAGCCAGCGTGTTGATGGTGCGTACGATTTCAGTGTTTTCGCCACCCTGTCCCATTCTGCCAATGAAGGAACGATCAATCTTTAAGGTCTTAACAGGAAAACGGTGCAGGTAGCTCAAGGAAGAGTAGCCGGTACCAAAATCATCAATCGAGAGATGCACACCCAGGGCACAGAGCTGCATCAGCATCGCGGTGGCAATCTCTGCATTTTTCATAACCACACTTTCCGTGATTTCCAACTTCACATACTCAGCCGCGAGACCGGTATCCTCAAGTGTCTGTTTGACCCGTCCTATCAGATCCGGCTGGGCAAATTGTTTAGCTGACAGATTGACGCAGATGGTTAACGGCTTGCCTGGCGAGGATACGTGCCACTCTCGCATTTGCCGGCACGACTCATGAAGAACTTGCTGACCTATGTCCACAATCAGACCGGTTTCTTCTGCTACCGGAATGAAAGTATCTGGCGAAACAAGACCACGTTCGGGGTGATTCCAGCGCACCAGGGCCTCAAAGCCAAACAGCTCGTCGGTCTCCAGGCAGATTATCGGTTGGTAATAGACTTGAAACTCATTGCGCTCAATCGCCCGTCGTAGATCGTTCTCGAGTTTCAACAGCGCCACGGCATGAGAATGCATAGTGCCGTCGAACACCTCGAAACGGGCTTTACCGCCTTCCTTGGCGCGATACATTGCTGTGTCCGCATCGCGTAGAACGTTTTCGGGATCGGTGTAATTACCGTTGCTCAGCGTGATGCCGATGCTGGCGGTGATATAGACTTCATGACCGATCAGATTGAATGGTCGCGTCAAGGCCTGTTGGATTCTCTCGGCCACGGCGATAGCGTGGCTCTGGTTTTCGAGTCCATCCAGCAGAATCGCAAACTCATCGCCGCCCAGGCGTGCTACGGTGTCCATCGGTCGCAGACAGGTCTCCAGCGCTCTGGCTGTGGCAATCAGAAGCTGATCACCCGCGATATGCCCCAGACTGTCGTTGATGTTCTTGAAGCGATCCAGATCAAGAAAGAGCACCGCGAACAGGAATTCGTCGCGACCTCGTGGGCGCTCGATCGCCAACTTGATATGCTCCGTCAGTAGTGCACGATTAGGCAGGTCGGTCAGCGCATCATGAAAAGCCGCGTGACGAAAGTGTTCCTTGGTCTCTTCTAAAGCACGGCTGATTCGGTCTTGTTCCGCAATGTGCCGGCTGAGCTCGGCAACGTGTAATTCTGCCTGCTCGGCACGTTTCCGCTCGGCTTCTGCGCGCGCGTGCTCAGCGTTCTCGGCGTCCGCTGAAGTGAGTCTCAGGTCTTCAAGGTATTTGTAATAAGTGAAATAAACAATGGCTATCACCGGTACTGCAGCTACCAGCGCATAGAAGCCCCAATTGTCCAAAAAATACAAAACCAAACCGGCAGCTGCGGCACCTGCAAAGTAGGTGATGGAAGTCCAGAGATAGTGCTTATGCCAGGTTTGCCAGAGAGGTTGATTGGACTTAAGGGCCAGCCCAATGCTGACGATAGAAGTATTAGCAAGGTATTGCACGAGAGCCATTGCCGACAGAGTCAAGAGGATAGTGCGATCATGCGCGAATTGGGTGACGTCGCCGAAACCAAACTCCAAAACAGAAACGGTAGCAAAAGTTGAACATGCCATCACGGCCGAGTTGAAAAGGAACGTGAGGGGCTTCTTGCCAGCTCGAAATCCGGAGCAAAGGCCCTCTCCTGCCGCCAGCAGCACGGCGGGCGGGCCACCGTAAAGGAAAATCGCCAGAAAGACGAACGTATCGGAGACGGTTACGTTGGTATTGACGCGCGGTATTTTGACAGACAACCGCGAACTGATGACCACCGTCAACGCGCTGAGTAATAAAAACCCCAGATCGATTCGGGACGTGGGCATAAGGAGCACGGCCCAGTAGGACACGAGCGTGCCGATAAAAACTACAAACCACTTATAGGGGTTTGTGAACTTTGGTTTTCCGCTGAACTGCATCCGTTATCTTTGTAAGTAAATAGTGTCGTAACGACTGGCAATATCGAATCCAGCGCGCTCATAAAAAGTGAGCGCTCTGGGAAATTTTTCATTTACAGTGAGGCATAATGAGCCGACTCGCATTAAGAGGTACTCCGTCAATTGCCTTACGCATTTGAGTCCGAAACCCTTGCCCCTTCTTCCAGGATCAACATAAACGCCTTCGAGATAGGCCGCCTGAGGTGTTTGAGCAATGATGTCGGTCTTAAATAGGAGTTGATTGTTTTCGACTACGACCCAAACCCGACCCTGACGAATCCGACGAATGGAGCGCTCGCGAAAACCGGCGCTGTCCTTCGCCAGGGGACTCGTGCCATTTTCCTGACAGGCCATCGAATCATTTGCAGTGATAACCATTTCGAGATCAGCTGCAGTGGCCTGGCGTAGGCCCGGTACAACATCAACATTCGTCGGGATAGTCTGGCGCCTCAGAAGAAACTCGCGGCAGACCAGGCGCGCCGCCTGTTCAGTATCCGAGTAGTAGTTCCAAAACGATTCCACCTTCTCTTGTTCCCCACGAATAAGGTGGGTAGGTGAACACCTCCTGGCGAATCGTGCGAAGGCTTCGATGCATTCGGGTCGCTCGGTTTCAATGAGCGTCGCATGGCCTATCAGAGCCACGCCTTCAAGCTGTCCTTCATGGTTGCGGTAACCATAGAACGCTCCGCGGTTGAGGGGGCTTGCCACACCGTTGTCAGAAATAATGCTCGACATGAATACGGTGTGGATGGGACGGACCGCAAGAAATCTCAACGTCTCGGCTTCATTTTGTTTTGTAAGTTCAACCAGTAATCCTGGTGCCGTCACGTTTGGTCCAGCTACCAGACTTACGTTGATCTCTCCCTGCAATAGGCTAGTAGACATTTCGACCTTTTTGTTTAGTCGGATATCAGATCTGCGGGAAAAGAGAGAGGCTGGTGAGGTGCCTCTGAAGCGAGATTTGAGCGGGTCACTGCATTGCCGGGCCAGGGTCGCCGTGGGCCAAGACCGACATCGCAGCTACCGTGATATCCCCTAATACGACTCCATCTCCCAGAACGACGCCATCGCTGGTTAGACGGCCGCCGTCGCCGAGGACAACGCCATCTCCGAGCACCACACCGTCTGAGATCAAAATGCCGTCACCAAGCACCACGCCATCACCAAGAACCACGCCGTCGCCAAACAACGCGTGCGCTGGAAGAAAGAGAGTGCCATCGCCTAAGACAACGCCGTCAGAAACCATTATGCCGTCGCCGAGGACCACGCCATCACCCAACACCACGCCCTCAGATATCAGGATGCCGTCTCCAAGCACTACTCCATCCCCCAGCACCACACCAACCCCATAGATCTTCTGGTACTTCATGATCAGGTTGGTCCCGGTCGCATAGGTGTAATTGACCAGTATGCCTTGCGCCCAGGTGAACTGTTGACTCGCTATGGTAGTTTTTGGCGTGGGGAGAGTGGTTGTTTTCAACATGCGCGTGCCCAGCGGTGTTGTCGCCCAGTTAAGATCGGTGCGAACCTGCTTAGCGACGCGTACCGCGCCTTCTATGTTGAGCTGACCCGTGCCTTGTTCCAGCATGTTTGCACCCCTGATTGGCTGCGCGGTGTACATGAGGATCATCTTGACCATGTTGGGAGTCAGCTTGGGGTTAGCCTGCAGGAGAAGTGCCGCCGCTCCAGACACGATTGGAGCAGCCATCGAGGTGCCACTCAAACGCATCAGTCGCTTCTTATAGTCCGAGTTATCGATGGCGTGTAACTCTGGATTGTGAGCAAGGAGATAGTTAGGAACGATTTGGTCATGACCGTTGATTCTTTCTTTCGTTAGAGCCTCGGCTGCAATCAGTTTGTTGCCGGGAGCAACGAGGTCAGGTTTGATCAGGTTGTCGAAGCGCTTAAAGCCATTGGCCTCTGTTGTGTAGCTGCGTGTGGGCCCACGGGAGCTGTACGTGGCAATCGTGTCATCAGCACGTCCATCGGTGCCGTAGGTATTGGTCGCGCCTACTGTGATGACAGACGGCTCGTTGACCGGCGAATGGATGTGTCCGCAGAGCTTATGTCCCGCATTGTCTTTACCGTTGTTCCCTGCGGCGGCTACAACAACAATTCCAGCATCAACAAGACGGCGGGCTGCGCGACAGAGAGGATCGTTCTTGTACGAATCGATCGCGAGTGTTCCCAGGCTCAAGTTGACAACCCGAATGTTGTATTTCTTGTTGTTCTTCTCGCCTGAGGGATTGGATGGACTAACGGGCTCGAGTATCCAGTTCAGAGCTTTGATCAGCGTGGAGACTGAGCCGGTGCCAACTGAATTCAGTATACGCAGGTTAATGATCTCGGCGCTGGGCGCTATGCCTCTGTACTTTGTGTATCCGTCATTGCCAAGCACCTGAGAGTCATTTTTGGTGGCGATCAGACCGGTCACGTGAGTGCCGTGGCCGTATTTATCGACGGTTCCTCTTCCGTCACCGGTAAAGTCTTTCTCATAGGCAATCTTGTCCATGACATCGTGATCCCGGAACAGGCCGGAGTCAATGACCGCAATGCCTATTTTGGATCCGTCGATGCTACTATTACCGGATTGAGCGCGCATCACTGCAGCACCGGTCGTGTTTTCCACATGACCGACTCCACTGTCAGCGCCGAGTAAGTCGATGCCGAGCAGCTGGAGTGTGCGAACATCACGATCAAGAGAAATATAAGAAGTCAGATTGCTTGCGGCCAATTCCTCGATTGCGTTAACCGGGAGCTCGAGGGCGAGGGAACCCAGTTCCTGGAAGCGGTCATTGATTTCCACGTGATGGCGTTTTAGTAAATCACGAAGCTTCCGATCGCTGATGTTTTCAGCTTGCAGGATCACCTTCACACGTTCAGAAGAAGATTTCTGGATAAGTTCACGCAGGTCAGGAGAGACTTTGTCGCCCTCAAAACCGCCGTCAAAATTGACTCCACTCGCGCTCTTCGACTCGTCATCTAACTCGGCGAGGTCTTCCGCACTGTCATTGTCAAGTATCAGCTTGAAGAGGCGACGCAAAGAAGCATCCCGCGCAATATATTCACCGTATGCCGAGACTGTCGTCGCACCAATTACGCGCACGTCGCGTCGATCGAGCGCTGACTTCAAGTAGCCGGAGCCAAACTGAGACGCTCGCGCTCCGACAAACTGGTAAAGTTGATCAAGGAACAGAATGACCTCGCCGTCTCCGCTGGAGGCATCGTCAAGAAGGGTTTTGAGACGCGCGTCAACTTCGTCGGAGGTTTTGAGACCGGCAAAGAATTCATCCACATTGATGCTGAAGAGACGCTTCGATAGAAGTGCAGTGGGAACCTTGCCAGCGACGATGCGTTTAGCTACGGCTTCGGCAATCTCTCGACCGCTAGTATGAGGATTCTCCAGGAGCACCGGGTGTCGGGTTCCGGACAGAATTTCAATGGCTTGCTCGACTGACGCGCTGTTAACAGCGGTGGCTTTTAGCTTCCGTTGCTGGGCCAGTTCCGTGAGATCAGTGGCATAACGCGAGAGCACAGGGTAGCTAGCTTTGCTCCCTGCCGGCGTTCCTTTCGAGGAACTCTTCTCACCACTCGCACCAGCGAGACTCATCGGTAAGAAACTCGCCAGCATGGCAACGACTAACGTAAGAACCATTAGCCAGGCGAGCCCGCGTGTCTTTTTTCTACGCACCATCTTTCGATCCCCCGGTCTTGTGATACCCCAAATTCAAAGGAGCTGGGCCAAGTGAATGAGCTGATTCTGCAGCTAAAATTGAGACTTTGCCTCATGGACCACTCTGGCAACGGTTGTGCCGGAGCATTCCTTCCCGAGTTTTGGGAAAGAGAGAAGAAAGCCCACATTCTGCCCATATTCTGATTGACCGGCTCGGTCAGTTTGAGCCTGTCAGCTCGGTCAGATTGCAGACGGACACTGTCAAGGCCCGCGGTGGCACAGACTTCAGTCTGTGATCTCAAGGCAGCCTGATTCAATCAATGGCCTAAGCAACTCAACTAGCAACACAGGCTAAAGTCTGTGCCACTTCCGGGGATTGAGCCGTCCTTTTTGCGGATCGCAAGTGTTGACTCAGTCTCGGTAGTATCCAGGTCTTGAAATAAGTAGTCGGGTCTGCCTGCAGCTTGTTATATTCGGGAGTCATTAACCAAGTAGAAACTAAGCAGATTGTCGAGAACACTACGCTGTTGGAAGAACTGACAAATCTATCAGCGACCGAGCTGGCCCTAATCATAAGGCGGAAGCAGGCTTCACCGGTCGACGTGGCCCAGGCCCACCTGGAGCGGATCGAACAATTAAACCCGGCATTGAATGCGATCGTCACGATCGCTCCAGACCTTCTTGACCGGGCCCGCAAAGCCGAGGCGTCGCTGATGCGCGGCGATACTCCTGGTCCACTCCATGGCTTGCCGATCACGATAAAGGACACCATTGAAACCGCAGACTTGCTTAGTACCAGCGGATCTGTGCTGCGTGCGCAATTCGTACCACGCGTCGATGCTCCTTCGGTCGCTCGTCTGCGAATGGCCGGCGCGATCATCCTCGGGAAAACCAACGCGGCCGAGATGGCGATGGATTACACTGCCGACAATCCGGTATTCGGTAGGACGAACAATCCCCACGACACCTCGCGCACACCCGGCGGATCAAGTGGTGGAGAGGCCGCTGCCATCGCGACTTGCATGTCTGCCGGTGGGCTGGGAAGTGACCTGGCCGGATCGATTCGGATCCCTGCACATTTTTGCGGAATCGCAGGTCTGAAGCCGACCACGGGAATCGTTCCGGGCGCGGGCCAATTCCCCCCGAGCATCGGTCCCTACTCTCTGGGGGCAGCGATTGGCCCCATGGCACGCCGCGTTGAAGACCTTCAACTTATGCTTAACGCGCTGCGCGTGACCAAAGCGTCAAGGGAAACAATAATCCCTGACTCCTTGCAGAAAAGAAGCGCCGCGCTACGCGGCTGTCGTGTGGCCTGGTATACGGAGGACGACGTGGCTCCGTTAACGGAAGAGACCCGTCGTGCAGTAGCGCGTGCCGCAGGTGCCTTGAACGATGCCGGGCTGATTGCGGAGCAACGTCGTCCGCCCGGACTCGAACGTGGTTACGAACTATGGCTCAAGTTGTTTTCGCGGGCGTCTGTAGTTCAGCTTCGCAACGTCTACACGGGTCGGGAGGAAGAGGGTGGTGACTTTGTCCGCTGGCGGCTCGCAACAGCCGACGATACTCCCGTGCCGAAGCTTGACGAGTACATCAGCGCCTGGATGGAGCGCGATCGTCTCAGGCTTGCTTTGATCCAATGGATGACGGAAGTTCCGCTGTTGGTGGCTCCTGTTGGAGCAACGCCGGCCCTCAAACACGACACACTCAAGGTAACGATTGGCGGTACAACGTTGAGTACTTTCCGCGCTTTCAGTTACTCGCAGGCATTCAATGTTTTCGACCTGCCTAGCGTCTCGGTGCCTGCCGGCGTTTCGGCGGAAGGACTTCCTATTGGGGTGCAGATTGTCGGCCGGCCATTCGAAGAAGATGCCGTATTGCTTGCGGCGGCCATAGTCGAAGAAGCACTCGGTGGCTGGCAGCCCCCAAAGTTGTAGTTCAATCTAGGGTGGCGGCCAAGCGGCGGGGGTAAACCAGTTCATTTTCCATTTCTCATTTCTCATTTCTCATTCGTCATTTTCTCGATCTCATTTTCGTGGTCTTTCGTGTTATTTAGTGGATCGTTTGCCTGGCTGACAGATCAGAGCGATCCACGAAATCACACGAACGGACACGAATAGGGGATCGTTAACCCAAGAATGACCGAATGAAAAATGTCAAATGAGAAATGGAAAATGATCCGGTTTACGCCCGCTGCGTGGTCACCCAGCTTACATTTGTTGGATAGTATTTCCCTTCCTAATAGCACCACCGATCCGATATAGTCCCAACAGCAATCATCTAACTCCCACGCGTTGGATCATCTAACACGGAGGCAAACTAATGGAGCTTCTGCTTACATTCTTCTTCTTCGGTTTTATCGCGATAGTGCTGTTAGTAATCGCAGCTAAAACGATCAGGATAGTCCCGCAGGCCACGGTCATGCTGGTCGAGAGACTCGGCCGATTCGACAAAGTGGCCAGCAGCGGCCTGAACATCCTGATCCCTTTTTTGGACCGACCGCGCGCTGTTTATTGGACTAACTCACGACCAGGCATGACTTCCATCGATCTCCGTGAACAATATATCGACCTCCCTCCGCAACCGGTGATCACGCGAGATAATGTGACCATTCATGTCGACTCGGTGGTTTACTGGCAAGTTACAGATCCGGTTAAAGCTGTATACGAGATGAATGATTTGGTTGGTGGCATTGTGCAATTGACGATTACCGGCATGCGCGCGGTAATGGGCGAGATGGATCTAGACCACACACTCTCCTCTCGCGATCAAATCAATTCCAAGCTGCGGATTATCTTGGACGAGGCGACGGACAAATGGGGAGTCAAGGTTACTCGCGTTGACGTAAAGAATATCAACCCTCCGGAAGATGTCCGTATTACGATGGAAAAGCAAATGACCGCCGAACGCAATCGCCGGGCATTGGTACTTCAGGCGGAAGGCGACAGACAGGCAAACATAACGCGTGCGGAGGGCGAAAAGCAGGCGGCAGTAACTCGGGCAGAGGGCGACAAACAGTCAGCAATTCTGCAAGCCGAGGGCGCGGCGCAGGCACGATTGCGCGCGGCCGAAGCCGAGTCTGAAGCGATCACTCGCATCTCCCAGGCCATCGGTACGGGCGATCCTGCGCAATACCTGATCACGACGCGATACATCGAGAGTTTAAGAGACATGACGCGAAGCAATAACTCGAAGGTGATCTTCATGCCGGTCGAAACCTCGGCGATGCTGTCGAGCGTCGGGGCAATCAAAGAAGTGCTTTCTCAATCCGGCGAAAAGAGTGGAGAAACACCCCCTCCGCCTCCGAAGCCCAAGCAACTCCCGACGTAATAACCGAAGGAGGCAGCATTTTCCATTTCTCATTTGACATTTTCATTTGGTCATTTTCTGAATTGTTCTGATCTCATTTCGTGGTGCTTCGTGTTGCTCCTGGATCGTTTGCTTGGCCGAGAGAAGAGAACGATCCACGAAATCACACGAACGTACACGAACAAGAACTCAACAATCCGCGAATCCCAAATGGAAAATGAGAAATGACAAATGAGAAATGGAAAATGCTTCCTCCTGCCTCTGCTTCCGCCTTCCTATCAGTCCATCCGATGTCTTGAGATCACTGTGTACCTGGATCCCGCACCGCTCGGTTCACTTCTGATCACCAACAATTCTGCTACCGCTACTTCGGCAGGTTCGAAGCGCATTTTTTTATGCGCGACTGCGAGCTCACGCGCGCCTTGCGGGTTCCGCAGTCGCGCGATCGTCAGATGAGGGTGAAACGGTCTCACTTCCCTGGCGAAGCCTTCGCTGGCACACTCCTCCTCAAGTCGAGTTTGAAGGTGGGCAAGCTTTCCAGCCTCATCTTTGACGCCAATCCATAAGACGCGGGGCGCACCGTGTTTAGGAAACATTCCTGTGTCTTCAAGGGTAACTTGAAAGGGGGAGAAGTCTGCAGCGCTGCGGGCCGCCGCCTTTGACAGGTCGCTTAATCTGGATGTTTGTACCTGTCCCAGAAATTTTAGCGTTAGGTGAATGTTTTCTTCGCGGCTCCAACTCGGTTGGGCGTTGGGTACCGCTTCTCGCAAGCTTTTGACTCGTGACAGGAGACTGGCGCGCACGCTAGCCGGCAGGTCGATGGCGCAGAAGATACGCCAGGTCTCTGACGTTGCGGGGCGGCCTTTGGTCCCTTTTGTCATCTACTCAATCCTTCCCCACTCACGGTTCATGGATTTGATCCAAAATTTTGTACTACTAATTAAGAATTGGGACTATAATTTTGATCTGAAAAAATGGCAGAACCTCCTAAGATATGGAGTTTGAGCACTTTAAGGTTTTCGTCTTACCTGTGTTTCCTGCGGAATAATATCTGCAAGGAACTGAGTGATTTCAAAAAGTCTTTCAGTGGCTGAGTTCCAAAGCGAGTCCCACACTCTAACCAGCCAGCCTGATGAATGGTACCAAACCGGACCAGGGCTGTTTTGAGTATTGTGACTTCGCACTCCAGTACGGAAATAGCTGATCCCGACAGCAATCGACTTAACGGCTTCGCATCGGTCGCTCCAACAGACGTCTGAGCGACCAAAAAGATCTCAAACATCTTCAATCGGAGGGACCCCATGAAACGAGAAAGTTTTCGGGGAGGGCGCACAGTTCTAATACTGAGCGCACTTCTTGTTGCCTTAGTGTCTTCCACCACCGCCCTTGCTCAGCAAGGTACTTCCATAGTTCGTGGCACGGTCAAAGACCCCCAGGGCAACGTCGTAAGCGGCGCGACCGTGACACTTACCAACATGGGTACTAGCGCCTCTCGTACGGTGACAACGACGGAGAGTGGAGTTTATATTTTCGAGATTGTTGCCGTCGGGGATTATAAGGTCGAGGTTGAGGCGGCAGGTTTCAAGAAAGCAGTAGTCACTGACATCCATGCGCTGGTCTCAAAATCTACATCTGTGGACATTGCTCTTGAAATTGGAAATGTTAGTGAAACGGTAACCGTTGCTTCAGGTTCCGGCGAACTGTTAGTAAACAGAGAAGACGGTACTCTGGGGAACAATTTTGTCAGTAGGCAGATTGCGCAACTGCCATTGGAGGCTCGCGGCGTGGGGTCACTGTTGTCACTGCAACCAGCCACTACCAGGGATGGCTTCGTTGCCGGCGCTCGTGCCGACCAGTCAAACGTTACGCTTGACGGTGTTGATATCAATGAGGCGGAGACCAATCAGATCGGCAACCCCAACGCTGACCCAGCCGATAGTACGAACGCGCTAAACCTGGTACCGGATCGTAGTACAGTCCTGCGTCTGAATGCCGAGGCGGTAGAAGAATTCCGCGTTACAACCTTGAATGCCAACGCCAATCAAGGTCGATCGGCAGGCGCGCAGGTGGCTTTGGTAACCAAGAGCGGCACTAATGATTGGCATGGAGCGCTCTTTGAGTTTTATCGGACCAAGAAGTTTTCTGCTAACAATTTTTTTAACAACAGGTCAGGCATTGAGAAACCGGCTCTCATTCGCCACACCTTCGGTGGAGCCCTGGGAGGGCCGATAGTCAAGGACCGAGCCTTCTTCTTCTACAGCTATGAGGGCGACCGTATTACACGATCACAGCCCGTTACAGCTCGCAACGTTCCGCTTGCCAGCCTGGGACGTGGAGAGGTGAATTTCATAGGTTGCCCTCCAGGTACTAATCCCGACGATTGCGGCGAAGCAGTGACTCCCACTCTGCAGACGTTGAATATCACTCAGCTTACTACTATTTTCCCCACTGTGGGCATCAATCCCGTAGCAGTCGCGGCTCTTGCCAATGCGGCGAGCAAGTATCCGGCTAACGACTTTACTATTGGCGACGGTTTGAACCACGCTGGCTTTAGATTCAACACCCCTCTCCCGGCTGAGCGCAACTCTCACGTGGGTAAGTTCGATTTCAATCTCACCGAAAAGCAGCAAGCCTTTGTTCGAACAAACATAATCTATGACTTGATCGCTCGCGAACGGCAGTTTCCAGACACACCGTCGCCAACCATCTGGTCACACCCGGTCGGCATTGCCGCTGGACATACCTGGACAATCAGCGACAGTCTGGTGAATAGCTTCCGCTATGGCTTCACACGCGAGGCTTTTAGCCAGCAGGGAGATTCCGCTGAAAACCAGATCAGTTTCCCTTTCGTGTTTTCACCCCTCACCTTTACGCGCACACTAACGCGTGTAACTCCAGTTCAGAATTTTACGAACGATCTCTCGTGGTTGAAAGGAAACCACAGCATAGGCATAGGCACAAACATTCGCCTGACTAGCAATCGAAGGGATTCCTTCAACAACGCTTTCGATAACGCCATCACAAACCCCTCGTTCTATCAGGGCGGCGGTAGTGCCATGTCAGACTTGGTACATGAATTCTCTCCCATTTCCGGCTCAGAAATTGGCGTACAGAATGCAGTGACCGCCTTGATTGGCAGGTACTCTCAGTACTCGGCTCTATTCACCTTTGACAAGGACGGGACTTTGCTGCCGTCAGGGACGCCCGCATCACGTGATTTTCGCACGCAAGAGTACGACTTCTATGCTCAAGACGCCTGGAAGCTCAGTCCCAATCTGACCCTGACCTATGGCCTGCGCTACGGCATTAGTACTCCGGTGTACGAGAAGAATGGGTTTGAAGTTAAGACGACTGTTCCCCTCTCCGATTTCTTCGACATGCGGAGGGCAGCGGCCGCGAGTGGGCAGGCTCTTAATACGCCTTTGACGCTGGATCTGTCCGGTAAGGCGAACAACGCTTCACCGCTCTACAATTATGACAAGAATAACTTCCAACCCCGGGTGGGTATAGCCTGGTCACCATCGTTCAAGAGTGGCTTCCTTGCCAAGCTCTTCGGCAAAAATCATGAGTCAGTCCTTCGTGGCGGGTTCAGCATTACCAACGACTATTATGGTCAACAACTTGCCGTCACCTTTGACCTCAACAATACTCTGGGTTTTTCCTCCAGTCAGGACATCGCTGCCAACACCTTTAACTTCTCGACTCGCCCGGCGCCGCTCTTTACTGGCTATGGTCAGGAGATACGCACGCTGCCCAGAATCGACGATCCGGGGAACATTAGTTTCCCGCGCACCCAGCCATTCGAGCCCAGTCCGGCGTTATTCGCACAAGACCGGCGCATTGAAACGTCGTTGGATTCGAGATTAGTCGCTCCGATTAACTACTCGTGGAACGTCACTTATGAGCGTGAGTTGCCGAAAGGTCTCGTTTTGCAGACCTCTTACTTAGGCAGGCTGGGGCGTAATCTGATTGCATCGCGCGACACTATGGCTCTGAATAACCTGGTAGATCCCAATTCCCGCATGGATTGGTACTCGGCAGCAGGGACATTGGAAAGATTGCGCGCGGCAGGTACGGCCATCGGCGATGTTCCCGACATCCCGTGGTTTAATAATTTCCTGCCATCGGACATCGCCTTTTTGATGGACCAGAATTACTTCGAGTTTTGCTGTGACGTATTTCCGTCGTATAACCTGACCCCGACGCAAGCTGTTTATGCCGTGGCGTTGAATTTTTATGGCAACGACTGGACGGACACTCAGGATGTCATGGAACAGGGCTTGGATAGGAACATATTCTTCCATCCGCAATATGGAGCGCTGTCAACTCACAGCAGCATTGCCCGTTCTGATTATCACGCCGGCACAATCAGCCTTCGTCAAAGACTGGGCCGAAGCTTCACCGCTGATTTCAACTACACTTACTCGCACTCGCGAGATGATGCATCAGGCCTTCAGACCGCTGATCAATTTGGTGGCGCGTTCATCCTGAATCCACTGCGCCAGTCTGATAACTTCGCCGATTCAGATTTTGACGTGCGTCACATCATTAACGCGAATGCCGTCTGGGAGTTTCCATTTGGACGCGGCCGCAGATTCTTCAGCAATGTCAGCCGGGTCACTGATGCCTTCCTTGGTGGATGGCAACTCACTGGCATTTTCCGCTGGAACTCCGGTCTACCAATTAGCACTCCCTTCGACGATGCGCGCTGGGCAACTAACTGGAACGCTCAATCTAATTCAGTAAGAACCACTGACATCCCGACGTGTCCGGAGAGAGGAGGCAGACTCTTCGGGTGCAATACGCTCGAAGCCTACAGAAGCTTCCGCAACGCATTTCCGGGTGAAACCGGCGATCGAAATGTTTTCAGGCTGCCGAGTTACATCAATCTCGACATGGGGCTGGGCAAGTCATTCAGCCTACCCTGGAGCGAAAACCATAAATTGCAGATCCGGGTTGAGGCGTTCAATGTTACGAACACCCAGCGGATGAATACCCCGGATACTGGTAGTCGTACCGGATATGGTATTGGGCTCGATCCCAGCACTTTCGAATTGGACGACATACCCGTGAACTGGGCCAGATTTATTAACATTCAAGGAGCGCCGCGCGTATTGCAGTTCGGCATTCGATACTCCTTCTAGTCTGAGCACTGCCAAGCAGATTTCCGGGCTGAAGCTCATGCTTCAGCCCGCATCTGTTTTCGTATGATGTACCCTTGCTGACAACTGCGTTGATATGAACTCTGGAAGCCTCTTACTACTGGTGATGATTCTTATTGGTGGACCAGTCTGCGGACGCTGCCTGGCTCAAGCAGGTGGCGGGGGTCACATCCTCTATGGAGATGTTACGGTTGATGAGAGCAGGGTGACGGGCGTAAAGCCAATAAGTTACGACATAATTCTCTATAGTTTGGGTGGCCAGATAGTTAACCGTCAGAAGGTCAGTAGTACCGGTCGCTACCGCTTCATGAATCTAAATAATGGTCAATACGATCTGGTGGTGGAGCTGGAAAACACTGAAATCGCACGGATGCGAGTAGATATCATGTCTCCGACAATCAAAACTGACTATCGACAAGATATCTCTCTGGAATGGCGAGCACCGACAACTGCGCCAGCTAAACCTGCCTCAATTTCGGTTGCCGATTACTACAAGCGTTCATCAGCGAACCAAAAGTTGTTCGAGAAAGCTCAATCGGCGACGGACAAGAAAAAGTATACGGAGGCTGATACCTTTCTTAAGCAACTTCTCGCTGACGACCCAAACGATTTTCAGGCGTGGACGGAACTCGGCACTCTAAACCTGATTCAGCAAAATCTGTCTGAGGCCGAAAAGGCATACCTGCGAGCCATCGAAGTCAGGCCTAAGTTCTTTCTCGCGCTATTGGCCCTGGGCAAACTCCGGGCAGCGCAGAAAAAATACGAAGAGGCGATCTCACCGCTAATTCTCGCGCTGGAAATCCAACCAACTTCTGCCAGTCTTAACTTCTTAATCGGCGAGACCTATCTGCAACTAAAGAAAGGCTCGAAGGCTGTAGGGTATTTGTACGAAGCCATTAAACTCGACCCGACTGGAATGCCCGAAGCCCACTTGCGACTTGCAGCTCTCTATCACGGCGCTGGCTTAAAGGATAAAGCGGCGATGGAATTTGAGGAGTTTCTGAAGAAGAAGCCAGACTATCCAGACCGGAAGAAGCTTGAGCAGTATATTGCCCAAAACAAAAAGCGCTGATGCGAAGTCATGCAGGGCTGGCTCAACAAGGCCTGAGGTGCTCAACGCACAGAACCGTTTGCGGTAGCCAATGGATGCTGGCACTCAACCTACTCTGTACTTTTACAGTTAGTTAGTTTCAGACCGCGCACGATAATGATTTCAATCAATATCGGCCGAGAGTCTTCGCCAGTTCTCGGCGACCACGTGCTTGGTTGACATTAGTTCCTACTCGAGCCCATTGAGAAAAATCTCGAGGGCAAGCGCTCAACGGACAGAACCGTTTGCGGTAGCCAATGGATCCCGCACTCAACTCAAGTATCAGCACTCAACATACAACCATAAGCCACGGCGGGTGAGCAGCGCGGCTCCTGCCTGAGTTGAGTGGTGGATCCATTGGCTACCGCAAATGGTTCTGTCCGTTGAATGGTCCTGTTTTAGTTGAGACCTCGGTTCTGTCTCGAGGCGGCGCTGCGCACCATGAGATCACCACTTAGCTTCGCTACCGACCAGTAGTCAGCGACAACAAATGAGCAAATACCTTCGCAGGATACTCTCCGTCTCTGTTCTCCTTTCTTTCTGTACATCCAACTCATCTCAACAAGGGCCGGTTTCATGGACTACTTCCGACGTCGTGGCGATCCGCGGCGCAACTCTTATCGACAAATCTGGACAGCCGCCAGTGAAGAACTCACTGATTCTTATCAAAGGCGACTCGATCATGAAAGTAGGGATCGTGGGACGGTTGAAGATCCCCCAGAGTGCCAGGTTAATTGATGCGCGCGGGTTAGTGCTGGCGCCGGGCTTTATCGACACTCATAGCCATTCGGATCGCGGTCTCGACTCAGACCCTGGAGCCAAAACTCAGGTTTCGCAGGGCATCACCACGATCGCCGTCGGACAGGACGGTGGCTCAGAGTTCCCCGTCGCCGAATTCCTCGAGAAACTTCGTAGCACTCCTGCAGCGCTGAACGTGCTCACCTTTGTTGGCCATGCCACCGTACGGTCAAAGGTCATGGGCGAAGATACCAGCCGCACAGCTACCCAAACTGAGATCGACCAGATGAAATCACTGGTCGAACAGGCAATGAAGGAAGGAGCTTTTGGTTTGTCGAGCGGACTCGAATATGAAACCGGCAAGCCTGCGACAACCGAGGAGGTGATCTCACTCGCGCAAATTGCCGGACAACACGGCGGAATTTATATCAGCCATATTCGGGATGAAGCGGACAAGACGCTTGAGGCGCTCACGGAGGCAATCGAGATCGGGCGCAAAGGTCGCTTGCCCGTACAAATCTCCCATATCAAGGTGGGCACGGTCGCGGTTTGGGGGAAAGCTAATGAAGCGGTCGCACTTATCAATAAGGCGCGCCAACGTGGGCAGGACGTAACGGCGGACTGCTATCCCTATGACGCCTGGAGCTCGACAATCCGAGTTCTGATTCCCAGTGGCCGGCACGACGACCCTACTGAAGTGCGCCGCGGGCTCGACGATGTGGGAGGAGCTGCAAATATCACCGTCGTGAGTTGCAAAGCCCATCCCGATTACGAGTTTCTAACGCTGGAAGCGATTGCCCGGAAAGAAGGGATCTCTCCCGTGGATCTCTACATGAAGATTGTGCGCGATGGGGGAGCCGGTGTCGTCTGCACGTCGATGAAGGACTCAGACATCCGAGTCTTCTATCAACAACCCTGGGTCATGGTAAGCAGCGACGGAGGAATTGGGTCGCGTCATCCCCGAGGAGCAGGCACCTATCCTCGCGTGCTAGGTCGCTTCGTGCGAGAGCTCCATTGGTTAACGCTTCCAGAGGCAATCAGGAAAATGACTTCGCTGCCAGCCGCTCGGCTTAGACTATTGGATAGGGGACTGATTCGGAAGGGCTTCAAGGCCGACCTTGTTCTATTCGATCCGCTGAGCGTGATTGACCGCGCTACTTTCCGGCAGCCACAACTCATCTCCGAAGGCGTCAAGAGCGTCTTCGTAAATGGGGTCGAGGTCTGGAGCGTCGGCGGCACGACCGGGAATCGCCCGGGTCTCGCCTTGCGAAAGGCTCGTTAGAGGCTGCGCTGGATTCCTAAATCTCCGCGCTCTTCCGCCTACCTCCGAGGCTGACCAGAGCTAAAGCCCCTAATCCAAAAATCTGTAGGTGCAACTGAATTTTGGATATTCCCCCGTTGGTGAAGGCTCATAAACTCTCCAAAAGCGCTGGTCTAAGCAATTTGTCGGAAAAAACCTCTGCGGAATGGTAGATGCAAGGACAGTTAATAGGAAGTTAGAGGTGTAGGGCGCCGGATTATTGGTTTGCTGAAATATTGGAGCCTACACCTCACACAAACGATTCTCAGTCTAATCAATTCAAGATGATCCAAGGCTCCAGTTCTGAAGTTCTTGTAAGCGCTCCATTTTTCATTTCGTAAGGGATTGACCTTTAAACTGGATCTCGCAACCAGACGTCAGACATCATCCCCGGAGGACCTCTAAATGAAAAGACCCAGCTTTTTCGGAAGCCGCATGGTGACATTAGCCGGTGCGGTTCTTGCTCTTCTAGTTTCTTCAATGACTACTTTCGGACAAGGTGGAACATCCGTAGTAAGCGGTACGGTAAAGGATCAGCAGGAGAATGTTGTTGCCGGCGCCAGCGTAACGCTGACCAACGCGGAGATGAACTTCACTCGCAACCAGACGACAAACGACAACGGGCGATTCACTTTTACGCTTATACCCCCTGGCTCCTATCAGCTGGAATTTGAAGCCAAAGGCTTCAAGAAGGCCGTTATAACCGAGATTAACGCCTTGGTAGATAAGCCCACCGATGTGGCTGCACAGCTCCAACTCGGCGACTTTAACGAGACGGTGACAGTTGCCGCCAGCGCTGGGGAAGTTCTTCTGAATACACAGGACGCAACCCTGGGTAACAATTTTGTCTCCCAGCAAATCACTCAGCTCCCACTGGAAGCGCGCAATCCAGTTTCCCTACTCACCCTGC
The DNA here is from genome assembly GCA_023717605.1 of Pyrinomonadaceae bacterium. GTDB lineage: Bacteria > Acidobacteriota > Blastocatellia > Pyrinomonadales > Pyrinomonadaceae > PSRF01. The sequence continues at coordinate 18,486 of JAMQPH010000248.1, forward strand.
AACCAGGCGTGACGCGCGCTGGTAACGTTAACGGCGCACGCGCCGACCAATCCAACATCACTCTTGACGGGGTCGACATCAACGAGGCCCAGACCAACGATATTAACGCACCCGTGCTCCGGCTAAACAGCGAGGCCATCGAGGAGTTTCGTGTTGTGACCTCCAACGCCAATGCCGTTCAGGGGCGCTCAGCAGGTGCGCAGATTTCATTGGTTACCAAGAGTGGAACTAACGATTGGCATTCCGCGCTCTTCTGGGCCCATCGCAACACTGTTACTACAGCCAATAGCTTCATCAGTAACGCGTCTGGCAGATTCCGGCCTACTGATTCACTGGTAATAGCAGGATTGGCCACCGCAGGCGACCAGCGGGTCCCGCGCCCCAAACTACTTCGAAACACTTTCGGAGGAGCCCTCGGCGGTCCCATCAAGAAAGATCGGGCATTCTTCTTCTATAGCTACGAGGGTCGTCGTGATGCCAGCCAGATAGGTGTCGGCCAGCGTATTGTTCCGCTGCCAAGCCTTGGTCGCGGCGATGTCAAGTTCCGTGGATGTGCTCCTGGAGTTAGTCCGTGTAACGCCACCAACGCTACGGTGCAAACCATAACTGCAGCTCAGCTCGGTGCTTTCCTCCCGCAGATGGGCCTGAACCCCACGGCGCTCGCGGCGTTGTCCAGCGCAGCCAGCCGTTACGGGGCTAATGAACCAGGCGGCGACGGCCTCAATACCGGTAGCTTCCGCTTTAACGCACCGACGCCAGTCGGTCTAAATGCCCATCAGCTCCGACTCGACTTCAATCTCACCGAGAGCGGAAGCCAACAAGTGTTCCTGCGCGGTTCTTATCAACACGACAACCAGCCTGTCAGCTTCACTAATCCCCAGATGTTTCCCGATACGTCCGCACGAACCCAGTGGTACCACCCGTACGGCTATGTCGCTGGACACACGTGGGCACTCAGCGCCAATAAGACGAACAGCTTTCGTTATGGTCTGACGCGTCTCGCGCTCAGCAATCTCGGGGACACCGGCGGGAACGACGTGTTCTTCCGTTTTGTATTCATTCCCACCACGCAGTCGTACAGCTTCGAACGCGTGAATCCGGTCCACAACTTCACCGATGACCTCTCATGGATTAAGGGCAACCACTCCATGCAGTTTGGCACCAACATTCGCATAGTCCGCAACGCGCGCACGGAGTTCGGTTCGGCTTTCGACCAGGGCCTGACGAACCCCTTCTTCTACCAGTCGTCGGGCGCCGGCCTGACTAGCCCGATTACTAACGCTGGGTACACCATCACCAGCAACCCAGACGATCTCAAAGCGGCGGTGGCCGCGGTCGTAGGACGCCTTTCGCAGTACACAGCCAGATTTAACTTCGGTCTCGATGGTCAGCCGCTGGATGCAGGTGCGCCCAACATCCGCGAGTTTGCTACCGAGGAATATGATTTTTACGCGCAGGACTCGTGGAAGATTAATCAGAACCTAACCCTGACATATGGACTTCGCTACGGCCTGAGCAAACCAGTTTACGAGACGCAAGGGTTCATGGCTGCTCCCAATATTCCGCTGGGCGAGTACTTGCGACGCCGCATCGAAGCGGCCGATCGCGGTGTCAACTACGTGGAGCCGATTATCGTGAACAAGGTTGATAGCCTTTACAACTGGGACAAGAACAATTTCCAACCGCGAGTCGCCATCGCCTGGTCGCCGGACTTCGGAGACAACTGGCTAGGCAACGCCCTCGGACGCAATGGTAAGAGTGTCCTGCGTGGCGGTTTTGCGATCACGAATGATTATTTCGGCCAGCAGCTGGCGGTAACCTTCAATTCGCAGAACACACTCGGCTTCGCCTCGTCGCAGACTACCGCGGCTAATACCTTCAACACCACCACGAATCCTCCTCCCCTGTTCACCGGGTTCGGGCAGACCATCAGAACACTGCCAACGATAGTTGTGCCCGGCGCGCTGACGTTCCCGCAGCAGCGACCGTCTAACAACGCCCGTCGCATTGAGAGCTCGCTGGACGGTTCCCTTTCATCGCCTATCAACTACAGTTGGAACCTTTCGTTCCAGCGTGACCTGCCGGGTGGCATGGTTGTTGAAGCAGCCTACATCGGGCGCTCGGCGCGTAACCTGTTGGCAGGTCGCGACTCCGTGCAGACCAACCTTAACTTTAGAGATCCCCAGTCCAACCAGACCTGGACGGAAGCAGCCACGATTCTCGAGATCGCGCGCGCCGCGGGCACGCCGATAGGCAGCATCGGAGCGCTACCGTTCTTCGAGAACCTATACGCGCCCGGGCTCGGCTCTACATTGTTCGGAGCTGCCGGAGCTGGTCTCTCAAACACGCAAGCGGTTTATAGGCTGGCGACTAACTTTAACGGCAATGACTGGACTACCACGCAAGACGATCTCGATTCCTCATCAGGGCGCCGGTATTTCTACCAACCCCAATATGGCGCGCTGGCGGTTTACAGCACTATTGCGTCGTCTGATTACCATGCAGGTACGTTGTCCATCAGGCAGCGCTACAAGGACGCTGTGACTTTTGACTTCAACTACACGCTCTCGAAGTCCATGGACGACGTGTCCGGCCTCCAGACCGACGCACCCTTCACTCCATTTGTCCTTAACGCGCTGAGCATTGAACAGCAGCGCGCAGTGTCCGATTTCGATGTCCGGCACGTCGTTAATGCTAATGCGATCTGGCAATTGCCAATTGGGCGTAACAAATGGATTAGTACCAACAACTCCATCGCCAATGGAATCCTCGGTGGCTGGCAGCTTTCCACGATCTTCCGCTGGAATTCAGGCTTGCCGGTTGAAACACCGCTTGACTTCGGCGGTTGGCCGACCAATTGGAACCGCCGCAATTACACAACGCGCCTTCGTGAGGTTGAGTCCAGTCCAACTTTCACTGGTGTGTCGCCGAATCTGTTTGCTGATCCTCTGGCTGCCTTCCAGAGTTTTCGCAGCGGCCGGCCTGGAGAGCGCGGCGACCGGAACATCTTCCGCTACCCGGGCTTTGTAACTCTTGACGTCGGCCTGGGTAAAACCTGGGGGATGCCGTGGAGTGAGAATCACAAACTCCAGTTCCGGACCGAGGCGTTCAACGTCACCAACACGCAGCGGCTGACTTCTGTGGATGGGTTCACGCAGGGTTTGGACCCGTTCAAGCGGACAGCCAACGCAACGTTCGGCAATCTGACTGCTATTCAAGGAACACCGAGGGTGTTGCAGTTCGCGTTGCGCTATTCGTTCTAAATTTGCGGCGGTTTTCAGAGACGCCACTAAAATGGGCTGCGACTTAACCGTCGCAGCCCGTTTTAACTTCAACTAGCTTGGTGATTGATCATGGCCCAGGATTCCAACTCAAGGAGACCGTAAATGAACACTCTGCCAGCCGCCCATGAATCCTCCGTCAGCGTATTTAGTGTCAACCGGCAACGATCGCTCCACTTAACTGCGTTGATTCTGCCGCTGCTGTTCGTTTTCCTTCCAGCTGTGGCCATTGGCCAAAGTGGTAGCGGTCATACGCTCTTTGGTGATGTAAAGGTTGAAGACCACAGTGCGGAAGGGGTGAAGCCGATGAGCTTCGATATCATCCTTTACACTCTCGGAGGCAACGTTGTTGCGCGTCAGAAGGTCGCGAACGGAGGGCGCTACCGCTTCAACGGCATCAGGGGCGGTGAGTACGAGTTGACTGTGGAGGTGGATGCTGCTGAAGTCGCTCGCTTGCATATCAATTTAGGCGGAGGCATGTTCACTGACAACCGCCAGGATATCGAGCTCGAATGGCGTGCGAATGCAGCGGGTGGCACGGCTGCCAGGAAGCAGACAATCTCCGCGGAGGATTTCTACAACAGGTCGTCAGCGAACAAATCTCTTTTCGGAAAGGCACAGCAGGCAATCGATAAGAAGAAATATGATGAAGGCGTCGCCCTATTGCGGCAGATTCTGGAGGCGGACAGCAAGGACTTTCAAGCCTGGTCTGAGCTGGGCACGACTTACTTGTTGCTCGACAAGAAGGGTGATGCGGAAAAGGCGTACGCGACGGCCGTGGAAGAGAAGCCGACGTTCTCCCTGGCGTTGCTAAACCTTGGCAGAGTGCGCGTGGCGCAGAAGAAGTACGAAGAGTCCATCGAACCACTGACCCGCGCCGTCGAGCTTCAACCGCAGAATGCCGAGGCGCACTACCTCCTGGGAGAGAGTTATCTTCAACTTAAAAAGGGATCAAAGGCAGTTGGTTATCTCAGCGAGGCGGCGAAGTTGGGTCGATACGAGGCGCACCTGAGACTGGCAGCGCTCTATAACGCCGCCGGCATGAAAGACAAGGCTGTTACCGAATATGAAGAATTTCTAAAAAGGCAACCTGACTACCCTGACCGGAAGAAGCTGGAGCAATACATCGAGGCCAACAAAAAGACGCAGTAGGTTTACGAAAAATGTTTCCCGCTTCTCGATAGCACTCATTGATCAGATGAGAAGGCCCTTGATGAGTTCATTGAGCCAGGGCACGTCGATGGGCTTGGTCACGTACGCATCGAAACCTGAGGCTTTTGCTTCGGATCGCAGGTCCGACTCCTGGTGGGCGGTAACGGCAATGATCGGGATTCTGCTCATCTGCTCGTCGTTACGAATCATTGCGGTTGCTGCCAGCCCATCCATAACTGGAAGAGTAAGGTCCATTAAGATGATGTCGGGATGCTCACGAAGGGCTATCTCAACCGCTTTCGCTCCATCCTCGGCCTCACTAACGAGGTAACCCCGCTGCTCGAGTTCCAACCTCATGAACAGCCGAGCATCCTCGACATCCTCAACAATCAGGACCGTCAGGTTTTCCGAGTTTTTTTCAGTCATTGTTCCGAAATGTAGTCGTAGGGACGTGAGCCAGTTTGACTGTAATGACGCAACCGATGTGTGTCAAGAGACTCTAAAACTGGGATCATTGCATGAAACTAAAAGCCTACTTTTGACGTTACAAGTTCCAGAACCTGGCGCATCTTCAGGATTTTCAAACACACGGAGACCCCAATGAGACGAATAATTCTAGTTGTATTGCTGGTGAGCATTGCCGGAGTAGCCGGAATCGTGCGCTCGTATTCCAAGTCTGGCCACAGTATCAATGAGCTGCCCGGAGCAATCAGTGGCGACTCCGCTTCGCAAGGGGAAACCCGAGAGGAGATTCGGAAGAATTACGAACTGGCGCCAGGGGCGAAAGTGGAAGTGGCTGGAATAAACGGCGCGGTGAAGATTGAGACTGCCGACATCAAAACCGCCGACGTTTACATTGAGCGGATAGCCAAGAGCCCTGAGGCTCTGAGTCGCCGCAAGATTACAATTGAAAACAGCCCCAACAGCCTTAGGATTCGCGGCGAGAAGGGCGATGCCGGCTTCTTCGCACGTCTATTTGGTTCAAGTCCCACCGAGCGGGTCACTCTAAGACTGCCGCGGAAAATTTCTCTGGTTGCCGAGGGCATCAACGGTGCCGTCAATGTAGGAGAGATTGATGGGCCGATCGAAATCCACGGAATCAATGGTCGGGTTGAAGTTGCCCAGGCTACTGGCTCTGCAGAATTCAACGGTATCAACGGGAACATCTCGGTGGCTCTGAATAGACTCGAGAAAGATGCAGTCAGCATTAATGGCGTGAATGGGAACATCGAGCTGCGCTTGAGTGAAGGCGTCAACGTCGATATTGAGGCCCACGGCATGAATGGCAATGTGGTTTCGGATCTTCCGGGCTTTGTTCTGGAGAAGGCAAAGCATGGTAGCTACTCCGCCCACATTGGCTCAGGTGGAAGTTCGATTCAGGCTAATGGAATCAATGGGAATATCCGTCTGACCAAGGCTATGACCGCCTCGACGGAGGTTGATACTGCCAAGGCTAAGAGCTAATCGGGAACCCGAGGACAACTCAAGCTGCACTAGTTCATAGGAAGGGTGGGTTTCCATTTTCCATTTTCCATTTCTCATTTCTCATTTGTCATTGGGCACCTTCATTGGTCACTCGCCATTTGTTGCGAACCATTAATGCCAAGAGGATTCCAATTACCAATTGGATTTCAATGACAAATGGAAAATGGAAACCCACCCTTCCTGCGAATTAGGCAACCTTGAGTGATTTAGCAATACACTTTGCCAGTTGCTATTCCTCAGAACTCAACTGGCTTGCGCGTGGTCAGCGTTGGCGCGTTCCATTGACGCAGTTTCTCATTCCACTCGGGCACCTTTTCCCGGATAAACTTGTTAGCCTGCTCCATCCGGAGGCGAAACTCCGGTTGAATCTCACTGAAGTACTGGCGCTGGTAGGGAGTGGGAGCAGCATTCACTCCATCGATTGCAAAGAAGAGCCCGCCAATCTGATCGGCGACCCTGGCTCTACCACCGAGTCCCAGTCCTTCAGTGCGTCGCGCCAGGCGGTCCTGAAGTGCTTCCACCTCTTTCAGATACTCTTCAAGTGCTTTCGTCAACTCCTTATCGGGCTCTTTGTTGAGAGTCCTAACGGTAGTCTGTGTGTGCTTCAGCTGGTCCTTAAGGCTATCCAGGAATCGGAGTACGGTGTTGGCGGCTGATTGCATGTCGCGAAGAGTCAGCGAGAGATCAAGCTGAGCTTGAAGATCGGGAAGCGGCACACTAATCGTCGGATCGAGTCGCACTTCAACATGCTCTTCAAGCGTCCTCGTTCCGAATGTCAGCTTCACTGTGTACGTGCCCGGCAGGACTTGCGGACCGCGCGGCGGACCCGTGAACGCTGTTTCCTCTTCGCTGGGTGGACGCCTTACCTCCGCGCCACCGAAGCGCAAATTCCACGTAACCCGGTTGAGTCCCTTCTCCTTCGACGGCCTTTCGATATCCTGTACGAGTTTTCCGGTACCGTCGAAAATCTGAACCTTGAGAATGGCTTTATCGTCAAGTTTGTCCTTTAGGTAATAGCTGATCAGTGCTCCGTATGGTGGATTTGGTCCAGTGAAGACTTTGTCGCCAATACCGTAGCGCGTGAACCGCGTGGTGAAACGCAGCGCCGGCCTAATCGGGAAAAAATGTCCATCGCCATTAAGAATAGCGGGAGACATTTGTTGTACCGGGGAGGCATCATCAAGAATCCAGACACTGCGTCCGTGCGTGGCAAGTATCAGGTCGTTCTCGCGTGGGTGGACCAGAATGTCGTGTACCGAAACATTCGGCAGGTTCTTTAGATTGAGTGCTACCCACTCCCGGCCTCCGGTGTATGAAACAAAAAGTCCTAACTCAGTGCCAGCGTAAAGCAAGTTCACGTTCTTTGGATCTTCTCGCACGACCTGAATATAGGCCTTGGTCGGTAGGTTTCCGGAAATGTTCTGCCAGGTCTTGCCGGCGTCCGAAGTCTTGAATACATACGGTCGAAAATCGTCAAGCATATGTCGATCGAATGCGACATAGGCCACCTGCCCGCTCGTGCGCGAAGGTTCAATGTGCGACACGGGCGAGTTGGGCCCCGGGCCGGAAAAATTCCGGATCAGGTTGGACCAGTTCTTGCCGCCATCGTTGCTCAGTTGAAGATTTCCGTCGTCGGTACCAGCCCAGAGTTGACCTTTTTGAACAGGAGACTCAGCCAGGCTAATGATGGTGCTGTGGTATTCGGCCGTAGAATTTTCAAAAGCGATGGGACCACCGGCGTCCTTCAGTTTTTCCGGATTGTTCGTGGTCAGGTCGGGACTGATCTGCTCCCAGCTTTTTCCGAAATCAGTCGACTTAAAGACAACGTTGCCGCCAAAGAAAACGGTGTTCTTGTCATGTGGTGAGGGAATGATTGGTGTGTTCCAGTTAAAGCGATATTTCTGGCCCTCTGCGGGACCACCTCCGCTCCCTCGTCCCCAGGGATTCACTGCTTGCTGTTCTCGAGTGCGCATGTCAGTTCGCGCGATGTTGCCGCCCTGTGATTCGGACAGGTAAAGCTCCGGCTCGTCCGGGTGATTGATAACGTAGAACCCATCGCCAAAGCTCACCATGCGCCAGTCGTCATTAAGAATGCCTGCCGGCTCGCGAGTGCGACTGGGTCCGGTCCATGAGCCGTTGTCCTGCAGTCCACCCATCACATAGTAGAAGGGAAGTCTATTGTCCGCGTGAATCTGGTAAAACTGGCCCAACGGAATATTGTTAACGTATTCCCACGATTCCCCTCCGTCATAAGAAACAGCAATTCCGCCATCCTGGCCTTGCCAAAGTCGCTTGGGATTCTTGGGATCGGCCCAGAAGGCGTGGTAGTCGATGTGAGTTCTGCCGGTGATTGCGCGAAAAGTCCTGCCGGCGTCGATGGAAACAAAAAGACCAGAGGCCACTCCGTAAACACGGTTCTCGTTTAGCGGATCGACTCTCACGGTCGTGTAATAGAAACCACGAGAAACGATCCTGGTGTCCTCGGAGACCCGCCTGAAGGTTTCACCGCGGTCATCCGATCGGTAGAGCGTGCCTTCTTTCGCTTCCGTGATTGCATAAACCACGTTTGGATTGCTGGGCGCTACTCGCACGCCGATTCTCCCAATCAGTTTGGGCAGCCCGGTGGTCAACTTCTTCCAGGTGCGCCCGGCGTCAATTGACTTGAACACGCCGCCTTTCTCGCTACCACTGCGATGAGTCCAGGGTTTGCGTTCAAAGCTCCACATGGCGGCATAGAGAATGTTTGGATTGGTTGGGTCGATATCGAGGTCAGAGACTCCGTGTTCCCTGTCGACGTAAAGCGTCCGAGCCCATGTCTTGCCGCCATCCGTCGTCATGAAAACGCCGCGTTCATCGTTTGGACCAAAGGCGTGTCCGAGTGCGCCTACGTAAACCACGTCTGGATTTTGCGGATGAATAGCAATGGCGGAGATTCGTTCACTGTCTCTCAATCCCATGTGTTGCCAGGTTCTGCCGGCGTCTGTTGACTTGTACACACCATCACCGAAGGAGACACTGTTGCGAGTATTTGATTCGCCTGTCCCCACCCACACGACGTCGGTGTTACTCGGCGCGAGAGCAATGTCGCCGATGGAGATGGTGCTTTGGCGTTCGAATATCGGTTTCCACGTCACACCTCCGTTCGTTGTCTTCCATAGTCCACCCGAGCCTGTCGCGACGTAGACCGTGCTCGGATCTCCCGGCACTCCTTCCACGTCCGCTGTGCGACCGCCCATATTGGCGGGACCGATGCTGCGCCACTCAAGCCGCTCGAATGCCTTCTCGTGCGGGGACTTATTTTGGTCTTCCTTCGACTCGACCGGAGCTGATGTGGACGGCGAAGCCGGGGGGGTAGGTGTTCCTTCCTGGGCCATCGTGAAATACGCTGTCTGGCCCAGGATGGCCAGTGATAGACAACTGACGACAAGCGGTTTGCCTGGAAACATAAACTCTCCTGAGATGAAGGTGTGAAATGCCGTCGGAACTGCTGGATGAAACGGGCCGCAGTTTATCACAGCGTGAGACTGACGATAGAGAAAGACCAGTCTCATGTCGTCATCACGGCTGTGCCGCCTGATGTGAGGCGGTGGCTCTGCCTCGCCATGAGCTGTTCCTTTTGTTTTTGGGCTATGCCCCGATCTAT